>NZ_CP102950.1:4285349-4628024 GCF_024741795.1 Arthrobacter sp. CJ23 | reverse complement strand
CAATGGGTTCCTAAATGCTTGCTTGCCTGCGTTGCTGGCAGCCGACGAGTCCACTGCAGGGCCTGGATTCCGGGACTAATCCACAGAGTTATACACAGCGCGTGGACAACGGGCTACTGAGACACTCTAGGGGATGGAATCGCCAGAAGATAGCTGGGAAGTTGCTTGTGGATAATTACACGGTTGTGGTTCTGAAACCGGGCCTGTGAGCCACTTCATCCACAGGCGCCGGCCTCTGCTTAGACACAGTTGTGGACAGCCGGCCCCGGGGCTCCCGGTTTGACTGGGAGGGCATTTTTGCCCTAACGTTGTGAAGTCCTTTGTGTCCGCTTTTGTGACCAGTTGTATCTCCTTGCGCCCAGCGTGCGGAGTGCCGCGTCAGCAGACATATACAAAACTCAGCGTCGGCCAGTTCTTCCCCTTTTGATCGGGTGGGCGCACCTTTGATCCACTGGAGTAACTAACGTGAGCAAGCGGACTTTTCAGCCGAATAACCGCCGTCGGGCAAAGAAGCATGGCTTCCGCCTTCGTATGCGCACCCGTGCCGGCCGCGCCATCCTGGCTGCCCGCCGTGGCAAGGGCCGCGTCGAACTGTCGGCGTAAATAACTGACTTGTCGAGCAGGGTCCTTATGCGGGTTCGACGGTGCTAGCCACCTCTAACCGTCTGCGGACGTCTACCGACTTTTCAACAACTGTACGTTCCGGCGTCCGCAATGGACGCCGGAACTTAGTGTTATATACGGCACCTATCGGTGCCGCGGAGCCGAGTCGAATCGGCTTCATTGTCTCCAAAGCCGTCGGGAACGCTGTGACCAGGAACCTCGTTAAGAGGAGACTGAGGGAAGCAGGTGCAATGTCATTGCACGAGCATGGAACCGGCCTTGCGGTCGTGGTCCGGGCTCTGCCTGCCGCTGCAACTGCAAGTTGGGAGCAGCTGCTCTCTGACTACAACGCCGCCCTGGCAGTGACGACGAAGCGTTTGCACGGATCCGTTCCGCGCAGCACTGCGCCGGACAACCACGGCACCACTACGGAAGGGACACCGCGTGCATGACGTAAGCACCGCCGTCGTTCCTTCCGTTGGCATGCCCAAAATCATCGGCGGCTTCCTCTGGGACCTTCCGCGCAACATCCTCATTCTTCTGCTGAAGACGTACCGCAAGGTCGTTTCGCCCCTGTACGGCCAGGTCTGCCGTTTCTTTCCCTCCTGCTCGGCCTACGCCCTTGAAGCAGTGACGGTGCACGGCGCCGTGAAGGGAAGCTGGCTCGCAGCCAAGAGGCTCGCCAAATGCCACCCTTGGAACTCCGGCGGCGTGGACCACGTCCCCGCCGGACACCGCCACTGGCCCGAGGGCAAGACCCCCACAATTGTTGTACTGAACAATCCGGACCTGTTCCTGGCTGCTCAGACTGATGAAGAAGGCCGCTCAGCGGCCTGACGAAATAGGGATATCGTATGGACTTCTTTGAAACAATCATGTTTCCGTTCAAGTGGCTGGTGTCAATCATCATGGTTGGCTTCCATGACGGTCTGAGCTTCATCGGTCTGCCTGCAGCCAACGGCTGGACCTGGACTCTGTCCATCATCGGGCTGGTGCTGGTGATCCGTGCCGCCCTGATCCCGGTGTTCGTCAAGCAGATCAAGGCCCAGCGCGGCATGCAGCTGCTGCAGCCTGACCTGAAGAAGCTTCAGGAGAAGTACAAGGGCAAGACCGACCAGCTGTCCCGCCAGGCCATGGCGCAGGAACAGATGGCGCTGTACAAGAAGCACGGCACCAACCCGTTCTCCGCGTGCCTGCCCATGCTGATCCAGATGCCGTTCTTCTTCGCCCTGTTCCAGGTGCTGTCCGGCGTCACCGCCGCGCGTGACAAGGGCATCGGCATCGGGGCGATGAGCCACGACCAGGTAGTCCAGTTCGACGAGTCGAGCATCTTCGGCGCCCCGCTCTCCGCAACCCTGCTTCACGGCACGCCCGAAGGCGGCAACGTAACCGCCGTCTGGATCCTCTCGATCGTCATGATCCTCGCCATGACTGCCTCGCAGTTCATCACGCAGAAGCAGATCATGGCCAAGAACATGTCCGAAGAGGCCATGGCCAGCCCCTTCATGCGCCAGCAGAAGATGATGCTCTACATCCTGCCGCTCGTGTTCGGCATCGGTGGCATCAACTTCCCCATCGGTGTCCTCATCTACTGGACCACCACCAACCTGTGGACCATGGGACAGCAGTTCTTCGTCATCCGGCGCATGCCGACCCCCGGCTCCCCCGCCGCCAAGGCACTGGCAGACCGCCGTGCCGCCAAGGGCCTGCCGGCCATTCCGCTTCTGGGCGCCAAGAAGGCCGACGACGAGGCCGCCACGGCCGTCGTGGCTGAAACCAAGGTTCAGCGCACCCAGCCCCAACGCAAGAACAGGAAGAAGAAGTAATGTCTGCTGAGAGCACCGAAGAAGTATCGGCCGAGGTCATCGAAGACCAAGAAGGCACCGAGGAAGAGACCACCGGAACCTCCAAGGGCGCCAGCCGCCTGGAAGAGGAAGGCGACATCGCCGCGGACTACCTCGAGGAACTGCTGGACATCGCCGACATCGACGGCGACATCGACATTGAGGTCCGCAACGGCCGCACCTACATCTCCATCGGCACCGACGAAGAGTCCGCTGCCCTGGACAGCTTGGTAGGACGCGACGGCGAAGTTCTGGAAGCCCTCCAGGAGCTGGCCCGCCTGTCCGTTCTCTCGGCCACCGAGAACCGCTCACGCCTGGTGCTGGACATCAACGGCTACCGCAAGGAACGCGCAGGTGTGCTGCAGCAGATCGCCGAGGACGCCGTCGCCAAGGTCAAGGAAAGCGGCGCCGCCGTTGCCCTCGAACCGATGAGCGCCTACGAGCGCAAGATCGTTCACGACGCCGTCGCCGACCTCGGATTCGTCTCCGAGTCCGAAGGCGAAGGCGCCGGCCGCCACATCGTGGTTTCGGCCGACTAACGGATCATGGTTGAAATCACCGCAGCTGAGCTGCAGGCAGCAGAAAAGATCTTTGGGGACCGCCTGGGCCTGGCCCAGCGGTATGTAGAACACCTGGCCACGTCCGGAACCGAGCGCGGGCTTATCGGCCCCCGCGAGGTTCCACGGCTGTGGAGCCGGCATGTGCTCAACTGCGCAGTCATCGAGTCGGCGATCGCCGAGGGCAGCCGCGTGGCCGACGTCGGATCCGGCGCCGGCCTGCCGGGCCTCTGCCTGGCGATTGCCCGCCCCGACCTGGAACTCACTCTCATCGAGCCGCTCGAGCGCCGGGTCATCTGGCTCCAGGAAGTGGTGGACGACCTCGGCCTGGACAACGTCACCATCATGCGCACCCGCGCTGAGCTGGCCGTCGGCATGGTCGAGGCGGATGTTGTCACGGCGCGGGCCGTGTCGGCCCTGACCAACCTGGCCGGGCTGACGATTCCGCTGCTCGGCGGCAAGGGCGAAGTTGTGGCCATCAAGGGCCGCAGCGCGGCAGAGGAAATCGAGAAGGCGGCCAAGACCATCCGCAAACTGGGCGGGGTGGAAACCTCGGTTGTGGTTTGTGGACAGGAGCTTTTGGAGGAACCCACCACAGTGGTGAGGATCATCGTCAACAAGCCCGGAAAGCGTGCCTAGATCCAGCTCGGTTTCCCGCGTGTCCGCGGGTAAGCGGTTAGGCTAGTGCACGGCAGCAAGAGCCGAATGAGAGTGAGAGTGTGACCAGTGGGCAGTAGTGAAACCTCCACGCAGCGGATCCCGCCGTTTATGTCTTTGGGGTCCGCGCGGGCAATGGCGGTGCCCTCGGCGTCCCTGCAGTCTGCCATCCTGCGCCCGAATTCGGTTGCAAACCTGGCTGTTTCACGTGAAACCTTGATTCCCGACGACGTCATGGACTCGATCGACGACTCCAGCCCCATCGCTCGGCAGCTCGCCAACGAGACCCGCCGCCGCGAACGGCTGGTGGGCCGGGAGCTCCCCAAGCCCGAGCGGACCCGCATCTTCACGGTCTCGAACCAGAAGGGCGGCGTCGGCAAGACGACCACCACGGTGAACATCGCTGCGGCCCTGGCATCCGCCGGCCTCAATGTGATGGTCATCGACATCGACCCTCAAGGCAACGCGTCCACGGCTCTGGGCATCGAGCACCACGCCGACGTCGACAGCATCTACGACGTCCTCATCAACGACCTGCCGCTGAAGGACGTTGTAGCGCCGTGCCCGGATATCCCGAACCTCATCTGCGCCCCTGCGACAATCCATCTGGCCGGTGCCGAGATTGAGCTGGTCTCCCTGGTCGCCCGTGAGCAGCGCCTCCGCCGTGCAATTGACGTCTACGCCAAGGAACGCGAGAAGGCCGGCGAGGCCCGCCTCGACTTCATCTTCATCGACTGCCCTCCCAGCCTTGGCCTGTTGACGGTCAACGCCTTCTGCGCAGCCAGCGAAGTGCTGATCCCCATCCAGTGCGAGTACTACGCCCTGGAGGGCCTCAGCCAGCTGCTGAAGAACATCGAGATGATCCAGAAGCACCTGAACGCCGATCTGGTGGTCTCCACGATTCTTCTGACAATGTACGACGGCCGCACCAACCTGGCTGCCCAGGTGGCCTCGGAAGTGCGTCTCCATTTCCCCGAGCAGGTCCTGGGCGCTGTTGTACCCCGCTCCGTGCGGATCTCCGAAGCCCCCAGTTACCAGCAGACAGTCATGACCTACGACCCGTCGTCCAGTGGGGCCCTGTCCTACATGGAAGCCGCCGCGGAAATCGCTGAACGCTAGAATCTTTGAAACACTGCAACAGCCTTGGCCGGTCCGTGCCCGGCTATTCCATCGGAGGGATGTATCAATGAGCGAAAAGCGACGAGGCCTGGGCAGGGGTCTTGGGGCTCTCATTCCGAGTTCCCCCGCGACCGGAGCAGTTGGCGCCAGCGCAGTGTCCAGCCGCCCAGTGGACCTGTTCTTCCCGGAAGCCCGCAAGACTCCGGCAGCACCTGCTGAATCTGTTGAGGTTGAGTCCCCAGCCGTAGTGGAGCCTGCTGTTGCGGAATCGGGAAACGGCAAGACCCCTGCGAAAGCGCCTGCGAAGACCGTGGCAGGCAAGAGCGCTGCGGCGAAGGCCCCGGCAAGGGCTGGTGCTGTGAAGGTGCCGGCCGCGAAGGCGGCTGCCGCTGGCTCCGCTGCCGGCAAGGTTGACGTAGAGGCGCCGGAAGCTGTTTCGGTACCCCAGGTTGAGCTGGTTGAAGTACCTGGCGCCCGGTTCGCTGAAATCGCGGTCACCGACATCCACCCGAACCGCAAGCAGCCCCGTAGCGTCTTCGATGAAGACGACATGGCTGAGCTTGTGCACTCGGTCAAGGAAATCGGCGTCCTCCAGCCAATTGTGGTGCGTACTTCAACCGAAAAGGGTGGAGAACCATATGAATTGGTCATGGGTGAACGCCGGTGGCGTGCAGTTCAGGCCGCTGGGCTCGACACCATCCCGGCAATTGTCCGTGACACCACGGATGACGACCTCCTGCGCGACGCCCTCCTTGAGAACCTTCACCGCAGCCAGCTGAACCCCTTGGAAGAAGCTGCCGCGTACCAGCAGCTTCTGGAGGACTTCGGCACCACGCACGAGCAGCTGGCCGACAGGATCGGCCGCTCCCGGCCCCAGGTCACCAACACGCTTCGCCTGCTGAAGCTCCCCCCGCTGGTTCAGCGCCGGGTTGCCGCGAACGTGCTGTCCGCGGGGCATGCGCGTGCCCTGCTGGCATTGCCAGACGCTGCGGCCATGGAGCGGCTTGCCCAGAAGATCGTTGCTGAAGGCATGTCCGTCAGGGCCACCGAGGAAGCCGTCACTCTTTACCAGGATCCTGTGGCTCCGGCCAAGAACAGCATCCCGCGCCCCAACGCCCGCCACGAACGCCTGGACTACCTGGCCTCGTCCCTGTCCGACCGTCTGGACACCAGTGTGAAGATCACGCTCGGTGCCCGGAAGGGGCGGGTCAGCATCGAATTCGCCAGCGTTGAGGATCTCAACCGGATCATGGATGTTCTGAGTCCCGGGGCCGAGGGCTAACGATCGATTTTCCACTGGATGGGGTTTGCTTCCTTGAGGCAGGCCCCATCTTTTTGTTTGGGTGATCCCGTCTGGGTGGTCCCGTGTTGGCCGCTCCTGTGTTGACGCTTGCTGCTTTTGCCGCTTGCTGATTGGGCAGGACTGGCGATTCCTTCATATCGGGCCTTGGCCGTGCACGCTGCGCTAGTGGCTTGGCTCTTCTATTTGCGGGCACATCCGTCTCCCACGAGGCGGATGTTTCACGTGAAACGGCACCTTGTCCCGGCGCAGAAGGATTGCGTTGGTCCGGAAGTTGCGTGGACTCTGCAAGATCACATGCGGTTGGCACCTTGCCTGGACGTGGCGGCCTCGCCAGTTTTTGGCAGCAGAAGCCCTTTTGCCAGGCCGGGGATCAGCGGCACTGCGCCTACCTCGCTGCGCAGTTGCGACCACTCCTCCGTCCGGAGAGTACTTCCCCCTTTCCCCTGGCTCTGGCATCCCGTGAGTATGCGTGGAGCCAGAGCAAGCAAGGATGGGCGGACGGAATCGGCAGTGGATGGATTCCTGATAGGGCTGCCGAGGGATGATTGCCGTGTGCCGCAGGGCCCAGTTACAAGCCGCCTATGGCACGTCCAGATTCAGAATCCGACCGCGGCCGCACTACGGATGCCCTTGTTTCACGTGGAACATGGTCCTTCTCCCGTACTCATGGTCGTTGGAGTCCTCGGGTTCCCCGGGACTTGAATTCCTGGGTAGGCCGAAGCTGCCCCAAAGAGAGCCTCCTGGGCCGAACGTTGTTCCCAGTGCAGGCCAATGGTCGCGCACATGCTCTCCTTGTTTGGTGTTCGGTAGCACCTGTCCGGAGTCCGGGGCTCCTCTGCGCCCGTAGGGGGCCCTGCACCTGGGACGAAGCCGCCCCTTTGACTCACTGGCCATGGGGCTCCGGGAATTTGTTGCTCCTGCGCGTGTTCGTCAGCGCTGCTGGATCCATGCGACAGGGAAGGTCACGGCGGGCAGTGTTGATATCCGCATGGCACACCTCAAAGAGCGCACATCCCACTGTGAGTTTCGGTCCACGTCGACACTGAGCTTCCGTGGGTTTCCGTGCCGTCCAGCGCTGCGTCTTGGCATGTCGATTCACCGGCAGCCGTGTTTCACGTGAAACATAGCACTGAGCTAGGCAGTGTGCCCCAAGGGCCGTTCCTCTGGCACGGCCAGTACAGTCCGGACCCGATACAGGCGTGCCGCTGGCACCAGTACGGCCCTGACACTGTCACCGCCGTGGCGCGGGTATGGGGCAGGCAAGAGAATTGGCATACGCCTTGGTGGCCTCCCGAGGAGATTCCTCGGACGCTCCGGCCTGGTGCAAGCAAGCTGGATCCCCTGCCTTCCAGCGGGCCACTGCGCGTTCTGTTTCACGTGAAACAGGCATGAGCTATTCCGCATGCCTTCTCCGTCCCTATCCACGGATGCCATGTCCAGCCCTCGCCGCCCCAAGGATGGAAGGCCACGGAGGGAACGCATGAACCATCCCACTACGTTGGAGGGCTGAACGTTTCATTGGGGCCGACGGAACCATCGGCGTCCGTCGTGTGCGCTCTGCTGGACGGGAGGTATCCGCCGCGGGGTTCGCGCAGGCCCCTCGGACCATACAACTGTGCTGTCCCCAGGCCCCCTGAGGCCCTGGCTTCTGGCGAGTAAACTCATGGCTTGACCAACTCGATACCTCTGACTCCAATGCTTGAAGTGTTGAAGCTTCCGATAATGGCTGAGTCTCACCCGTGGAAGAGCTCCTGAAGGAGAGTTCCGGAGGCTGCGTCCTACTCGGTCCCCCCTGACGTGTCGACCCCTGGCCGGCGCCGGAGCTGCTGGCGTCCACAGAGCAGTCACCGTCGACAGTCACCCGCTGCCGATAGGGCGCTCGATCCTTGTGCCAGCCCCGCTCGATCAGGCGCCTGGATGGCAGCCGGAGGCTCCGTCGGAGCATCTAGCTTCGGTGCCTCTAGGTGAGCTGGCACCCCACTTGGCCGCAAGGAGAATCCGTTTGGAACGGATCGCGCCACAGCGGCGTTCTGGGTCCCATGCCCGTGCCCTCACCCGGGCAGTCCACCGACGACAGTTTGCGGCTCCGAGCTATCAGCCGTAGTGCGAGCCCTTGGAGTTAGGAGGGCTTTGACTAGGGCAGCCGTGTCGGCAGCGGTGGCAGTGACATCGTCCATTGCTGGGTTCTGCCATCACCACTGTCGGGACATTAGGCACGTCCTGCGCTGTCGCCAAGAGCGTGGCCATCGAATCCCAGGGCTGGTTTGAGTTGGGCCGGGTCGGCAGATTCACTCGTCGGGTCGGATTCGGATGAGCGCGGTCCGAATCTTGGCTCCACGCTGGCTAGGTCAGTCGGCGGTGCGGCAATGTTTCACGTGAAACGGATGGGAGTAATGAAGACCCAAAGCGCACTGCTCATCTTCTTTGCGCCTCCTGGTATCGACCGGGACCTGTGGGTAACGCAGAATACGGCAGTGGATATGCCTGTGGATAACTTTGGGGAAAACTCTATGGAGAAGTGGGGTGACTAACGCCCCCCGTTGCATCAGGTTCGCCGCCGCCCCCTGGTGGGTCTCTGGTGGTCATAGGAGTGTTTCACGTGAAACGAAGACAGCCGCCCCGCTGACTCGGAGATTCTGGTGTCGCTTGACATGGAACCCTAGCTATTTCAGGGGATTCCTATGCGTACTCAGATCAACCGTCGTAGTCCCGCTGCCATCGAACGCTTGGCGTCGAGTGGGGCTTCGGCGATCTAAGCTGCGAACCAGGGTCCCTGGCCCGATCTTGGTCCCGGTGGATAGTCCTGTGGATAACATTGTGAATATCTCAAGTGGGTCCTGTGCATTACTAAGCCAATTTGAGAGAGCATGCTGGACGTACAGCTGGCGATGCATCGTCCTTGCTGTGAATCCGGGATCGACTCACTGGGTGGCATCAACCGTAGGCCCGGTTCAGCATCACGTGAACTAGGTCCATCTGAAGCACTGTCGGCGTGTCCGGTCTCCATGGAAGGGTGTAGCCGCCCATGTCGGCTGCCGGCACTAGCTGCAGTTCCGTCGTGAGTAGATCCGGACGTGGACCTGCAAGTGTTCGTGCTCGCGTTTGGGAGAGCATGGGAGGACTGGGCGGATACTCAACGCGAGAGCGAGAGCGAGTCCTGTACGGTGCAAGGACAATGGCAAGGGGCCATGTCCGTGTGTTTGTCCAGGGTTGATCCCTTCCGGGGGGGGGGGGGACGGAGCCTTGCCCGTCGAAGTTGAGACCAGCAATCGCCTCCCCGGATCCGGGAGGTACCCCAAAATGTTCGGGCCTTGGCTGCTGGCCGGAACGATTGGTATGTGCACAGCAAGTCCAGGAATGCCTCTGTTGATTTGAGGCCATCGTCCACGGCTGGCAAGGAGTGTGACTGCATGGCCCGGTCCCGTCCCCGTCCCGGCCTCCAGTCGTCCTAGGCTGGCATGGCTGCGAGGGTAGAGGGCAAGGAATTCGAAAGTTCGAAGGAGCAGCACCAAGGAAACGCAGTGTCAGCTACTTGGCTGTCGAAGGGCATCGGAGTACATCAGTTGTTGCCTGCGATCGGATCAAGCGGTGTGGAGGACCGAACACTCACGCCACATTCCAGACCCTGTCGAGGGAGGCGGTACGGGTCGCCTGTGCTCACCAGTCAGCGCCACCAGATGGATCCAGCCGACTCGGTAGCCTTTCACAAGGCACCTCCGTGGTGGCCAGGGGCTGGCGCCGTTGCACGCTTCTCTGTGCCCACGCTGACTGGGTTGGTCTCAAATCAGCAGCGCGTCCGGAGATCCAGGAGAGCGCGTGGCTTGGGCCTGCCGGTGCCGGGGTCAACGTGTCCCTGACGCCCAGGCGCCGGCGCCTGGCTGTCTGGCGCCTGTGTGCCAGCGTCCAGAAAATACACGTGGCCAACTCCGCCGGAGTGGCCGGATCGGACTCGGTTGTGCGGGCAAGCCGGGACCGAGAAGCGGTCGGTAGAGGCCGCTAGCGGAAGCAAGCGCCCTGGACTGGACGTAGAAGCTGGACCTGCCTGTTTCACGTGAAACATATGGGGCGTGGATGGGATTGACGACGTGGACGACGGAGTTGGGTGAGGTGACGTGGACGACGGACTTGGGTGAGGCGAGGCTGTCGGCGTGGGGCGTGGGGCGTGAGTCGTGGGCCATGAGTGGGACAGTGTGGCTGTGGAGATCGGTGCGTATTTGGAGGGGCAACCAGACTCCGGCCGTGGGTGAACATATCTTCATTGGGCGGGATGTTCACACGGTCAACGTCGTTTGCCGTGCACTGAACCCGGACGCCGGTGAAGTCAGCACCCATGCGATGTCCTCCGACCCGGCCGTGGTGCTGGAGGGGATCCACCGGTTCACCCCGCCCGACAAGGAATCTACGAAGCCGGCGCCACCGGAATGGTTCTCGCCCGGTGCCTGCAGGCACCCGGCATCAACTACGTGGTTGCGGCCTCCTCGAAAACTCCCGCGGGCCCGAGGACCGGATCAGGACCGACAAGCGGGACGCCCGGGTGCTGTCCGAGATGCCCGCGGTCGGCTCTTTCACAGAGGTGCGAATCCCGGACTCGCACGAAGAAGCCCCGTGGGATCTGTCCCGGCTGCTCTCCGGCACGGCCAAGGGCCTCGCGCACGCCCGCCAGCAGGTGAATGCCATCCTGCAGCGCCACGGCATCCGCTATCCCAAGGAGACCAGGTGGACGACGGAACATGGCTTGTGGCTGCACTGCCAACGCTTGAGGAACCGGCGCTGCAGTTCATCTACGAGGCCGAGGTGAAGCGGGCCGAAGTCCTAGCCGGCACCTGGCACGGATCGACAAGCAGGTTGCCGCCACGTCCGCGGAGTGCCGCTACGGCCCGGTGATTGACGCCTTGATGTGCCTACGCGCGGCATCCAAATCACAACCGCGCGTGCGGGCTGGCCGTGGAGATCGGGGACCGGACGCGTTTCACGGCTTCACCATCGGTTCCTTACCTCGGCCTGGTGCCCAGCGACATCTCCTCCGGCCAGTCCCGGCACCAGGCCCGATCACGAAAGCCGCGAACAGCCATGCCCGCAAACTCCTGGTCAAAGCCGCCCCGCAGCACCAACGCCCATACTCCCGCCCGGGGGAACGGCTGTTGCGCCAGTTCGACCTTGTCGCCCGGCAACCCGTACCCGTGACCTGGAAGGCACGCACCGGATCCACTACAGATGGGAACAGTTCGATGCCCGCAGGAAGAGGTCCGTCACGGCGAACACCGTGATCGTCCTTGAGCTCGCCGGCTGGTGCTGGTCACTGGCCACCCCGCTTCGGCAAGGACAACGCATGAACGCGGCCTGACACGAACGCGCCCCCGTGTGTTGCGGACAGTGTGATGGCAGCACATGGAGCCAACTCGAGATTCGGCTGGGAACAGACGGGCCAGACCGACCGCACTCGGCCTTTGGACGCAGACACGCTCCAGCCGAACGCATCGTCATGCGGCAACCAACCCGCGATCATCAGCCAGACACTGCAGTCCAGACGAGTCCAGCCAACACCCCCACCACCACCGGCCGGCACGCGATGAACGGCCCCGGAACCAAAAGCCGGGAGCCGCTCACCAATGCCTCTTGGCAAAGAGAAGTAGGTATCAGCGCCAGGGGCAGTGGCTACTCTCTGGAGATGTTTCACGTGAAACGGGCCAAAAGGGCAGACAGGCGTCACAGCGCCTGACCGCGCTTCGCCTGCCGCGGGTTCAACAGGTGACGTTCACGGGTGAGTGAATGTTTCACGTGAAACGGATACCACGCTGTGCTCACGTTTCACGTGAAACACCCAAACGCGCAGCCTGACCGCCTGGAGGAGAACTGAGGCCTAGACGCAGTCGGCGCGGCCCGGTCCGGCGGTTGCTGGTGACACCCCGACTGATGTGCGGCATGTGGCGACTGCAGCCGTTCACCAGGGCCGGACTAGAGTTCCCGCGTCCTGATGGACGACGTAAAGGGGTTGGAACGCCAGCCGACGTCCCAGTGTGCCGTGGCATTGTTCAATCCTGCCGCTACCTCTGCCTTGGCGTTCACCCGAGGAGCCGGCGGTAGTTGCGTCAGCATGGGCGGGAGTGGTTGCTGTTCGGGAGGCTCCGTACATCATTGAATCGGCTGCCCCGAACTGCTCGGAATGCCATCGGCGGGAGTACCCTCCGGCACCTATCCCTATGCCGCGGCGGCCACCAGCCCGGAACGAATCGAGTGTACGGACCCTGGATTCGTGGACAGCTCTGCCCGGTGACAGTCCGAGCCAGCGGCTGATCCTCCGCTGTCGGACGGTCCTGCAGGCAAGCTGCCGTGGTATTTGCAGGGAGCCGTGCCTTCCTTTGGAGTCACCTGAGTCGCCTTCCCCGCTTCTTCCTGCGCAGCGCTTCAACCGGCAATGAGCTGCGGCGACGAATTGAGCCGAGGAATCGAAACGGTTCGGCGCCCGTCGGCGGCTGTGGACCGTGGTCAGAAGGTGGAGCTGGGATGCCTAGGCGTAGTGTCATCCTCTCCCTACGATGGTGATGTTTCACGTGGAACAAGACAGCAAGCCGCACTCGAATGCAGAGACGCCTCGGACGCGTTGGTTAGCCGTGGCAGCCTGCCAGGAAGCATTATCCTTCGGAGTCACGTTAGGGAGCGAAGGTCGATACAGGCGGACCAGTCGTGCTTGGATTCAGAATGGACACGTGGAATGTTTGGACGTTCCATGCGCGGCCCGCAACTTGGCATACGCCGCGGCACTGGCCGATGAAGTCACGGTCAAGCAGACGAGCTCCCCCGCACAGGTGATGACGGCTCACTGCCGAAGCACCGCAGGCGGCACGCACCGCGCGGAAACCGTGGGCCAAGGCCTGGAGCAGGGTCCAGCCCAAGGGCCTGCAATCCACGCGGCAGAGTGAAGGCCTTCCATGGGTGCCGGTGGATGCGGAAGGTCTCTCGGAGTAGGCCTTCACCAGCTTGCAGCAGTCATCCCTCCCCCCGGGCCTTGCTCTTACGTCCGATGCTGACACGCTCACGTAGGAATTCTGACCGCCTCGCCTGGTCAGCCTCAGCCCGACGGAATCATGCCATCCGAGAATGTG
Source organism: Arthrobacter sp. CJ23 (assembly GCF_024741795.1). Taxonomy (NCBI): domain Bacteria; kingdom Bacillati; phylum Actinomycetota; class Actinomycetes; order Micrococcales; family Micrococcaceae; genus Arthrobacter; species Arthrobacter sp. CJ23. The sequence continues at coordinate 4,614,838 of NZ_CP102950.1, read as the reverse complement.
GCCACAACCGGAGGGCAATGATCCAGGGCAACACATCCCTCAAGACCTTATGGTCAGTACGTCTCACGAATCCCGCATTGAAGATGAATGCGTGGCCGGGTGCGGGTTCCTCCAGCCCATCGACGAAATGCCCCAGCCCACCGTCGAAATGCCCCAGTCCGCGATGCGGTCGTCAGCACGGTCATCAAACGCCACGCGCGCCGGTGGAGTTCTGATGCATGCAAGGCCGGCAACCATGCCGGGACAAAGGAAACGAAAATGACCTACCAGAAAGGCCGCCGGAGCTGAGCAAGGATGTGTGCACGAAGCACCGAAACGTGAAGTGTCCATGAAGTCGTGAGAGATCACGGAGGCCTGTCCCTCGCCAGGCAGCTGATGATCCAGACCCCACGGGAACTGATTCACGTGAAACATGAAAATGCCGTGGAGAGGCACCAACCGCCCCGGACGCTGCAAACTTCGCCCTACCCCCGGACGCTGCAAACTTCGCCCTACCCCAGGTAGGCAAAAGTAGCAGGGCAACAGAGAAACGGTTCCTGGAAACCAGACGCAACTACAAAACCCAAAAGGGTTCAATATCCATGAATGGTCCAAAAACCAAGAAAGCCGGTGGTCTGCACACTCCCAAAGGAGCGGCAACCACCGGCTTTCCGAGCGGCACCCGCGAAACGGCTACCGAAAAACGCGTACTGAGAGGAACTAGGACAGAACGTCCGCGAATTCCTTCTCGAAGAACTGCTTCGGCTTGGCACCGATGACGGTGTTCTTCACTTCTCCCCCGTTGAACAGGTAAACGGCCGGGATGGAGGTGATGCCGTACTCGGCGGCAATGGCGGGGTTGTCATCAACGTTGACCTTGACGACGTTCACCTTGTCACCGTACTCGACGGAGATCTCGTCCAGAATCGGACCCAGCTTGCGGCACGGGCCGCACCATTCGGCCCAGAAATCCACGATGACCGGCTTGTCAGCGGCCAGAACGTCGGTGCTGAAGCTTGCGTCGGTAACGTCTTTGGCGTTGCTCATGTTTGACTTTCCCTTCTAGTGAATTGCTTGTGCCGCTTATGCGTGCAGGTCTGCGAGGTAGTGCTCCACGTCCAGCGCCGCAACACAACCGGAACCGGAAGCCGTGATGGCCTGGCGGTACGTGGGGTCGACAACGTCACCGGCGGCAAAGACGCCCTTGATGGTGGTGCGCGAGCTGCGACCCTCGACGGCGATGGTGCCTTCCGGGGTCAGGTCCAGCTTGCCCTTCACGAGCTCCGTGCGGGGATCGTTGCCGATAGCAACGAAGACGCCGGTGACGGGGAGTTCAGACTCGGTGCCGTCAACCAGGTTCTTGAGCTTGAGGCCGGTTACCTTGTCGCCGCCAAGAACATCCTCAACACCGGTGTTCCAGATGAAGTTGATCTTCTCGTGTGCCTGGGCGCGGTCGCCCATGATCTTGGAAGCCTTGAGAGCATCGCGACGGTGGATGACCGTGACGGACTTGGCGAACTTGGTGAGGAAGAGTGCCTCTTCCATGGCGGAGTCGCCGCCACCGATGACCGCGATGTCCTGGTCCTTGAAGAAGAAACCGTCGCAGGTTGCACACCAGCTAACGCCGTGGCCGGAAAGGCGCTTTTCGTTCTCAAGGCCGAGCTCGCGGTAGGCGGAGCCTGTGGAGAGGATGATGGCGCGGGCCTGGAACTTCTCCCCCGTGGCGATGGTGACAGTCTTGATGTCGCCGTCGAGGTCCAGCTCGGTAACGTCCTCGAACTGGATCTCCGTGCCGAAGCGGACTGCCTGCTTCTCGAAGTTTTCCATGAGGTCCGGGCCCAGAATGCCGTCCGGGAAGCCAGGGTAGTTCTCGACGTCCGTGGTGTTCATCAGTTCGCCACCGGCGGTGACAGAACCAGCAATAAGCAGGGGGTTCATGTTAGCTCGGGCGGTGTACACGGCGGCGGTGTAGCCGGCCGGGCCAGAACCTACAATGATGACGTCCCGCACCTGCGATGCGCTGTTTTCTGCAATGCTCACTTGGCGGTGAACCTCTTCCTTGGTCGATGCTGCTGCCTTTGGGGCAGCCACCTGACTCAACCGGGTGACGGCCCCAAATATTCCGGCGGTTTTTGGGGACCCGAAAAACACACCACCATTCAGGATACCGTCTGGCGGCTCAGGCCAAGGAAGAGCGGACGCCGGGTTACTTCGGCCCTGGTGGGCCGCGACGGGGGCCGCTGCGTGGGACTTACTGGACCTTGACCTCGGCCAGGCGAAGTCCATAGCCGAACCTGGTCTTCGGCGCTGCCAGCTTCGGCAGGGCCTTGATGACCACGATGACGTACTGCGCATTGACCGGCGCGCTGAGCGGCATGGTTAGTTCCGGGGAGGTGAAACTGTTGGTGCCGACCAGCTTGGCGCCATCCATTGCGGGGCGGTCGTTCGTGTAGACGCTGATGTTGCCGCCGGAGCCGCCGAGCTGGCTCAGGGTGATCGACTTGACCTCTGCGGGTGCCTTCAGTTTGACCACCAGCGGCAGGTCCGCGGCCAGTCCGCCCCAGTCCTCCGTAGCGAATTCCATGTCCGACCAGTAGCTTGCGGCGTTGCCGTCGAAGGCCCGGCCAAGGTCCTTGTCGAAGGTGGCGGCGAAGTCAAAGGTACCCAGGCGGGTGATGCCCTCGATGGCCGGCGGCTGGGCGGGCGGAGCGACGGTTTCCGTGGACGTCGGTGTTCCGGAGCCGGCGCCGGTCTGGGCGCCGGTGGACTGGCTGGTTGCTGCCGGGCCACCGCCGGGCAGGAGGCTGCCCAGGTTGGTCACTGCCAGGATGAGGCCGACCACCAGCACAGCAGCGAGCAGGCCGCCTACCAGCCAGCGCATGGAGCGGGGCTCACGCTGGGGTTCGTCGTCGTAGTAGTCCTCGTTGACGTCCCCGGACCCGGCAGCGGCCTGCGCCGGAAAGCTCGAGGCCGTGCGGACGTTGCCGGCAGCGGCTGCACCTGCACCTGCTGCCCCAGCGCCAGCGCCAGCGCCAGCGCCAGCGCGGGGCGCGGAGTCATTGCCGATGAAGCCGTAGTCCTCCTCGGACCACAGCGAAACCTTTGCCTCGGGCGAGGCGGAGGCTGGGGGCGAGGCGGGCACAGCCGGAGCAACAGGCGCAGCGGCCGGAACGGCCTGCGTTGCCGGCGGTGCCTGGGGCTCCTGGGGCGCCGCCGCCTGCGCTGCGGCCGGCGGGGCGGCCTGCGCGGGAGCCCACGTTCCGGCGTCGGGGGCGGTTTCCTTAGCGGCGGAATTCTTCACCGCGGCGGCGGCAGCGGCTGCCGCGGCGCCCGCTCCAGCGGCCGCAGCAGCCAGACGTGCACCAATGCCGCCGGCCTGGGCGGAGGAAGGCCTGCCTTCGGGCATCGGCGGGACAGCGGGCCGGCCGCCAGGCGCCTGGGCAGCAGGATACGCGTAGCCGTCCTCGTCGTACTGGATGTACTCGGCGTCGTGCTCATCGTCCTCGTAGAGGCCGTCGTAGGTTTCGGGCTCGTACGTGCGGGGCCGGCCGAAGATCTCGCTGCCGAGGGTTTCCGTGAAGAACGGCTCCACGTACGGCGCGTTGGTGGCGACCACCAGGTCCAGCAGGTCCGGTGCGGTGCTGTGGTTGGTGATGAGGTAGGTGGTGTTGTCGCTGACGCCCAGGTCGAGGATCTGGACGTGGCCCGGACGCTCTCCGGTGGCGACTTCGCGGGCGCTCTGGGCGACCTGTTCGCCGTTTCCGGGGCCGGCAACCAGGATGCTGACGGGCCGGTTGAGGACCTGGTCCACGCCGTCCAGCACCAGATCTTGGTCATGCGAGGTCAATACGGTGGCCGTGACCTTGTAGCGGCCGCCAAGCACTGATCCGACGTCGATCGGGTGGGACACGGGTTCCTCCTAGGCTGTCCGGGAGCTGCGGGTGGTGCGTACGGATCCCCCGGAGGCCGGTTGATCCGTGGTCTGCAACTACCTGTATTCGTCTTTGATCCTAGCCGATTGCGTGCTGCCTCCCCGGTTGGCGGAGGTCACTTCTTCGGCGTGCGCCTGCCCCTGAAGTGCGGATTGCGCCCCGGGGTTCCCTGGTAGGCACGGCGGCCGGGCAGCGGAATCTGCTGGCGGAGGAAGCCGCCCTGCGTGGAACTGGGGACGTTCTCGTCCGGCAGGTAGCTCTTTTCGCCCGCGGCTTCCCCGGCGGCCTCCGGGACGGCATCCGCAAGTGTCCCGTCCTCCACAGCCTGCCCGACGGCGGCTGCCGGCCCGTGTGCCTGGCCCGCCTCCGGCTGTGGTTCCGGTTCCAGCGCGGGGCCCGCCCTGAAGGAGGCGGCGTCGAACTCGCCCGAGATGCGTGGAATCAAACCGGTGTCGTCCGAGACCGTGGCGCGTACCGGCGTCGGGCCCTGTCCTGCCGCAGGGGCGGCGGCGGGTGCGGCACGGCTGCCCAGGCGGCCGAGCAGCGGGCGCAGCAGATCGCGCAGTTCGCTGACGCGGAAGACCTTCAGCAGGAAGAGGTAGGCCACCAGCATGACGGGACCCACCACCACCACCGTGACGAGGGACGCCGGGCGGCTGCTCCAGGCGAAGCCGTCGGCCCGGTAGCTGCCCAGGAGCCACAGGGCCAGGGCGCCGGCGAGCGCCGAACCAAGCGCCGCATAGCCCATCCGGATGTAGGAGTTGGCGATGCGCGGGCCGTCCAGGTGGCCCAGCAGGCGGCGCAGGAACCACACGCTGATGACCACGGAAAGGATGTTTCCGAGGGTGTACAGGCCGGCGATGGCGTAGATGATCTGGCCCACCGGCAGGAACTGGATGGCGAAGGCACCCACCACGTAGACCACCGCCAGCAGGAGCTGGACGTAGAACGGGGTGCGGGCGTCCTCGTTGGCGTAGAACACGCGCGACATCATGAAGTTGGCGCTCATGAACGGCGTGCTGAGCGCCAGGAGGGTCAGAGTCTGGGCCAGCATGACGCCGTCGGCGGGCTCCCCGCCGGAGAAGAACATGCCCAGCGGCCCCGCCAGGGCGAACAGGGCCAGCGCACCGAACACCGTGGCCACCGCCATGGTGCGCAGGCCGTGGGACAGGGCATCGCGGAGCTCGGCCTTGTTGCCGTCCTGGGATGCGCGCGTCATCCGGTTGAAGAGGACGGTGGCCAGTGAGAGCGCGATGATCGAGTGCGGCAGCAGGTACAGCTGGCTGGCCACTTCGAGGACTGCGTTGCCAGGCAGCGTTGCCGCGGCGGTGAGCTCGCCGGCATGTTCCAGGCGGAGGCGCTCGGCACCGGGAATCGTTGCGATCCTCATGACATAGAGGAACGCCAACTGCCCGACGGCGGCCGTCAGCAGCGTCCAGACGCTCAGTTTTGCTGCCTGGCCGAGTCCCACGCCGCGCCAGCCGAAACGCGGCCTGAGGCCTAGCCGCAGCCGGAACACCGGGATCATCAGGATGACCGTCTGGGCGACCACGCCGATGGTGGAGAACCCGGCTATCAGGAAGGTCTGGAACGGACCCCAGTTATCCAGGGTGTGCGGGTTGGTGTAGTTTTCGCCCAGGATCCAGATGAACATGCCCAAGCCGGCGATGGCCACCACGTTGTTCAGGATGGGGGCCCACATGGCCGGGCCGAAGGCGCCGTTGGCGTTCAAGACCTGCGTCAGGAGTGCGTAGAGGCCGTAGAAGAAGATCTGCGGCAGGCACCAGAACGCGAAGGTGACGGCGAGGGCCTTCTGCTGCGGCGAATAGCCCTGCGTGGTGAGGTCGATGACCAGCGGCGCGGCCAGCGTCACCAGTGCGGTCAAGGCCAGGAGCACGATGACGGCCAGGGTCAGCAGCCGGCCGATGTAGTCCGCACCCCGGTCCGGGGCCTTGCTCGCCTTGATGATCTGCGGCACCAGGACGGCGTTGAACACGCCGCCGGCCACCAGCAGGAAGATCAGGTTGGGCAGGTTGTTCGCGTTGATGAACGTGTCATTGACCGTTGAACCCAGGCCCAGGGCGGCGCCGAGCATCCAGGTCTTGGCGAAGCCCAGGAACCGGGAAACCAGCGTTCCGGCGGCCATGATGGCGCTGGAACGAGCTTCTCCGGATTGGACGGACTGGGTTGTTTTGGCTGCAGACATCGCCTTTATCGTCCCATGTGCCGGCGTCAGAGGTATTCGGGCAGTACTTCCCGGGCCAAATCGGCGATGCGGCGCTCGTTGGGGAAGGACAGCTTGCGGGCCAGATCCTGGATGGGCACCCAGGCGGCGTCCACGGCTTCCTGGTCCGGATCGTTCTCGATGGTCAGCTCGCCGCCGGTGGCCCGGAGCAGGAAATGGTGCACGGTCTTGTGGACCCGGTGGCCGCTCACGGTGAACCAGTAGTCGATGCTGCCCAGCGGGGCCAAGATGTCGCCCTCGATGCCGGTCTCCTCGGCGATCTCGCGGACAGCGGCTTGTTCGCTGTTTTCCCGGCCCTCCGGGTGGCCCTTGGGCAGGCACCACTCGAGCCGGCCGCCCCTATTAAGGCGGGCGATGATCGCAACCCGGAGTGCGCCGTCGGAGGTGTCCACCACGACGCCGCCAGCGGACACTTCCTCAACAGTGGGAAGTGCGGCCTGCACCGGGTGCTGGGCGGGCGCGACGTGGGCGCCGATTGCCGACGGCAACGGTGCGTTCGTCCTCCTGCCAGGAGCACTCGGGATCGGATTGGCCATGAACTCCACTCTAACGACTCTTGCCCTGTGGTGATGACCGGGACATGGCCGCAAAATGGACGGCAGGAGCCGGTCTCCTCCGGTCCGCGTGCGGGACCCCGCGTTTTGGGGCGTCCCGGTGGCCCATGACGGCCCAAAAATCTGCCAAGCTTAAGAGACTATGGCGCACGTATTGGACAGCTCTTCAGTTAACTTCACGATCGACCCGGTGGTCCTGGACCTTGGTCGGCGATTTGTTGACGCCGGATTCGAGCTGTCCCTGGTGGGCGGCCCCGTGCGCGACCTCTTCCTGGGGCGGACCTCCCCGGACCTCGATTTCACCACCGATGCCACGCCGGACCAGACCATCTCCGTCATCAAGAAGTGGGCGGACAACTTCTGGGAAATCGGCCGTGCGTTCGGCACCATCGGCATGAAGAAGTCCGGCTTCCAGATCGAGATCACCACGTACAGGGCCGAGGCCTACGATCCTGATTCGCGCAAGCCCGTGGTGGCCTTCGGTGACTCGCTCACGGACGACCTCCTGCGCCGCGACTTCACCATCAACGCCATGGCCCTGCGCCTGCCGTCCATGGAACTCGTGGATCCCTTCGGCGGCGTCCGCGATCTGCACGCCTCCGAGCTGGCCACGCCCGGCGCCCCGGAGGCCTCCTTCTCCGATGACCCCCTGCGCATGATGCGGGCCGCGCGCTTCGCCTCGCAGCTGGGCGTCTCCGTGCACGACGACGTCCGGCTGGCGATGACCGAAATGGCCGAGCGGATCCAGATCATCTCCGCCGAGCGCGTCCGCGACGAACTGGTCAAGCTTATTAACGGTGCGCACCCACGCGTGGGCATCGACCTCCTGGTGGACACCGGGCTCGCGGAGTTCGTGCTGCCCGAAGTGTCGGCCCTGCGCCTGGAATCCGACGAGCACCACCGCCACAAGGACGTTTACCAGCACTCGTTGCAGGTCCTGGAGCAGGCCGCTTCGCTGGAAACCGGCGGGGACGGTGCCGTGCCCGGCCCTGACTTTGTGCTGCGGTTTGCGGCCCTCATGCACGACGTCGGGAAGCCGGCGACGCGCCGCTTCGAACCGGGCGGCGCGGTGAGCTTCCGCCACCACGACATGGTGGGTTCCAAGCTGACCGCCAAGCGGATGAAGGCGCTGCGCTTCGACAACGACACCATCAAGGCCGTGGCCAGGCTCGTGGAGCTCCACATGCGCTTCTACGGCTACGGCGAGGCCGGCTGGACGGATTCCGCCGTGCGCCGCTACGTGACCGACGCCGGCCCCCTCCTGGAACGGCTGCACCGCCTGACGCGATCGGACGTCACCACGCGTAACCAGCGCAAGGCCGAGCGGCTCTCCTTCGCCTACGATGACCTCGAGGAACGGATTTCGGTCCTGCTCGAACAGGAATCACTGAACGCGATCCGCCCGGACCTGGACGGGGCCCAGATCATGGCAATGCTGGGGCTCAAGCCCGGACCGGTGGTGGGCCGCGCGTACAAGTTCCTGCTCGAAGAACGCATGGAACACGGCCCCCTCTCCCACGAGGAAGCCGAGTCCAAGCTTCTGGCATGGTGGGCAAGCCAGCCCGAGTCCGCCGCCGCCGTCGAACCTTCCGCGGAGACCGCCGGTTCCGCCCCGGAAGACACCGCGCCCGCCGCCGTCGCGCCCGCCGCAACATCAGAGGAGTCATAAGTGAACGAAACATCGAAGCTCACGCGCCCGCAGCTCTGGATCCTCCGCCACGGCGAGACCGAATGGTCCAAGAGCGGGCAGTACACCGGGCTCACCGACCTGCCGCTGACCGTTGAAGGCGAGCAGCAGGCCGTGGAGGCGCGCAAGGTCCTGGAAGGCATCGACTTCGACGTCGTGCTGACCTCGCCGCTGCGCCGCGCCCGCCGCACGGCGGAGCTGGCCGGCTATCCGGACGCCGTCCACGAGCCGCTGGCCGTCGAATGGAACTATGGCGACTATGAGGGCATCAGCTCGGACCTGATCCGCAAGGACAACCCCGAGTACCTGATCTGGACCGACGGCGTGCCGAACGGCGAAACACTGGACGAAGTGGCCGCCCGGGCGGACAAGATCATTGCGCGAGTCCTCGAATCCGGCATGGACAATGTCCTTGTAGTGGCCCACGGCCACTTCTCCCGGATCCTCACCGCCCGCTGGCTGGAACTGGACGCCCGGGAAGGCCGCCACTTCATCCTCGGCACCGCAAAGGTCTGCACCCTGGGCTGGGACAAGCGGACCCCCGCAATTGTGCGCTGGGGCCTCTGAACCGCGGTTCGGAAATTCTTTTTAGTAAATCTTCGAATTCACTGGCCATGTGCACGAAACATGGTGTAACTTAAATCTTGTTCCCAGAGCGATTTGCCGGGATCGAGGCGCGCAATGCTCCGGTCAGTCAAACGGGCCATTGCCACAGCAGAAGAGGAGGTTGGGAAAATGATTACTTTGACTAGCGGATGGATGATGAACGTCTCTGCTACCCCGGCCTTCACTGCTGATCGACGCCACATTTAACCCACTGGCTTTTCCCTGATTTTCCGGCCCGGCCTGTCGCCGGCGGGAATCTGATCTTCCGCCTATCCCGTATTCCGGGCTCGGCGCCTGGAAGAGCCAGTTGTTGACGCGGATCCACGCGGTTTGCCGCAGGTGCGCAGTATCCCCATAGTTCGGAACCAGCTTCTTGTTGGGGACGGCTGCAGGGCGCCGGCCTCGGCTGTGTGCACGGTCATCCGGGGTTTACCTCAATCGATCCGCTTTATCCACTCATTATTGACCGGCGCTCATGCCGCTAATTGGGCTGCTGTTTTCTCACGAATTCAATGGGCCTTAATTGTTGTGCCCGAATTCGGTCAATTCATTCGTATCAATCATCGAGGAAAGGAGGTGAACCATGGGAAAGCGCCTAAAGGACATACTGGTCTTCAACGGCAGGCCTGTCGAGAAGGACCGGACCATCTTCAACGGACAGCTGCTGGATCAGCGCCGCGAAGACGTCTACGTCGTCATGCACCAGATGGGAGTCATCCGCTGATGCCCTTCAGCCCTTCCGAAGGGAGTGTCCGATGATCCACATTGGAACAGATCCTCAAGGAGCCCACGCGGCTACGCGTGGGCTCCTGCCTTTTAAGCTGAAGGTATGCTCGATGCCATGCAGGAGACAAAGCCGCACCGGCAGCGAAAGCGCGCGCGCTTTGTGGTTCCCAGCCGCAGCGACGCCATGCTGCGGAACTTCACCGAACTGATCGGCGGTCCGCTCGGGAGGAGGTCCGCGCCCGGCAGGGTCTCCCCCGGCATCTTCACGGTGGAACGCGTCCTGATCATCCTGACGGTGCTGGCCGCACTCCTCGCGATCCTGGTCAAGCAGCACTGCCGCGTGAACGGCTGGCACACCCCGGTCCAGTTCTACGCCACCTGCTACTCGGACTTCCCCGAACTGTTCCGCAACCGCGGGATCGGGGACGGCGTCTTCCCGTTCTTCACCCAGGGCAGCTTCTTCGAATACCCGGTCATCATGGGCGTCATCGCCGGAGCCACGGCCCTTCTGGTCCCCGGCCAGGGAGTCAACGACGAACGCATCCTGGGGTATTTCGACGTCAATGCCACCCTGATCGTGGCCGTCTGGCTGGTCACCGTCCTGGCGACGGCCCGGATCAACCGGAGCAGGCCCTGGGATGCGGCCATGGTGGCCCTGGCGCCCGGGATCATCCTGGCCGGTGTCATCAACTGGGACATGTGGGCCGTGGGCATGCTCGCGGTGGGCATGTACTTCTTCGCGAAGAACCATCCAGTGGTGGCGGGCATCTTCTTCGGCCTCGGCACAGCCACCAAGCTGTACCCCGTGCTGATCCTCGGCGCCGTCTTCCTCCTGGCCCTGCGCACCGGACGGATCAAGGTTTTCCTGGTGACCGCCGTCTCCGCGGCCGCCGCCTGGCTGGCCATCAACGTGCCGATCGCCGCCATGAACCCTGCCGGCTGGAGGTACTTCTTCGAATTCTCCGAGGAGCGCCCCGCCGGCTACAGCTCCCCCTGGTTCGTCTACAACATCGTGGCCAACCGCCTGAAGTGGGAGCAGCTCGAGGCAGCGGCCATCAACACCCTGGCCACCAACCTCTTCCTCGTGGCGTGCGTGCTGATCGGCATCCTGGCGCTGACCGCACCGCGGCGCCCCCGCCTGGCGCAGTTGACCTTCCTGATCGTGGCCGCCTTCATCTTGACCAACAAGGTCTATTCGCCGCAGTTTGTCTTGTGGCTCATTCCGCTGCTGGCCCTGGCCCGCCCCCGCTGGCGGGACTTCCTGCTCTGGCAGGCCGCCGAGGGGCTGCACTGGGCGGCCGTGTGGATGTACCTGGGGCAGCTCACCAGCGGCGGCGCGTCCCAGCACAACATCGACATGCCCTACTACGTCATGGCCGTGGCCCTGCATATGTTCGCCACGGCATATTTGATGTTCCGTGTGGCCTGGGACATCTGGGAGCCGGAGCTTGACCCGGTCCGCCTGCGCGGCGTGGACGATCCGCACGGCGGGCCCTTCGACCGCTGCAAGGACTGGCTGCGCCTGGACGTCCTCCGGCCCACGGCCTCGGTGCTGCCCTGGCGGCCCCGCTCTGCGGCGACTCCCGCGGCGCCACCCGCCGCACCTCCCGCTGTAGAACCTCCCGCTGTGGGGGCGTCGCACGATGCCTGACGTCGCCGTCGTCGGCTCCGGACCCAACGGCCTCGCGGCCGCGGTGGTCATGGCCCGCGCCGGCCTGGACGTGCACGTCTACGAGGCTGCCGAGACGATCGGCGGCGGAACACGGACGGCGGAGCTGATCGAGCCCGGGCACTTCCACGACATCTGCTCGGCCGTGCATCCCATGGCGATCGCTTCGCCGTTCTTCCGCAGTTTCGAGCTGGAACGGCGTGTGGAACTGCGCGTGCCGGAGGTCCAGTACGGGACACCGCTCGACGGCGGCCGGGCCGCGATTGCGTACCGCTCGCTGGAGCAGACGGCGGCGGGGCTCGGAGCTGACGGGCCGGCGTACCGGCGGCTGATGGCGCCGCTGCTTCAGCGGCTGGACGGTGTGCTGGACGTGACCACGAATGCGCTGCTGCGCGTTCCCCGTGACCCTGTGGCGGCCGCCCTGCTGGGCCTGGCAACCCTGGAACAGGGATCGCCATGGTGGAACCGGAAGTTTGCCGGGGACCAGGGGCCGGCCCTGCTGACGGGCGTCGCCGCACATGCCGTGGCACCCCTTCCCTCCGTCACGGCATCCGGGGCGGGGCTGATGCTGGCACTGCTGGCCCATGCCGTGGGCTGGCCGATCCCCGTGGGAGGCTCGGCGTCGATCGCCGCTGCCATGGCCGACGACGTCCTGGCCCACGGCGGGACGATCCACACGGGGGAACGCGTGGACTTCCTGGCGTCGCTGCCGGGGCGCGTGAAACTGCTGGACGTGGCACCGACTGGCTTCCTGCGGATGGCCCCGGCCGGCTTGCCCGAACGCTACCGCCGGGCGCTGGACTCCTACCGCTTCGGGAACGCGGCGTGCAAGGTGGACTTCATCCTGTCAGGACCCGTGCCGTGGGCGGCGCCGGAGCTGGCCCGCGCCGGAACGGTGCACGTGGGCGGCACCCGCGCCGCGATGGCCGAGGCCGAGAACCTCGTGGCCGCCGGCCGGCATCCCGCGGAGCCCTACGTGCTCGTCTCGCAGCCGTCCGTGGTGGACCCCGGCCGGGCACCGGCGGGACGGCACATCCTGTGGAGCTACTGCCACGTGCCCGCCGGCTCCGCGGTGGACATGGCCGAGGCCGTGACGGCCAGGATCGAGCGCTTTGCCCCGGGCTTCCGGGACGTGGTGCTTGCCTCCAGGACCACAACGGCGGCGGACATGGCCGCGCACAACGAGAACTATGTGGGCGGGGACTTCAGCGCGGGGCTGATGGACGTCCGGGGCCTGCTGCGGCGGCCCGTGCTGTCCGCGGTTCCGTGGCGCACCCCGCTGCCGGGCGTGTACCTGTGTTCCTCGTCCACCCCGCCCGGACCCGGCGTGACAGGAATGCCCGGGTACCACGCGGCGAAGCATGCCCTGAAGGACATATTCGGGATCCAGGTACCCGGGCTGGGCCTGGGCTAGCTCTTGTTTGAGCGCGAACGGGCAGCAGATGCCCTCTTGGCGCGGATTTAGGGGCACGTGCTGCCCGTTCGCGAGGGCGCCGGGCCTTCGCGAGGGCGCGCAGGGCCTTCGCGAGGGCGCTGGGTTCTAGTTGGCGGCTTTAGTTGGCGGCGGTGAAGCGGGCGCGGCGGTGGGCCGGGGTTTCGATCTCGTCCAGCATTGCCACGGCGTAGTCCTGCGTGGAGATGCTGCTGCCTGCCGGCGAGTCCTTGGCCACGGAGTAGCTGCCCGTGCGCTCACCGGGCTGGATCATCGGTGCCGGGGCGAGCACGGTCCAGTCGAGGGATTCCGGGGCTTCCTTGACGGCGGCGAGGGCCTTGGCCGCCGTGGTGGCCTCAGCCTTGTAGGCCTCCGGGAAGTCAGGCGAATCAAGGAGACGGACGCCGTCGATCACCAGGGTTCCCGCGCCGCCCACAATCATGAGGCGCGTGCCTTCCGCGTTGCTGAAGGCGGTCTCCATGGCCGCGAGCCATTCGGCGTGGTCGCCGCCGGTGCGGCTGGGGCCCGTCGCCAGCACCACGGCGTCGTGCTCCTTGGCGATCTGCGCGAACGTCTGGCTGTCGGCCTGGTCGGCGGCCACGGAGACCGCACCGGCAACCTCGGCGCCCTTGCGGGAAATGGCGGTGACCTGGTGGCCGCGGGTGAGGGATTCGTTGACGATCTGGCTGCCGACCATGCCGGTTGCGCCGTAGACTGCGATTTTCATGACTCTCCTTGGGGTTGCTATCCTTGCGTGACACAAAAGTATCTTTCGGATACTGATAGCTTCAAAGGAACCTAGTTACCTCGTGGATACCAAAGACTTTCCCGCCAATGTGCTTGACGCCAACTGCCCTTCCCGCGTGGTCTTCCAGCGGATCGGGGACAAATGGGCGTCCCTGGTGATACAGGTCCTCGGCGGCGGGCCCGTCAGGTTCTCCGAGCTGCGCAAGATGGTCAGCGTGGTGACGCCCAAGGTGCTGACCCAGACGCTGCGGACGCTGGAACGCGACGGCCTCATCACTCGCACCATCCACGCCCAGGTGCCGCCGCGCGTGGATTACGAGCTCACGGCGCTCGGCGAATCTCTGCTGCAGCCGCTCACCATGCTGCGCGAATGGGCCGAGAACCATGTGCCCAGCATCCTCGAGGCCCGCGACGCCTACGATGACGCGCAGGACGAGGCCGTGCTGGGCCGCTGACCCGCGCCTTGTGGGCTGGCTCAGGCGGTACGGATCGGCAGGCCCAGCCGCCCGTCGCGCATGCTGGCCACGGAATCCGTGAGCGGCAGGAACTCGGTATCGTGCGTGACCATGAGGGTCGCCGTCGAGAACTCGTCCGTGACCTGGCGAAGCAGCCGCACGATCGACTCGCTGCGCTCCATGTCCAGGGCCGCCGTCGGCTCGTCCACCAGGAGCACTCGCGGGCTGGCCATGAGCGCCCGCGCAATGTTGACGCGCTGGCGCTGCCCGCCGGACAACTGGTGCGGGCGCTTGTTGACCACGCCGCCCAGCCCGACGACGTCGAGCAGGTCCGCAGCCCGCCGCCGTGCCGGCCGCACGGGATTGCCGCGCAGATGGTCGCCGATGACGAGCTGCTCGACGGCGGTCAGCGAGGGCAGGAGATTGGGCTGCTGGAAGATGATGCCCACGGCGTCCCGGCGCAGGGCCGTCAGCTCGGCCAGGCGGAGCCCCGTGGCATCCTGGCCGTCGATCACCACCAGCCCGGACGTGGGGCGGACGAGCGTGGCCGCGACCGCCAGCAGCGAGGATTTCCCGGAGCCGGAAGGTCCCACGAGGGACAGGAATTCGCCGGCATCCAGCTTGAGGCTGACGGCGTCGAGCGCCTTGAGGGTGGAGTCGCCGTCGGGGTATTCGAGGGTGACATTGACGAGGTTCAGGGCGGTGCTCACGGTATATGCCTTTCGAGGAATGTTTTGGTGGGGCGGAGGTTGGCGACCGGTCAGTTGCCGCCGAGGGCGAGCAGCGGATCGACCTTGGTGACGCCTCGGACCGCCAGTACGGCACCGGCCAGGCCCAGGAGCACAATCCCGGCGATCGGCAGGAGCGTGGTGAGCGGCGTGACCAGGAACGGCGCGGCCTGGGCGGCGAAGAATCCGCCCACCACACCCGCCGTGCCGCCCACGGCGGCCCCGGCGAGCAGCACGATTCCGGCCTGGACCAGGGCATCGCGCAGCACGTAGCCGGATGAGGCGCCCATGGCTTTGAGGACTGCGATGTCGCGGGTGCGCTGGACGGTCCAAACGGTCAGGAACGCCACGATCACCAGCGCGGAGATGCCGTAGAGAAATGCCTGCATCAGCATGAGTGAGCCGTTCTCGCTCTTGTACGAGCCGAGGGCCTGGAACGAACCGGCGGGCGAGGCGCTGACCGTGCCGGCCGCCGCATTGGCGGCGTCGACGTCCACGGAGGCTCCGGCGTCGAACGTCACGGCCAGGACTGTCGCCTCGCCGGGAGCGGTGTGGGCGAGCTTCCGCCAGGTATCGAGCGTTGTCCACACCACGCCCGTGTGGGAATACCACTGGTCCGGGACGACGGCCGAGACTGCCAGTTCGGTGCCGGCAACGGCCACCCGACTGCCCTGCGCCAGCCCCAGTTCCTTCGCCAGGGACTGACCGACGACGACGGCCCCGTCCGCGACGGGCGACGGTGCGGTTCCGTCGTCGGCCCCGAAGACCGCGACGTTGGCCGTGCCTGTGGCGCCGCCGTCGCCGAGGGACTGGAAGCGGGTCTGGCTGATCCCCAGCGCCGTGGCCGAGGCAACTCCCGGCTGCCGGCGCCAGGCGTCCAGCTGGGCCGGGGAGACCTCGGATTCGGTGTAGGAGGCTTTCGCTTCGCCGCCTGCGGGGGCGCCAAAGACGATCTGGTCCGTGGGCAGCGCGGCGATGGCCGACGTCGACTGGTTGCCCAGGCCGGCGGTCAGGCCGGACAGCATGACCAGCAGGAGGGTGATGAGGGCGACCACGCTGCCCATGAGGGCGAAGCGGCCCTTGGCAAAGCGGATGTCGCGGACGGCGAGAAGCATTGGAATCCTTCGTTTGTGCCCCATGGCGGCCGGTTTCCGGCCCTGTTTCCACTCTCCCGGCGTTGGGCGGCTCCGGCATCGGGAGCACGGTTGCTTGGCCGGGGCCGTGCGGTTGACCCGGGGATCAACCGTTCGGTTGATTGGCCTGCTCCGGCGCGGATTCGGGGCTGTTCCGTCGGAGGCCGGGGCTACGCTGGGAGGCATGCAGAGGAACGCGCGGGAAACGGTCAGCGGGGCCGCCCTGATCCTGCGCGTGCTCCGGGTGAGCCTGCATGTCGGTTTCGCCGTGCTGCTGCTGGTGGCCGTGGTCCGCGTTGCCGTCTCCGGCGCGGCTTACAGCGAGGGGACGTCCGCCTTCGCCGTCGGCGTGGGCCTGCTGCTGTCCGCGCTCCTCGCGGCCGTGTACCTGGCCGGGACCATCCTCGAAAAACGCCGCTCCGTGGATCCGTCCCGCTTCAATCCGGAGCCCTTTGCCCGTTGGTGGCTTGGCGCCGTGACCCTGCTTTGGCTGCTGCTCCTGTTGGTCAGCTCCGACTTCGCCTGGCTCGCCTTCCCGCTCTTCTTCCTGCAGCTGCATCTGCTCCCCCGGCGCTGGGCGCTGCCGGCTATCGCGGGGAGCACGGCCCTGCTGGTGGGGGCTCTCTGGTTCCACAGCCGCGGGGCCGCCGACGGCGGGATGCAGCTCCCCATGGTCCTGGGCCCCGTGTTCGGGGCCGCCTTCGCCGTGGTCACGGGCCTGGCTTACCGTGCCCTGTACGTGGAGGCCGAAAGCCAGCGCCTGGCCGCCGAGGAACTGCGGCGGACGCGCGCCGAACTGGCCCGGACCCAGCACGACGCCGGTGTGCTGGCCGAGCGCGAACGGCTCGCCCGGGAAATCCACGACACCCTCGCCCAGGGTTTCTCCAGCATCGTCCTGATGGGACGGTCCGCCGAGAAGGCCCTCGACGCCGGCGACTCCGGCACCGTACGGGAACGGCTGCGGATCGTTCAGGACACCGCCTCCGCCAACCTGGCCGAGGCCCGGAACTTCGTTCGCGGACTCAGCTCCCCGGCCTTGGAGGAATCCACGCTCGTGGAGACCCTGCGCCGGCTCTGCGGGAAGACCGAAACCGAGGCAGCGGCCCGGGGAACCGCGCTGCGCTGCCGCTTCGAGCTCGACGGCACCCCCGTGGAGCTCCCCAAACCGTATGAGGCCACCCTGCTCCGTGCGGCGCAGTCCTCGCTCGCAAACGTGTGGGCGCACGCCCACGCGCGCACCGCCGTGGTGACCCTGTCCTTCCTGGACGCGGAGGTCACCATGGATGTGTTCGACGACGGTACCGGCTTCGACGCCGCAGCGCTGGGCGGCTCTGCCTTGGGCGACGGGCCGGGGCCTGCCGCCCGGGGCGATGGAACCGGCATCGGGCTCAAGAGCCTGCGCGAGCGGGTGGCGGCGCTGGACGGCAGCCTGGACATCGAATCCGCGCCCGGCGAAGGGACCGTGGTGGCCATCCGGCTGCCCCTGGAGCAGGCCGAAAGCACCGTCGCAAGCGACGTCACCGAGGAGCCCGCACCGTGAACGACATCCGTGTCCTGCTGGTGGACGACCACCCCGTGGTCCGTGCCGGACTCCGCGCCATGCTGGCCGATTTCGAAGGCATCACCGTGGTGGCCGAAGCCGCCGACGGCGGCGCCGCCCTCGCCGAGCTGGCCAAGCTCCACACCCTGGGCGAGCCCGTGGATGTGGTCCTGATGGACCTGCAGATGGGCGCCGGGATGGACGGCGTCACCGCCACAGGCAAGATCAAAGCCGGCGACGCCGGATCTCCCCCGCCGCCCGTGCTGATCCTCACCACGTACGACACCGACGCCGACATCCTGGCCGCCGTCGAGGCCGGGGCCAGCGGCTACATGCTCAAGGACGCGCCGCCGGAGCAGATCCGCCAGGCTGTGCTCTCCGCCGCCGCAGGCCAGACCGCCCTTGCGCCCGTGGTGGCGGCCCGGCTGATGGGCCGGATCCGCAATCCGGAGCCCGCGCTGAGCACCCGTGAAGTCCAACTGGTGGAGCTCCTGGCCACGGGCATGA
Organism: Arthrobacter sp. CJ23; assembly: GCF_024741795.1. Taxonomy (NCBI): domain Bacteria; kingdom Bacillati; phylum Actinomycetota; class Actinomycetes; order Micrococcales; family Micrococcaceae; genus Arthrobacter; species Arthrobacter sp. CJ23. Next base: position 4,596,898 of record NZ_CP102950.1, on the reverse strand, counting down.
GCAACCGGGCCATCGCGCGCCAGCTCTTCATTTCCGAGGCCACGGTCAAGACTCACCTGGTCCACATCTACGCCAAGCTCGGCGTGGACAACCGCACGGCGGCCATCGCCGTGGCCACCCAGCGGCGGATCATCCGCACCCGCTGACGCGCGCCCCGCGAACCCAGCTGACTGGCAATAGTGGTTGTTCTGAGCGTCCAGAACAACCACTATTGCGAGCTAGTTGGGCGGGCAATTTTGGTGAAACGGTTGACCTTTTGCCTTTTCGGAGTGACGATTAGTGCACATTTCACTATGAGTTAGATCACAAAAAGTCACCTCTCGAAAGTGAGTCCCCATGTCCGCACCCTCACAGGGCTTGTCCGGCGCCGTCCGGACGGGCACCACGGGTACCCTCAGCTGTCTTGGCAGAAAGGCCGCGGCCCTCGGCCTCGCCTCCCTCCTGCTGGCCGCAGCCGTTCCCGCCCTGACCTTCCCCGCCGCCGCCAATGCCGCCCCCGGCGACCCGGCAGCCATCAAGACCGTTACCCCGGAAGTACCGGTGGACTCCGCCGGAGTACCCCTCGGCGCCATCACCGGCTTTACCCAGGCAGGCAACGTCGTCGACCTCGCCACGGAAGCCGGCGCCATCCGCGTCACGTTCCTCGATGACGGCAACTTCCGCCTCGAAGCCGACCCCACCGGAACGTTCACGGACCCCGCCAACACCGACCAGGGCGACCCCGCCCGGACGGCCAACATCGTGGTGGGCAAGGACAAGTTCCCCGGCACCACCCCCGCGGTCACTGACGGCGACTGGATCGTCCTGTCCACGGCCAAAGTCAGCCTGCACGTCAACAAGGCCACCACCCAGCTCAAGCTGCTCCGCGCCGACGGCTCCCTGGTCTTCGCCGAATCCGCCCCCATCACCTTCGGCGCCAAGTCGGCCACCCAGCACCTGGCACCCCAGGACGGCGAACAGTTCATCGGCGGCGGAATGCAGAACGGCCGCTCCGTCCACACCGGCGCCCTGATCAACATCGCCCGGAACTTCGACTGGGACGATGACGGCTACCCCAACGCCGTGCCGTACTACATGTCCAACAAGGGCTACGGCGTCCTGCGCGATACCTTCGCCCGCGGCTCCTACGATTTCGGGAACCAGCCCACCTCCACCCACGAGGAAAGGCGCTTCGACGCCTACTACTTCGTGGGCGACTACAAGCAATCCCTGAACTCCTACACCACGCTCACCGGCAAGCCGCTGATGCCGCCGGTCTACGCCCTGGAATACGGCGACGCCGACTGCTACAACCGCTCCAACCCCGGCTACTCCTCCTCCGGCTTCGGGGACCCCGACGGCGCCAAGCAGCGCACGCCGGACGCCATCAAGACGGCCCGGAAGTTCGTCGAGAACGACATGCCCGCCGGCTGGATGCTCGTCAACGACGGCTACGGCTGCGAATACCAGCAGCTCCCCGAAACCGTGGACAGCATCGAGGAAGAGACCGACCTCAAGGTGGGCCTCTGGACCCAGCGCTCGCTGACCAACCAGGAATACGAGGTGGGCGAGGCCGGCGTCCGCATGCGCAAACTGGACGTCGCCTGGGTGGGCCAGGGCTACCGCCAGGCCCTCACCGGCTGCCAGGCAGCCCACGACGGGATCGAGCAGTACTCCACCTCCCGTGGCACCTCCCTCATGGTGGAAGGCTGGGCGGGCGCCCAGCGCTGCGGCATGCAGTGGACCGGCGACCACTCGGGCAACCTCGACGCCGTCCGCTGGCAGGTCTCCGCGCTGACCGGAGCCGGCAACTCCGGCTTCGCCTTCAGCACCGGCGACGTGGACGGCATCTTCGGCGGTTCCGCCGAGTCCTATGTCCGCGACCTCCAGTGGAAGGCCTTCGCCCCGGCTCTCTACTCCATGTCCGGCTGGGCCGCCAAGGACAAGCGCCCGTGGCTCTATGGCGATGAAGCCACCGCGATCAACCGCCAGTACCTGCAGCTGCGCCAGCAGCTCATGCCCTTCATCTACACGCTGGCTCAGGAATCCTCGGCCACCGGCGTCTCGATGATGCGCTCCATGGCCCTCGAGTTCCCGGAGCAGCAGTGGTCCTACGGCGCCGAGGCCAACAACCAGTTCATGTTGGGCTCCGACTTCCTGGTGGCCCCGGTCTTTACCCAGACCGACGTCCGCAACGGCATCTTCCTGCCGGCCGGGCAGCAGTGGGTGGACTACTGGACGGGCAAGCTCTACCAGGGCGGCCAGATCCTCAACGGCTACAACGCCCCGCTGGACAAGCTGCCCGTCTTCGTCCGCGCCGGTGCCGTGGTGCCGCAGGGCATCGTGGCCCGCAACGCGTCCCTGGTGGCCGAGGACTCCCCCATCACCCTCGACATCTACGCCAAGGGCAAGAACACCTTCATGCTCTACGAGGATGACAAGGTCAGCCGCGAATACAAGGACGGCAAGGCCTCCCGCCAGCTGTTCGAGGTTGAGGCCCCGGATTACGGTCCGGGCACCGTGTCGGTGAAGATCAACACCCGCGACGGCGACTATGCCGGCAAGGCTGCGGCCCGACCCTACCAGCTCACGGTCCACGCCGGCGAGGCCCCTCGGGACGTTCAGGTCGGCGGCAACCTCCTGGCCAAGCTCGCCGACAAGGCAGCCTTCGAGGCCGCCACCACCGGCTGGTACTTCGACGGAGCCAACAACGGCACCGTCCACGTCAAGACCGGCCCCATTGCCTCCGACAAGACGGCCACTGTGCTGCTCAAGCAGGCCGGCCCGCTGGGCGGCCGGAGCCAGGAAGGCACCGCCGCCGAACTCCGCGTCACCACGGGGCAGCAGGTCTTCCAGGACCAGGAAGCCACGGTCACCGCTGAATTCGTCAACACCGGCAAGCAGGCCAAGAACAACGTCCGGCTGACCCCGGCACTGCCGGAGGGCTGGACCGTCAAGAGCGCCACCGGCGACTCGGCGGCAAGCGTCGGAGGCGGCCAGTCCATCACGGCCACTTTCGTGGTCTCCCCCGGCGCCGCCTCAAAGGCGGGCGCACAGACCGTGCGGTTCTCGGCGTCGTACGCTGCCGCTGACGGAACGCCGCAGACCGTGGCGGGAGCCAACCAGATCTACGTGGCCTACGGCTCGCTGGCTGCCGCCTACAACAACATCTCGGTCACCACCGTGGCCAACAAGGCCCTGGGCAACTTCGACGGCGGCGGGGCCACGTTCTCCGCTGAGCAGCTCGCCGCGGCGGCCGTTCCGGCCGGCGGGGTCCGCCCCGGCAGCACGGTGACGGTCAACGCCGGAACGCCCAAGCAGGTGGACTTCACCTGGCCGGCCGTGGGCCCGGATGTCCCCAACGCGGTGGCACTTTCCGCCCAGACGATCGCCGTCACGGGCCAGGGAACGCATCTGGCCGTTCTCGGCTCGGCCGCCGTAGGCAACGGCACCAGCCCCACGCTGACCCTGAGCTATAAGGACGGCACCACGGAGAAGCAGTCCATCTTCTTCCCCAACTGGCTGCAGCCCTCGGTGCTGAACGGCGCCGTCGTCGCGGTTTCCGAGCAGGGCCGCAACAACGCCAACGGACCGTCCCCGGAGTACACGCAGTACAAGTACCAGGCCTTCGCCAACACGGTCCGGCTGAACCCCACCAAGGAACTCGCTTCGGTGACCCTGCCCACCGACACGCGGGTGAAGTTCTTCGACTGGAAGGTGACCACGCAGCCCCTGCCCGAGGTGCCGCACGGCGCGGTCTACGCCTCCGAAACCCCGTGGGTCCAGGCCCTCAACGGCTACGGCGTGATCGGCAAGAACGTGGCCAACAAGGACTCGGCCTCGTCCCCGGACAAGCCGCTGGCCATCAACTACACCGACCCCGCCACGGGCCTGCAGCCCGGCTACGCCAAGGGCCTGGGCGTGCACGCTGCCTCCAGGATCACGTACTACCTGGGCGGCAAGTGCAGCAGCTTCACCGCCCAGGTGGGCCTTGAGAGCGGCTTCGGCGGGAACATCATCTTCAAGGTGGATGCCGACGGCGTGAACAAGTACCAGTCGCGCACGTACACGCCCGGCTTCGCCCCCGAGTCCGTGACCGTGGACCTCAGCGGCGTGGCGTACGTGGACGTGATCGTGGACCCGTCCGGCTCCATCAACGGCGCCCACGGCGTATGGGGGGACGCCAAGTTCACCTGCGCGCCGTGACTTAGTACGACGGCGGTGGCCCGCTTTCCCCTCGGGAGGCGGGCTGCCGCCGTCGCTGGCTTTTTGCATGCAGCAGCGGGGCTTCCGTAGGGCTGCCGCTGACGTTGTCAGGGGGAGGGGGCATAATGGCGCGGGTGGGGAAAACCAGGAATATTGTCTTTGGCCTTGTAACTCTGATGATGGCGGGTTCACTGACCGCCTGCGGCGACGGCCGCGCGGGAGCGGAGGATGCGGCGAAGCAGCTCGCATCCTCCCTTGCCGCGCTGGACGTGGGCTCTCTTGCCGTGGACGGCAAGGACGCCGCTGCCGCCAACGAGGAGCTGAGGGCCGCGTTCGCCGGCCTCGGACCCGCCAAACCGGCCGTGCAGCCGGGCGCCCTGACGCTCGACGGCGACAAAGCCACCGTGCCGCTGGACTTCACCTGGACCTTCGGTGCGGCCGAGTGGAAATACACCTCCCAGGCCGAACTGAAGAAGTCCGGCGACAAGTGGGCCGTCCAGTGGAACTCGGGACTTCTCGCGCCGCAGCTCGCGGACGGCGAAAAGCTCACGGTCCGCACCACCGCGGCCTCCCGTGGCCAGATCCTGGGCGCCGGAGACACTCCGATCGTCCAGGACCGCCCCGTGCTGCGCGTGGGCATCGACAAGACCAAGATCCCGGCCGAGCAGGCAGAGCCCTCGGCGAAGGCACTGGCCGCGTTGCTGGGCCTGGACGTTGACAGCTACGTCAAGCAGACGGCCGCCTCCGGGCCCGAGGCCTTCGTGGAGGGCATCGTCCTGCGCGCCTACACGCCCGAGATCTCGGCCGAGAAGATCCAGGCGATCCCGGGCGCCGTGAGCATCACCGACACCATGGCGCTGGCGCCCACCCGCACCTTCGCGCGGGCACTGCTCGGCAGCGTGGGCCAGGCCAGCGCCGAGCAGATCGAAAAATCCAACGGCGCCCTGCGCGCCGGGGACACCACCGGCACCGGCGGCCTGCAGCAGCAGTACGACGCCCTGCTGCGCGGCAAGGACGGCGTGGAGGTGGTCGCCAAGGTCGACAAGCAGCCGGACGGCACCGCGGCGCCGGGCGTGAAGGTCTTCTTCTCCTCTGCGCCCACCCCGGGCACCGCCCTCAAGACCACGCTGGACCTCAGGCTCCAGCAGCTGGCCGAGGACACGCTGGCCGGTGTGGGGCCGGCATCCGCAATCGTGGCGCTGCGTCCCTCCACCGGCGCCGTGCTTGCCGCTGCGTCCGGACCGGGCAGCAACGGCTACAACACCGCCGTCCTGGGCCAGTATGCGCCCGGCTCGATCTTCAAGATGGTGGATTCCCTGGCGATGCTCCGCAAGGGCCAGACCCCGGATTCGAAGGTCGACTGCCCGGCGACCGTCACTGTGGACGGGCGCACTTTCAAGAACGCGGAGGGCTACCCGGCCGGCTCCCTGGGCTCCGTGCCCCTGCGCGACGCCTTTGCGCACTCCTGCAACACGGCCTTCATCAACGCCCGCGACTCCATTGGCCAGGACCAGCTCGAAGCCGCCGCGGAAGCACTCGGCGTGGCCGTCGAGGCACCCAAGCTCGGCATCGACGCGTTCCTGGGATCCGTCCCGGGCACCGCCGAGGGCACCGAACACGCGGCCTCGATGATCGGCCAGGGCAAGGTCCTGTTCTCCCCGCTGACGGCGGCCGTCATGGCCGCCTCGGTGGGCAACGGGGCCCCGGTCTCGCCCCAGCTCGTGCTGAACCCCGACGCCGGTGCCGCCACCGCGGGAGGCGGCACCGCGCCGTCGTCGTCTGCTTCCGCAAGCGCCGCCGCGCCCGCGAAGGCGTCCGGAACGCCCCTCACCAAGGCCGAGGCCGCGTCCATCGCGGACATGATGCGCGCCGTGGTGACCTCCGGGCACGCCGGGTTCCTCGCAGAGGTTCCGGGGGCGCCGGTGGGGGCCAAGACGGGTACGGCCGAGTTCGGCAAGGACACCCCGCCCAAGACGCACGCGTGGATCGTCGCTGTCCACGGCGACCTTGCGGTGGCGGTGTTCGTGGAGGACGGCGGACTCGGCGCGACCACCAGCGGCCCGCTGCTCAAGAGCTTCCTGACGGCGGCCGGCTGAGCGCCCCGGCTCACGCCGGGCCGCAGACGTAAACGCAGAGGCTCCCCACCACGGTGGGGAGCCTCTGCGGTATCCGGACTGATGCGGGTCCGGGCGGAATTACACGGCGAAGCCGTCGGCGATGTCCAGCACCTCGTCCAGGATCGTGAGGCCGGCCTTGAGGTCCTCCACGCTGATGTTGCACGGCGGGACCACGTGGATGCGGTTGAAGTTCGCGAACGGGATGAGGCCGCGGGACTTGCAGGCGGCGATGAGCTGGTTCATCTCCGGGCTGGACGCACCGTACGGGGCCAGCGGCTCGCGGGTTTCGCGGTCCTTGACCAGTTCGATCGCCCAGAAGACGCCCTTGCCGCGCACCTCGCCCACGGACTTGTGCCGTGCGGCGAAGTCCGCCAGGGCCGGGCCGATCACCTCGGCGCCCACACGGGCCGCGTGGTCCACGATGCCTTCCCTTTCCATCGTGTTGATGGTGGCAACGGCAGCCGCGGTGGCCAGCGGGTGGCCCGAGTAGGTGAGGCCGCCGGGGTAGGGCCTGGTGGCGAACGTTGCCGCGATTTCCGGGCTGATGGCCACGCCGCCCAAGGGAACGTAGCCGGAGTTCACGCCCTTGGCGAAGGTCAGTAGGTCCGGGACCACGTCGAAGTGCTCCACGGCGAACCACTTGCCCGTGCGGCCGAAACCGGCCATGACCTCGTCCGCGATGAACATGATGCCGTACTTGGTGCACAGTTCACGCACGCCCTGCATGTAGCCGGCCGGTGGCACGTAGATGCCGGCTGAACCCGGGATGCTCTCCAGCATCAGGGCGGCGATGGTGGAGGCGCCTTCGAACACGATGAGCTGCTCGAGGTGCTCCAGGGCGCGCTGGCTTTCCTCGGCTTCCGTGGTGGAGTGGAAGGCCGTGCGGTACAGGTACGGCGGGAAGAAGTGCACGGTGCCGGTTGAGCCGTTGTCACTGGCCCAGCGACGGGGGTCACCCGTGATGTTGATGGCCAGGTGCGTGCCGCCATGGTACGAACGGTACGCGGACAGGACCTTCTGCCGTCCGGTGTGCAGCCGGGCCATGCGGACGGCGTGCTCGTTGGCGTCGGCGCCGCCGTTGGTGAAGAAGATCTTGTTCAGCTCGCCCGGGGTCCGTTCGGCGATGAGCCGCGCCGCCTCGGAGCGGGCCTCGTTGGCGTAGCTCGGGGCGATGGTGCACAGCTTGGCTGCCTGAGCCGCGATCGCGGCCACCACGGCGGGGTGCTGGTGGCCGATGTTGGTGTTGACCAGCTGCGAGGAGAAGTCGAGGTACCGCGTGCCCTCGCCGTCCCACACGTAGGAACCCTGGGCAGCCGAGATGACCATCGGGTCCAGCAGGTCCTGGGCAGACCAGGAGTGGAAGACGTGCTTGCGGTCCAGTTCGTAGGCGCGCTTCGCGGCGACGGTGTCGACATCGGGATGCGGCTCGGTCCGTTCGGGAAGGAGCCCGCTGTCAAGGGTGGAAGTCATGTCACTGTCTCCTGTTCGAATCGCGCGGCTCAGGCGTTCTGCGGGAAGCCGAGGTTGATGCCGCCGTGGCTCGGGTCCAGCCAGCGGGTGGTGACGGCCTTGCCGCGGGTGAAGAAGCCCACGCCCTCGGCACCGTGCGCGTGGGTGTCGCCGAAGAGCGAGTTCTTCCAGCCGCCGAAGGAGTAGTAGGCCATGGGGACGGGGACGGGGACGTTGATGCCCACCATGCCCACCTCCACCTCGTTCTCGAAGCGGCGGGCCGCTCCGCCGTCGTTGGTGAAAAGCGCGGTGCCGTTGCCGTAAGGGTTGGCACTGAGGGTGGCGAGGGCCTGGTCGTAGCTGTCCACGCGGACCACGGACAGGACCGGGCCGAAGATCTCGTCGCGGTAGATGGACATGTCCGTGGTGACGTTGTCGAACAGGGTGGGGCCGAGGAAGAAGCCGTCACCTTCGGCGTCCGGCGCAACCGAGCGGCCGTCGACGACGAGTGTGGCACCTGCCGCTTCGCCGGCGTCCACGTAGCCCGCCACCTTGTCCCGGTGCTGGGACGTGACCAGCGGACCCATGTCGCAGCCGCGCAGGCCGTCGCCGGTCCGCAGCCCACGGGCGCGTTCGGCGATCTTGGCCACGAGCTCGTCGGCGATGTCGCCCACGGCCAGGAGGGCGGAGATGGCCATGCAGCGCTCGCCGGCGGAACCGAAGCCGGCGTTGATGGCGGCGTCGGCGGCGAGGTCCAGATCCGCGTCGGGCAGCACGATCATGTGGTTCTTGGCGCCGCCCAGGGCCTGGACGCGCTTGCCGTTGGCCGTGGCGGTCTCGTAGACGTACTTGGCGATGGGCGTGGAGCCGACGAAGGAGACGGCCTTGACGTCCGGGTGGGTGAGCAGGGTGTCCACGGCCACCTTGTCGCCCTGGAGGACGTTGAAGACGCCGTCCGGCAAGCCGGCTTCCTTCCACAGCTCGGCCATCCAGTTGGCGGCCGTGGGGACCTTCTCGCTGGGCTTGATGATCACGGTGTTGCCGGCGGCGATGGCGATGGGGAAGAACCACATGGGCACCATGGCCGGGAAGTTGAACGGGCTGATGATGGCCACGGGGCCCAGAGCCTGGCGGATGGAGTGGATGTCCACCTTGGTGGAGGCGTTCTCCGTGTAGCTGCCCTTGATCAGGTGCGGGATGCCGCAGGCGAATTCCACCACTTCCTGGCCGCGGGTGACCTCGCCCAGGGCGTCGTCCAGGACCTTGCCGTGCTCCGAGGTGATGATGGCGGCGAGCTCGTCCTTGCGGGCGTTCAGCAGCTCCCGGAAGGCGAACATGACCTGGACGCGGCGGGCGAGGGAGGTATCGCGCCAGGCCGGGAAGGCGGCCTTGGCGGCGGCGACGGCGGCGTTGCCGTCCTCCGTGCTGGCCAGGGCCACCTGCGCGGTGACCTTGCCCGTGGCGGGGTTGGTGACGGGGGCGGTGCGCCCGCTGGCCGGGACGTAGCTGCCGTTGATCCAGTGCTCGATCGTGTTCACGGTTCTCCTGCGTGGTTCGGAAAGGGGTGGTTGCTGTGTGTTGGCTCCAGTCTGTCCGCCGCGCCACGGCCCCATAAGAGGCATCCTGTAAAGGAATCCGTTCCAGCATTTACACTATGTAAATGCTGCCCACTGTCCGTGCCATCCTTGACCTCGCCGTCCTCCGCGATGCCGCACCGGCCATCCTGGGCGGCGACGGCGCCCTCGACACGCCCGTCCGCTGGGTCCACGTCAGCGAAATCCTGGACCTGACCGGCCTGCTCTCGGGAGGCGAACTGGTCTTGACCACCGGACTGGAGCTGGAAAAGGAACCCGGCGTGGCGGCGTCGTACATCCGCTCGTTGGAGCAGGCCGGCGCGGCGGGCCTCATCGTGGAACTGGTGGGGCAGCGGAACCGCAGCCTCGCGGCCCTGCGCACGGCGGCCCGGACCGCCAAGCTGCCGGTCATCGTGCTCGAACACCGAGTCCGCTTCGTCCAGATCACCGAGACGGTGCACCGGATGATCGTGGCCGAGCAGCTGGAACGGGTGGAGCGCGCCCGGGACGTCCACGAGGCCTTCACCGTGCTCAGCCTCGAGAGCGCCGGCACGCAGCAGGTGGTGGAACAGGCCGCTGCCATGATCGGCGCGCCGGTGGTCCTCGAGGACCTGCAGCACCTGGTGCTCGCCTACTCGGCCCGGAACCTGGCCACCACCGAGCTGCTGGACGACTGGGAGCGGCGCTCGCGGACCACGCCGTCGCCCGCTCAGGCCCACGGGTCCGCAAGGCGCGCCGGCCCCGAAGAATGGTTGCAGTTGCCGGTGGGCGTACGGCGGCAGCTGTGGGGGCGGCTGGTGGTCCCGGTGGCGCTCGACGACGACGAGATGGCCGCCATGGTGCTCGAACGCGCGGCCCAGACCCTGGCCATCAACCGCCTCGCCGAACGGGACAAACGCGAGCTGTCCCAACAGGCGCAGGCCGGCCTGCTCAATGCGCTCCGGCAGCCGCGCGGGCTCAGCGAGGCCGAGGCCCTGGCCCGCGCCGCGTCGCTGGGACTCAAGCGCTCGCCCTACTACGTGCCCGTGGTGTTCCGAACGGCGCTGCCTGCCGGACAGGTTCCCGATTCTCATGGCGGCGCCGGGCTTCCCGCCCGGCTGCCCGCTGCCGCGCAGGGCGATCCGCTGGCCGGGCAGGAGGAAGAGCGCAAGCTGCTCGACCTGCTGGCCAGGGCGATCAAGTCCACGGCCAGCAGCGCCCTGACGGCGAGCATCCAGTCCGGCTCCCTCGGCATGATCCTGGCCCTGCCTGCCCGGCAGCTTGAGGACGCCACCCTGCAGCGGCTGACGGACGCACTGGCCGCGCACGCCGGCGACGCGCCCCCGGTCTGGACCATCGGCGTCGGGCGCTACCGGGCGAGCCTCCTGGAGGCGGCGGCCGGCATCGACGAGGCGGCGCACGTCGCCGAAACCGCGGCCACCCTGCACGAGTCCCGGCGGCCCTTCTACCGGGCCACCGACGTCCGGCTCCGCGGCCTGCTGGCGCTGCTGCGCAACGACCCCCGCGCCCAGCAGTTCGCCGAATCGGAGCTCGCCGGCCTGCTCGAGGCCGAGGCGCAGGGCCGGGAAGGGCTGCTCGAGCTGCTCGGCAAGTACCTCGAATCCGGCGGCAACAAGGCCGCGCTGGCGCGCAATGGCTACCTCAGCCGGCCCACGCTGTACGCGAGGCTGGCGAAGTTGGAGGAGCTGCTGGCCGTGGACCTCGACGACGCCGAATCGCGGACGTCCCTGCACGTCGCCCTTCTGCTGCACCGGCTGCGGGGGCAGTAGGGCTTTCGCCCAGGGTGCATCATGGACGCATGGCCAAGCCCTTCACCCTGACCCAGCTGCGGTACTTCTCGGTGGTTGCCGAGCTTGAGAACATGACGGCCGCTGCGGAGCGCCTGCTCGTGACGCAGTCGGCGCTCTCCGCCTCGCTGGCGCAGTTGGAAGCGAGCCTGTCCACGCAGCTGTTCGTCCGGCTGAAGACGCGCGGGCTGCGGCTGACCCCAAGCGGGCGGCAGTTCGCGCAGGACATCAAGGTCTTCCTGGAGCACGCAGACTCCCTCTATGAGTCGGCCCGCGGCATGGGGACCTCGCTGGTGGGTGAGCTCAAGGTGGGCGTCTTCGCACCCCTCGCGCCCTTCCGGCTGCCCACCATCCTGCAGACCTTCGAGGCGGAGCACCCGGGAGTGGAGGTCTCCTTCCTTGAAGCCGACCTCGCCGAACTCCAGACGGCGTTGCTTGAGGGCCAGTGCGATACCGCACTGATGTACGGGCTGGGGCTCGGCCGCGGCTTCACGTACCAGGTGGTGGAGCGGATCCCGCCGCACGTGCTGGTGCACGCCGAGCACCCGGCGGCCTCGCGCCCCGGGCGGGAGATCGCGCTGAGGGACCTCGACGGCGAACCCGCCGTGGTGCTCGACCTCCCGCACAGCCGGGAGTACTACGAGCAGCTGTACGCCCTGGCGGGCGTGGTGCCCAACGTCCGGCACCGCTTTGCGGGCTACGAGACCGTCCGCTCCTTCGTGGCCAAGGGCCACGGCTACGCCATGCTGAACCAGCGGCTGCACAGCGACGTCACCTACTCCGGCGGCAAGGTGGTGGCCCTGACCCTGACCGACAACTTTCCCCCGATCGAGGTCATGCTGGTGCGCCCGGAAGGGGTCCAGCCCACGCGCAGGGCGCTGGCGTTCGAGGAGACGTGCGCACGCGTCTACGGGGCGGCGGCGGGCTAGGAATACCTTCCCCAAAGGCTGTGGCAGGATTCCGTTCGGATGAATTGTGCGAAACAGGCCTGGGAGTGCGGATGGAGATGCCAATGAACGACGCCGGTGCTGCCGCGGCGCGTGCCGCGGCAGCGTATTATCCCGGGAGCAATCCATCTGCCCACGGCGCAGATCCCCGGGCGGGCCGCGAAACTACGCCGTAACCGCCAGTGCGTCGATCTCCACGAGCATGACCTCATGGGGCAGGTCCACGAAGACTGTGGTGCGGCTCGGCAGGGCACCGCTGGGGACGTTTTCGCGGATGAACTCGCCGTAGACGTCGTTCATGGCGGCGAAGTCGTCGCGGGTGGTGAGGTAGACGCGGAACATCAGCACGTCTTCCACGGAGGATCCGCCGGCCTCGAGGATGGCCTTGACGTTTTCCAGCGTGCGGCGGGTCTGGACGCGGACGTCGCCCTCGCCGATGTACTGGTTGGTGGCGGGGTCCATGGGGCCCTGGCCGGAAACCTGGAACAGGCCACCCTTCTTGATGCCCTGGGAGAATACGTGCGCCGGGGCGGGGGCGTTTTCGGTCAGTACTACGGTCTTTTCACTCATGCTGAGTTCCTTTCGTGGCTGATCCAGCCGAGGTCACGCGAAATGGCCTCGGTGCTGGCTTTGAGGTCGGGCAGCAGCTCAAGCAAGCCTTCATAGCTGAGCATCACTACCGGTACCGAACAAGAGGCTGCGGCAACAACGGCGCCGCTGGCGTCGCGGATGGGGGCCGCGATGCAGTGCACGAACGCTTCGTGCTCGGCGTTGTCGTGCGCCCAGCCCTGCTCCTTGACCTGCTCCAGTTCGGCCAACAGGGCCTCCGGCGAGGTCAGGGTGTTCTCGGTAACTTTCACGTAGTCCAGCCCCGCCGCGATCTTTTCCTGCCGGCTGCGCGGCATGTCGGCGAGGAGGACCTTCGACACAGCGGCCGAGTGCAGCGAAGCTGTCAGGCCGATGCGCGAGTACATGCGGACGGGGTGGTGCGACTCGAACTTGTCGATATACACCACTTCATTCCCTTCGAAGGCGGCGAGGTGCACGGTGTGCCCGGTGCGGCCGTTCAGTTCGGCCAGGTGCGGGTGGGCCACCTTGCGGATGTCCCGCTGCTCCAGCGCGAGGGAAGACAGTTCGAAGAGCTTGGAGCCGAGCATGAACCGCTGGTCCTCGTCGCGCACCACGAAGCGCTTCTCCTCCATGGCGTGCAGGAGCCGCATCACAGTGGTCTTGTGCACGGATGCCTTGGACGCGAGCTCGTCCAGGGTGGCTGGCTTCGCGGCGAGTTCGGCGAGCAGGTCGATGGCCCGCATGAGGCTCTGGCTCAAGGTGTCACGCTCCGGTTCTGGTGTTGAAATGTCCGTCTTCAACATGGATAGCAGCCCAGGCGTCATCCGAAGAATCGAGGATGGCCGAGAGCTGCGCGGCATCGGGCAGCGGGCCGCGGTCGCCGTGGACGGTCAGGGTGCAGGCGGCTGCCACATGGCCCCTGCGGAGGCTCGCCTTCTGGCCCAGCCCGAACAGCATGCCGCTGAGGTAGCCGGCGGCGAACGAGTCACCGGCGCCTACAGGCTCGACGACGGCGACGGACAATGCGGGCACCTCCTCCCGGGTGCCGCTCGAGTCGGCCCCGCCGCGCGCCAGGGCGATAGCGCTGATCGCCTCGTTCTTGATGACCAGCACTTGCGGGTCCGGCATCATCCGGCGGAGTTCGGCTTCGTCGGTGGTGCCGAAGGCGTGCTCGGCCTCGTCTTTTCCAACGAGCACGACGTCGGCCAGGTTCGCCAGGCGCTGCAGGACCCCACGGTCCTGGCCTGCCCACAAGGCTGCCCGCCAGTTGACGTCGAAGCTGATGGTCCGGCCGTTCCGGGGCGCAGTGAGGATGGCCTCGAGGAGTTCGAGGCACGCAGGGGAGAGGGCGGCCGTGATGCCGCTCAGATGGATGAGGGTAGCGCTTTCCAGCAGGGATGCCACCGCAGGGTTGGCCAGTGTGCCGCGTCCCATGGCCGAGGCCGCCGATCCTTGCCGGTAGTACAACACCGAGCTGCCGCCGTCGGGGTCTGCTTCCTGGGCGGGGACCTTCACGTAAAGGCCGGTAGGCAGGGAATCGTCAACCTCGACGGCGGAGACGCCCACCCCGTGTTCGCTGAGCTCATGAAGGATCCGGGTGCCGAAGCCGTCGCGGCCCACGCGGCTGACCCAGTGGGTGTCCAGGCCCATCGCGGCGAGGCCCATGGCGACGTTCGACTCGGCGCCGCCGATCCCGAAGTGGAGCTCGGTGGCGAGGTGGAGGGGGACGGCTTGGACAGGGGTGAGCATGGCCATCGTCTCGCCAACACATACAGCTGAAAGCATGTTCTCCCCACTCACTCTTGCGCTTTTCAGCGGCACTCGGACGCCGCGGTACGGAGCGTTCCGCGGCGGATTGGACGGCTCTGCGGACGTGCCGCGGCCTTGACTCCCAATCCGCCACCATGTTAGACATATCACCAGCAGGTTTGCAACCAGCGTTGCAAATTACGCAACGCAAGCGAAACCTCAGCCAACACAACCCCACACCGCAGCTTCAAAAACGCAGCACCGCGAAGGGAATGAACGCGTGAACACTTCCGAAGCCATTTCGGCAACCGCCGTGGCCGGCCTCGCAGAACGCCGGCTCGACTGGCGGCACAAGGCCGTGCCCGCCACCGCCAACGGGACCACCCACGCGGACTTCGTCGCCGCAAAGCACACCCTGGCCGAGCTCCAGACCCCGCTGCTGACGCTTGACTCCTCTGCGCTCCAAGCCAACGCCGATCGCCTGTCCGAGTGGTGCAAGGAACACGGCGTGCTGTTGGCGCCGCACGGCAAGACCACCATGGCGCCGCAGCTCTGGACCGAGCAGCTCAACCGCGGCGCCTGGGGCATCACGCTCGCCAACTTCGCGCAGCTCCGCGTGGCCCGGGAGTTCGGCGTCCGGAACCTCCAGCTCGCCAACAGCCTCACCGACCCGCACGCGATTCAGTGGGTTGCCGGCGCGCCCGAGGACACCAAGATCCTTTCCTGGATTGACTCCCTGGGAACCGTGGACGTCATCAACCGGACCCTGGCGGGCAGCGATGCTGTGCTGGACGTCCTCGTGGAGCTCGGCGCCCATGGCGGCCGGACCGGTGCCCGCTCTGTTGAGGCCGCGTTGCAGCTTGCCCGCGCCATTGCGGTCTCGCCGAACCTGCGGCTGGTGGGAGTCAGCGGCTACGAAGGCTCGCTGGCGCACACAGCGGACGACGCCGCCCTGGCCGCCGTTCGCGGCTACCTCGCCAAGATGCGGCTGCTCCACGAGCAGCTGCTGGCCGACGGCCTCTACGGCACCGACTCCGTGATCCTCACGGCAGGCGGCAGTGCCTACTTCGACGATGTCGTCACGGTCCTGTCGCCGTGCATCTCCACCAGCACAGCTCCCCGCGTCCAACTCATGATCCGCAGCGGCGCGTACATCATCCACGACGACGGTTTCTACCGCGGCATCTCGCCGTTTTCCCGCGAAGGCGGCCGGCCATTCGCTGCCGCAATGCACGGTTGGGCGCGGGTCGTGTCCCAGACCGAGCCCGGACTGGCCATCCTGGACGCCGGCAAACGGGACCTCCCGTTCGACGAAGGACTGCCGGAGCCGCAGCTCATCGGCCCGGCCCTCGGCGGACCCATGGAACCACTGCTTGGAGCCGAAATCACCTCGGTCAATGACCAGCACAGCTTCATGACATTCGACGCCGGCACCACCACGGTGCGCCCCGGCGATGTTGTCCGGCTGGGCCTGTCCCACCCGTGCACCGCCTTCGACAAATGGACCGTCATCCCGGTGCTTGCGGACAGCAACACCGATGGCGACCAGACCGTCGTCGACCTCATCCACACCTTTTTCTAGGACCTTCGAGGACACGCGCCATGAAGACACTCATCAGCAACGCCACCCTTGTGGACGGAACCGGGGCGGACCGCCGCCCCGCGGACGTCCTGCTGGACGGCACGGTGATTGCCGCCGTCGCCGACGCCGGAACCCTCACCGCCACCGGAACAGGCGCCGGCCGTACGATCGACGCCGCAGGCCTGGTCCTGAGCCCCGGCTTCATCGACATGCACGCCCATTCCGACCTTCAGCTGCTCATTAACAGGGACCACTACGCCAAGCTCAGCCAGGGCGTCACCACGGAACTGCTGGGCCAGGACGGACTGTCCTACGCGCCCGTGGATGACGCCACGCTGGCAGGAGTCCGCGAGAAGATCGCCGGCTGGAACGACAACCCCGCGGACCTCGACTGGGACTGGCGGACCGTAGGCGAATACCTCGACCGCCTGGACCGCGAGGACCACGGCGGCCGGATCGCCACCAACGCCGCCTACCTGGTGCCCCAGGGAACCGTCCGGGCCATGGTGATGGGCTTCGCCGAAGGCGACCCCACGCCCGAACAGCAGCAGCAAATGCAGGACGCCATCCGCACCGCCATGGAGGAAGGCGCCGTGGGAATGTCCTCCGGACTCACCTACACGCCCGGGATGTACGCCCGCACCGAGGAACTCGCCGGACTCTGCCGGACCGTGGGGGAAATGGGCGGCTTCTATGCACCGCACCACCGCTCCTACGGCAAGGGAGCGCTGGGCGCCTATGCCGAGATGATCGGGCTGAGCCGGGACACCGGCTGCGCCCTGCACCTGTCCCACGCCACCATGAACTTCGCCGAGAACAAGGGCCGCGCCGGGGAATTGCTGGAGCTGATCGACGCAGCCCTGGACGACGGCGTGGACATCACCCTGGACACGTACCCCTACCTGCCCGGCGCCACCACGCTCTCCGCGATCCTCCCCAGCTGGGCGTCGTCGGGCGGCACCCAGGCCACCTTGGACCGCCTGTCCGATCCGGACACCCTGGCGAAGATCCGCGAAAGCGTGGAGATCTACGGCTCCGACGGCTGCCACGGCGTGGTGGCCGAGTGGGACACCCTGGAAATCAGCGGCGTCCAGAACTCGGCGCTCGCAGGCTACGTGGGCAAGACCATCAAGGACATCGCGGCGGAAGCCAACAGCGAGCCGTTCGACGTCTTCGCGCAGATCCTCCGGGACGACCGCCTCGGCACCGGCATCCTGCAGCACGTTGGCCACGAGGAAAATGTGCAGGCCATCATGAAGCACCGCACGCACACCGGGGGCAGCGACGGTCTCCTTGTCGGCGCCAAGCCACACCCCCGCGCCTGGGGCACGTTCCCGCGGTATCTCGGCCACTACTCCCGCGACCTCGGACTCTTGAGCCTCGAGGAAACGGTCCATCACCTGACTGGCCGTCCGGCCGCACGACTCAAGCTCCACAAGAGGGGACTGGTCCGCGAAGGCTACGCGGCCGACGTCGTGCTCTTCGATCCGGAAACCGTCCGCGACGAAGCCACCTTTGAAAATCCGCGCCAGGCCGCCATTGGCATCCGCTACGTCTTCGTCAACGGCACGGCAGCCATCGACGGCGGCCAGCCCACTGGCGCCCGTGCCGGCCGCGCTCTGCGTCGCAGCAGCGACGGACTCACCCGAGAAGGACAACAATGACCCCTGAGGAATTCGTCCAGCAGCTCGAAGCCGACCGCACGCTCGCCGTGGTCCGCGCCGCATCCATCCCGGACGCCGCGGATCTCTGCCGGGCGCTGGCCGACGGCGGCATCCGCACGGTGGAGCTGACCTTCACCACGCCGGATGTGCTCCGGCACGTCCAGCGTGCCGCGGAGACCGCCGCGGAGCATGGCGTCGCCGTCGGGATCGGCACGGTCATGACCGCAGACCAGGCCCGGGCAGCCCTGGACGCCGGCGCCCGGTTCCTGGTGACTCCGGGACTCCGCCCGGAGGTGGCTGCCGTAGCCGCGGCCGCCGGAATCCCGTTCAGCCTCGGCGCCATGACACCCACAGAGGTGGCGCAGGCCCTCGACCTGGGTTCTTCGGTGGTCAAGATCTTCCCGGCCCGGCAGCTCGGTCCGGCCTACCTCAAGGATCTCCAGGGTCCGTATCCGGGAATCCGTCTCCTCCCCTCCGGTGGCATCGATGCCACCAACGCAATGAGCTACCTCGACGCCGGAGCCACGGCCGTCTGCTGCGGAACCAGCGTTGTTCCCCCGGCAGCAGTGGCAGCCGGCCACTGGGCCGACATTTCGGCCAGGGCCGCCGCCTTCACCGGCGCCCTCAAGTAGGACTTACCGAGAAAGAAACGTCCATGAATGAATTCCTTGAATGGCTGCGGCACGACACCGCAGGCCTGCTCCTCCTGGCGGGAGCCGGCATCGCCCTCCTGCTGTTCCTGATCATCAAGGTCAAGCTCGAACCCTTCATCGCCCTGGTGGGCACCGGTGTGATCGTGGCCCTGGTGGGCGGGATATCGGTGGAGGCGCTGGTCGGCTCAGCCACCAAGAGCAGCGACGCCCTCATTGAGAAGGGCTTCGCCGGCATCCTTGGCCACATCACGGTCATCATCGGCCTCGGCACCGTGCTCGGCGCCATCCTTGAGCGATCCGGCGGTGCGGAGGTGCTGCTGGGCAGGCTCGTAAAGATCTTCGGCGAGAAGGGCACGCCGCTCGCCATGGGCATCACCGGCTTCGTGCTCGGTATCCCCGTCTTCTTCGACATCGGCATCTTCGTGCTGGCGCCGCTGGTCTACGTGGCGGCCATCCGCGGCGGCAAGTCGCTCGCGCTTTACGCCCTGCCGTTGCTCGCAGGCCTCTCCGTGACGCACGCGTTCCTGCCGCCCCACCCCGGACCCGTTGCGGCCGCCGGCCTGTTCCACGTGGACCTTGGCTGGATCATCCTCATGGGCCTCATCTGCGGTATCCCGGCCTGGTTCGCCTCCGGCATCTTGTGGGGCACCTGGATCGGCAAGCGCGTCATGATCACTGTTCCCGAGGACCGGATCGTCCCCGAAGCCGAGGAGGCCAAGGGCCACGAGCCGTCCATCGGGCTGGTGCTGTTGGCCATCGGCCTGCCCATGATCCTCATCTTGGGTGGCACCTTCGGCAACATCTTCGCTCCTGCCGGCCCCTTCCGTGACACGCTTCAGTTCTTCGGCAACCCGGCCATCGCGCTGACCGTGGCCGTGCTGCTTGCCATGTGGCTCCTGGGCATCCGACGCGGCATGACCTCCGCCGAACTCAGCGAAATCACGGGCTCCTCGCTGCGTCCGGTGGGCATGATCCTGCTGGTTGTTGGTGCCGGTGCGTTCTTTGGCGCGGTCCTTTCCGCCACCGGTGTTGGCAAGGCCGTAGCGGATTCGCTGTCGCAGGCGGGCCTGCCGATCATCCTTTCGGCCTTCGTGATCAGTGCGGGCATGCGCATCGCCCAGGGCTCGGCCACGGTTGCCATCGTGACCACGGGCGGCATCCTGGCGCCGAGCCTGGCCTCGGGCTACTCCCAGCCCCAGCTGGCCCTGATCGCGATCGCAATCTCCTCGGGTTCGATCATTGCCAGCCATGTAAACGACGGCGGCTTCTGGATCATCTCCAAATACTTCAACATGTCCGTCAAGGACACGCTGAAGACGTGGACTGTCCTGGAGACGGTGCTGTCCGTGGTGGGCTTCGGGATGGCGGCGTTGATCTACCAGTTCGTCTAGGCGTCCATTGGCCGGCGGCGGTGCCGGCATCTCCATAAGCAAAATCTATTGATCAAGCAAAAACAATCAATTGGACAGATGTGAAGCCAGTCACACACAGTTGATCTTGTCGGGCGGATTGGGGGCCCGCCGGCAGGAATTCGAACTCCTGCCGGCAGCCCGAAACCCGGAACACCATGCTGATCAATAGGAGATTCGATGAATCTGAATCGCGCCGGATGTGCCCGCACCGCCAAAGGAGCGTGGCTGTAATGACCATTAACGACACCAAGACCCAGCCGGTCCCTGGAGCCGTGGAGGCACAGACGACCCCCGGCCTGACCGGATCCGCACAGGCCCCCAAGATCACCAAAATGCAGCGGCGCGTCCTGTTGGGCGGCAGCGTCGGCCAGTTCATCGAGTTCTACGACTTCACGCTTTACGGCCTCACCGCCGTCATCTTCTCCCAGCTGTTCTTCCCCGGCAGCAACCCGCTGGCCGCCATGCTGGCCACCTTCGCCACCTTCGGCGTCGCGTTCGTGGTGCGGCCGCTGGGCGGCCTGTTCTTCGGCGCCCTCGGCGACAGGATCGGCCGACGCCGGGTCCTCACCATCACGCTCATCGCCATCGGCGGTGCCACCGCGCTCATGGGCCTGCTGCCCGGCTACGCGCAGATCGGCGCCTGGGCGCCGGCCCTGCTGGTCCTCTGCCGGCTCGTCCAGGGGTTCTCCGCCGGCGGCGAGTCCGTCGGCGCACCGTCGTTCGTCTTTGAACACGCCCCCGTCAGCAAGCGCGGCTTCTGGCTCAACATCACCATCGCGGCCACGGCCCTGCCCTCGGTGGTGGCCGGCACCATGATCCTGATCCTGAGCCAGTCCATGCCCAACGAGGCCTTCATCGCCTGGGGCTGGCGCCTGCCGTTCCTCCTGGCCCTCCCGCTGGCCCTCTTCGGGGTCTGGATCCGCAGCCGCACCGAGGAAAGCGCCGCCTTCAAGGACGCCAAGGCCAGCCAGGCCAAGGAATTCAGCCCCATCCGCGAGGCCTTCCGCGAGAACAAGCTCCGCATGCTCCAGGTCATCTTCGTCATGGGCCTCACCGCCATGGGCTTCTATTTCCTCTCGGCCTATTTCGTCTCCTACGTGCAGACCACGGGCCACCTCAGCCGCGAACAGTCGCTCCTCATCAACGCCGGCGCCCTGGCCCTGTACGCAGTGCTCCTGCCGATCGGCGGCCGCCTGGGCGACCGCTTCGGCCGCAAGCCCATGCTGATCGCCGGCTCCGCCGCCATCGCCATCTTGTCCGTGCCCAGCTTCATGCTGGTGACCAGCGGCAGCCTGCCCCTCGCCCTGCTGGGCCAGGCGATCTTCGTGGTGGCCCTGTGCATCTACGGCGGCGGCTGCTACACCTTCTTCGTCGAAATCTTCACCACCAAGACACGCTTCACCTCGGCCGCCGTCAGCTACAACGGCGCCTACGCGATCTTCGGCGGCACCGCCCCGTTCATCGGCACCGCCCTTGTGGGGGCCAGCGGCGTGCCGCACGCCCCGGGCGTCTACATGGCGGCCGCTGCCGCCGTCGTACTTCTCCTGGTGCTCTTCACCAGGGTGCCCGAGACCCGCGGACGCATGGGCTAAGGCCCGCTCCCCACTTCCACCACTGAATCAAGGACTTCACATGAGCGCAGATGCCTTCCTCAAAGACTTCCACCACGTGGCCACCATCGGCTCCACGCCCAACAACGGCGTGGACCGCCAGGCCGCCACGGCCGACGACGCCCGCACCCGTACCTGGTTCGCCGAGTGGGTGCGCCGGGCCGGCTGGGAGGCCCGCGTGGACGGCATCGGCAACATGTTCGGCTTGCTGGAGTGGACCCCGGGCGCGCCGTTCGTGGTGATCGGCTCGCACCTGGACAGCCAGCCGCTGGGCGGCCGCTTCGACGGCGCGTACGGCGTCATCGCGGCCTTGCACGCCGCCCGCGCCATCGACCTCGAGGTGGCCGAATCCGGCGTGGCCCCGCGCTTCAACCTGGCCGTGGTCAACTGGTTCAACGAGGAAGGCGGCCGCTTCGCGCCCAGCATCATGGGCAGCTCGGTGTTCGCCGGGCTTCTGGACCGCGAAAAGATGCTGGCCGTCACCGATCTGCAGGGCGTGACCGTGCGGGAAGCCCTGGACGGCATCGGCTACCTCGGCACCGCCGCGGGCCCGGACGTGGCCGGCTACGCCGAAATCCACATCGAGCAGGGCCGCATCCTGGAACGGGAAGGCATCAACATCGGCCTCGTGGACAGCAGCTGGTACACGCAGAAGCTGGACATCGAGGTCCTCGGCGAGCAGTCGCACACCGGCGCCACGGCCATGGCCGACCGGCACGACGCCCTGGTGGCGGCCTCCAAGATCATCCTCATGGTGCACGACGTCACCAAGGACTTTGCCGAGGAAGCCCTGGTCTCCTCGGTGGGGCAGCTGACCCTGGAACCGAACTCGCCCATCGTGGTTGCCCGGCGCGTGCACCTTGTGGCGGACCTGCGCTCCGGAGACCCGGAGATTGTCGGCGCGGCGCGCGCTGCCTTACTGGAGCAGATCGACGCCCTGGCCCGCGAGCACGACATCAAGGTCAACGTGAAGGACTTCGACATCCGCCCCATCCGCCGCTTCCCGGAAGCCGGGCTCGAGCTCTCCGCGAAGGTGGCGGGCAGGCTGGGGCTCTCGTCCCGGCGCATCCAGACGATGGCCGGGCACGACTCCGTGGCCATGAACACCGTGGCCCCGTCCGTGATGCTGTTCATCCCCAGCGTGGATGGCGTCTCGCACTGCGAGCGTGAATTCACCACCGACGCCGACATGGTCACCGGCCTGGCGATGCTCACCGGGGTGGCGCGGGAGCTGCTTGCCGGCGCCTTGGAAGCCCCGGCGGGTCAGGAACACGCGACGGCGGGCCTGGCGACGGCGGGAGCCGGCACCGCCGGCGTCACGGCGGGCGGTGCCGCGTGACCGAGCTGCACTACCTCGACGCCACCACGGCCCTGGGCATGTTCCGCAGCCGCGAGCTGTCCCCGGTGGAACTCCTGGAAGCCGTGATGGCCCGGACCGAGGCCGTGAACGGGGGCGTCAACGCGCTGACGGAAACCCTGTTCGAGGAGGCCCTGCCCGCCGCCCGGCAGGCCGCCATCCGCTACGCCCGCGGCCGGGACCTCACCCCGCTGCTGGGCCTGCCCGTGGCGACGAAGGAAAAGCACGGCATCAAGGGGCGCACGCTTTCCCAGGGCCTGGTGGCCAGGAAAGACGAGTACGCCGCGGAGGACCACCCCGTTGTGGAGCGGATCCAGCGTGCGGGCGGCATCATCCACGCCCGCACCACCACCCCGGAATACAGCTGCGCCACCGTCACCCACAGTCCCCTGTGGGGAGTCACCCGGAACCCCTGGAACCTGCAGTTCTCGCCGGGTGGCTCCTCCGGCGGCGCGGGCGCCGCCTTGGCCGCCGGACTCACCCCGCTGGCAACGGCCTCGGACATCGCCGGCTCAACCCGGCTGCCGGCGTCGTTCACTGGAACGGTCGGCTTCAAGGCACCCTACGGCCGGATCCCCGGCCTGGCTCCGCTCTCGGCCGACCACTACCGCGGCGACGGGCCCATGGCCCGGACCGTGGCGGACACCGCCCTGCTGGCCAATGTCATGTCGGGCCGCCACCCCGGCGACCACACCTCGCTGGCAGACGTCCCTCCGCACAAATTCCACGCGCCGGCCGCATCCGTGGCCGGCCTGCGGATCGCCCTGTGCATCCGGCTGGGGAACTACCCGGTGGCGGCGGACGTCGAGGCCAACACGCGCTGCGTGGCCGCGGCCCTGCGCGACGCGGGTGCGGCCGTGGAGGAGATCGAACTCCCCTGGACGGTTGAGGCGATCAGCCGGACCATGTTCACGCACTTCGGCTACCTGCTGGGACCTGCCATGGAGGACGAGACGGCGGGCTCCGAGGAGCTCCTGGCGCCCTACACCCGCCGCTTCATGGCCGATGCCAGGCGTGCCGCCCGGCAGAACCGCTTCGTGGACGGGATCCGGGCCGAAACCCTGCTCCAGGCCCAGCTGGCCGCGGCGATGGAAGGCTTCGACGCCCTGCTGTGCCCGGCCTCGGCGGTTCCTTCGCTCGAGGCGGACGGCATGTACCTGGACGGCATCGACGCCAACGGGGAGCAGCTGGAGCACTACTGGCAGGGCCACATGACGGCCCCGTTCAACATCGCCAACCGCTGCCCTGTTCTGGCCGTGCCCAGCGGCATGGCCGGGTGCGGCATCCCCACAGGCGTCCAGATCGTGGGGCACCCCTTCGACGACGCCACCGTGTTCACGGTGGGTGCCGCCGTCGAGGCCGTCCTCCCGTGGGCCGGCCGCCGGCCGGAGCTGCTCACCCTGGCCTGACCGGCCGCCGATTCCATGGTTCCCTTCACACACGATGTGGGGCAGCATCGACCCTGAAGGGAATCATCGAACCGGGCTGGGAGGGGAACCATGGACCAGGCTGAAAGCACCAGCTGCGTCATCGCCGGCGGCGGCCCCGCGGGCGTGATGCTCGGACTCCTGCTGGCGCGCGCCGGCGTCGGCGTCACCGTCCTCGAAAAGCACGCCGACTTCCTGCGCGATTTCCGCGGCGACACCGTCCACGCCTCCACCATCAGGCTGCTGGACGAACTCGGCCTCGGTGAGGGCTTCCGCAAGCTCCCGCAGAGCAAACTCGGCAACTTCCGGCTTCCAACGGGCAGTGGAGAAGTCACCCTCGCCGATTTTGGCCTCCTCAAGCCGCCCTACAACTACGTGGCCATGGTGCCGCAATGGGACCTCCTGAACTTCCTGGTGGACGCCGCGCGGCAGGAGCCGCAGTTCACCCTCCGGAGGAACACCCAGGCCACGGATCTGCTGTACGACGCCGGCGGGAAGGTCGCCGGGGTGGCGTACCGCACCCGTGATGCGGTGTCCGGCGAGGCCACCGGAAGCGGCGAGATCCGTGCAGAGCTCACCGTGGCGTGCGATGGCCGCGGCTCCGTGCTCCGCGGGAAGGCCGGCCTGGTTCCGCAGGAGTTCCCGGTGCCGTTCGATGCCTGGTGGTTCCGGCTTCCCCGCCGCGACGATGAACAGGAGCCGGTGGCCTCCATTGTGCCGCGCTTCGCCGGGTCCGACATCCTGCTGAGCCTGACCCGCAAGGAGTACTACCAGATCGCCTACCTTGCCGCGAAGGGCTTGGATCCACAGCTGCGGGCCCAAGGGGTGCAGAGCTTCCGGGCCCGCGTGGCCAAGCTGCGGCCGGACCTGGCGGACAGGGTGGACGAGATCAAGTCCATGGACGATCTCCACCTCCTGGACGTCAAGCTCAACCGGATCAACCGGTGGCACAAGCCCGGGCTGCTCCTGCTCGGTGACGCCGCCCATGCCATGTCTCCCGCCGGCGGCGTCGGAATCAACTTGGCGATCCAGGACGCCGTGGCCGCGGCCACGCGCATCGCCGGGCCGCTGCTCCTCGGGACCCTGGGCGAGGCCGAGCTGGCTTCGGTCCAGAAGCGCCGCTGGTTCCCCACGGTGGTCCTGCAGAACATGCAGCTCTTGCTCCACAAGGTGGTCTTTGGCTCGGTCGTGAGGGGGCAGCAGGCAGCTGCGCCAGGCCCCGTCGTGTTCATCGCGCGGCACCTGCCCGGGTTTCGGAAGCTGCCTGCGCTCATGATCGCCTTCGGGCCGCGGCCCGAACATGCCCCGGCGTTCGCGCGGCGCGAAGGGCGCGACGGCGGCGGCCGGTCCGACGGCGGCGGCCCGCCCCAGGCGGCAAAGTAACCTCCCGCAAGCCATGGGAAGATTGACCGGTGGCCCATATTGACGTTTCCGGCATTGACTATTTCCTCTCCGACGGCACCCAGCTGCTCAACGGCGTGACCTTCAAGGTCCCGGACGGCACCAAGACGGCGCTGATCGGACCCAACGGAACCGGCAAGACCACCCTGTTCAAGATCATCGCGGGCGATCTTGTCCCGGATGAAGGCGCCGTGGGCCGCTCCGGCAACATGGGCATCATGCGCCAGTTCGTGGGCCAGGTCCGGGACGAGTCCACGGTCCGGGACCTCCTGGTCTCTGCGGCCCCTCCCGGACTCGCCGCGGCTGCGAAAGCAGTGGAGGACGCCGAGCTTGCCATGCTCGAGCATGACGACGAGCCCTCCCAGATGAAGTACGCCCAGGCGATCGTGGACTGGGGAGACGCCGGCGGTTACGACGTCGAGACCGTCTGGGACGAGGTCTGCATGGCTGCGCTGGGACTGTCCTTCGACAAGGCACAGCACCGCCGGGCGTCCACCCTGTCCGGCGGCGAGCAGAAGCGGCTGGTGCTCGAGGCCCTCTTCTCCGGCCCCGACGAACTCCTGCTCCTGGACGAACCGGACAACTACCTGGACGTCCCCGGCAAGCGCTGGCTCGAAGCCAAGCTCAACGAGTCCAAGAAGACCGTGCTGTTCATCAGCCACGACCGCGAGCTGCTGAACAACGCCGCCGGGCGCATTGTCACCCTTGAACCGGGCATCAACGGCGCCGGCGCCTGGATCCACGGCGGCGGCTTCGGCTCCTATGTGGAGGCCCGCGCGGACCGTAACGCCCGTTTCGAAGAGCTCCGCAAGCGCTGGGACGAGGAGCACGTGAAGCTCAAGGAACTCGTCAACATGTACAAGAACAAGGCCGCATTCCGCTCCGACATGGCCAACCGCTACCAGGCCGCCCAGACGCGCCTGGCCAAGTTCCTCGAAGCCGGCCCGCCCGAGGCCCTGCCAATCGAGCAGAACGTGCGCATGCGCCTCAAGGGCGGCCGCACCGCCAAGCGCGCCGTCGTGGCCGAGAAGCTCGAACTGACGGGCCTGATGAAGCCGTTCTCCACGGAAATCTGGTTCGGCGACCGCGTGGGCGTGCTCGGCTCCAACGGCTCCGGCAAGAGCCACTTCCTGCGGCTGCTCGCCACGGGCGGTACCGACCCGGAACGCGAGCACCTGCCGGTGTCCGACGTCGTCATCGCCGAAGTGCCGCACGAGGGCACCGTGAAACTCGGCGCCCGCATCCGCCCCGGCTTCTTCGCGCAGACGCACGTCCGCCCCGACCTCCTGGGCCGCACCCTGCTGGAAATCCTGCACCGCGGCGACGAGCACCGCTCCGGCCTGGCCCGCGAGGCCGCGGCCGGCGCGCTCGATGCCTACGGCCTGGCAGGGCAGTCGGAACAGAAGTACGAATCGCTCTCCGGCGGCCAGCAGGCGCGGTTCCAGATCCTGCTGCTGCAGCTCTCCGGCGCCACGCTCCTGCTCCTGGACGAGCCCACGGACAACCTGGACCTGCACTCCGGCGAGGCCCTGGAACGCGCCATCGACGCCTTCGAGGGAACCGTCCTGGCCGTGACGCACGACCGCTGGTTCGCGAAGTCCTTTGACCGCTTCCTGGTGTTCGGCTCGGACGGCAAGGTCTACGAGTCCGAGGAGCCCGTCTGGGACGAAGGGCGCGTCGACCGGGCCCGTTAGCCTCGACGCGGTCCCGAGGGCGGCGCAAGGGCTCCCTTTCTCTTCACCCCAAGGATGTGTACGATCGTACGCATGACCGATTACTTTGCCGGCGATCCGCGCACCAACCGGGAACGCATGCTTGCCGGGGACCCCTACATCTCCGACGACCCCCAGAGCGCCCGTGAATCACAGCGCGCAGTCTCGCTGCAGACAAAGTACACGGCCGCCTATGCCGAGGACCCGGATGCTGCCCGGTCCATTCTGGACGAGCTCCTCGGCTCCCTGGGCTACGAGGCGCACATCAAGCCCCCGATATATGTCGATTACGGAACATACATCACGGTGGGCGCACGTACCTTCATCAACTACAACCTGACGGCCCTGGACGTCGCCCCGATCAGCATCGGCGAAGACTGCCAGATCGGCCCCAACGTGCAGCTGCTGACCCCGACCCACCCCGTGGCACCCCAGCCCAGGCGCGACCGCCTGGAAGCCGCGGAACCGATCACCATCGGCGACAACGTATGGCTCGGCGGCGGGGCCATCGTCCTGCCCGGCGTCACCATCGGCAGCAATTCCGTGATCGGCGCCGGGTCCGTGGTCACCAAGGACATACCGGCGAACTCGCTCGCTGTGGGCAACCCGGCCCGCGTCATCCGGGAGATCTGACAGCCGTGGCCACACGCCGTTTCGACCCGGAGCGCCGGGACCGGATCATCGATGCCGCCCTGGACGTCATCGCAGCCCAGGGTGTCGCCGGAGCCTCGCACCGCAGGATTGCCGAACAGGCCGGTGTGCCGCTGGGATCCATGACATATCACTTCGCCGGCATGGACGAGCTTCTTACGGAAGCCTTCCGGCGCTTCGGCGACTCGATCGCGGACCGCTTTGACGAGCAGCTCGCGGGAGCGGCGGATGTCGAGGGCGCGCGGCGGGCCGTGGTGGACTTGATCCACCTTGACCTGCTGGACTCGCAGCGGGACCTGGTCCTGACCCACGAGCTCTACACGCTGGCCGCCAGGAAACCGGTGTTCCGCCAGATCACCCGCGACTGGATGGCCCGGAGCAGGCGGGCCCTCGGGCTGCATTTCGATCCAGTCACGTGCAGGATGCTGGACGCGCTGATCGAAGGACTGTTCATCCATGCCGCACTCGACACGGAACCGCACCACCGCTCCACCACGGTGGAGGCGGTCGCCCGCATCACCACTCCCTTGAACCACACCGAGCACACCACGTTGGAAGTTGCCACTCAATGACCCTCACCCAAAGCATCAACGTCCGGGCCGCGGCCGTGGCCACGTTCCTGGTCTTCGGCATGAACGGACTCGTGTTCGCCAGCTGGGCCGCGCGCATCCCGGCCGTCACCGAGACGCTGCACCTGACCTCCGGCCAGATGGGCACGCTGCTGCTGTGCACCGCCGTCGGGTCCTTGCTCGCGCTGCCGTCCGCGGGACGGGTGATCGGGCGGATCGGAACGGCCAACACCGTCCGGCTCGGCGGGATGGTGGCCGCGGCCGCCGGTGCGGGCATCGCCTTCTCCCTCATGGCCGAGTCCGTGCCCGGCACCGCCGTGGCGCTGTTCTTCTTCGGCGTGGGAGTCGGGCTGTGGGACGTGGCGCAGAACATCGAGGGCGCCGACGTCGAACACCGGCTCCGGCGCACCATCATGCCGCAGTTCCATGCAGCCTTCAGCGGGGGCGCCTTTGTGGGCGCCCTGATCGGCGCCGGGCTCTCCGGCATGGGCGTGGGCCTGCCCGAGCACCTGCTGGTGATCGCCGGCGTTGTAGTGTTGCTGGCACTGACGGCGCCACGCTACTTCCTGCCGCATGAGTCCCATGACACCGCCGACGGCGGGGCGGCAGCGGCCAAGGGCCCCTCGGCCTGGCGGGACTCCCGCACGCTGCTGATCGGCGTCGTGGTGCTCGGCGCCACCCTCACGGAAGGTGCCGGCAACGACTGGATCGCCAAGGCCGCCGTTGACGGGCTGGAAACCTCCGAGTCCACGGGCGCCCTGTTCTTCGCCCTCTTCGTGCTCGCGATGACCGTGATGCGGTTCCTGGGCGGCATGGTCATCGACAAGTTCGGCCGCGTCGCAGTGCTGCGGGCCAGCATGGCCGCGGCGGCCCTGGGCCTGGCGCTCTTCGTGTTCGCGGGCAACCTGGTCCTGGCCGGCATCGGTGCCGCCCTGTGGGGTGTGGGCGCCGCACTGGCCTTCCCCATGGGCATGTCGGCCGCGGCCGATGACCCCAAGCACGCCGCCGCCCGCGTTTCCGTGGTGTCCACGATCGGCTACGTGGCATTCCTTTCGGGCCCGCCGCTGCTCGGCTACCTGGGGGACCACACGGGCATCCACTTGGCGCTGCTGGCTATCGGGGCTCCGATCCTGCTTGCCCTCTGGCTTGCCGGCGCTGCAAAGCCCTTGACCACCAAGTAGCCGTCTGCACGGCATTCATATTCTCCTGAATGCATACGTCCTGGAATGCCAGCCACAGCAGGAGCACCACCCCGGCTGACAGGCAGGCGCCGCCCACCACATCCGTGAACCAGTGGGCGGCCAGGTAGGTGCGGCTGAGCATCATGGCAAAGATTCCCGCAAGGGAAAGCATCCACATCCACCAGCGGCCCAGAAGCAGCGTCACCACCAGCAGGAACGCCGTGGTGGCGGAGACGTGGCCGGAGGGGTAGGAACCGGTATCGGTGAGGACGTGGTTGTCGGCCGGACGTTCCCGGCCGATGGTCCATTTGGCCAGCTGCGTCACGAGTACCACGGCGAACCCTGCGGTCGCGCTGAAGGCGGCGGAAATGGGCCGCCGGCCCACGATCAGGGCAAACGCCAGCACCACGTGGAAAATGAGCATTCCCATGTAGCCGGCCCAGTTCAGGACGGGGTTCACGGCATCCCACAAGGGCGTGTGCAGCGTGGCAGAGAAGTCGTGCCATGAATTGTCCATGTCCTGGAAGGCCGGCCGCGCCACGTCCAGCAGCAGCATCCCGCCCAGCACCACGGCCACGGTGAGCAGCGCCGTGCTGACGGCTACCACCGTTCCGGCCGCGGACCTGCGCGGGAGAAGGGCCCGGATCATGGCTACATCCTAGTGGTGCGCCACGCTAGGGTGGGGGGATGCGAAGCATGCTGCGCAAGGGTCCTGGCCGGGTGGCAGTATTCGACCGCTTCCTCGTCCGCGCCGTCTCGCGGCAGCCCCAGGGCCAGCACGACGACTTCTTCAGCGCCCTCTCCGCCGCGGCCACCAAGGGCAAGCTCTGGTTTGCCATCGCCGGCGGATTCGCCGCCCTTCCGGGCAAGCCGCGCCGGGCCGCCCTGCACGGTCTCCTGGCGCTCGGCGTCGCCTCGGCCGCCACCAACCTGCTCTTCAAGACGCTGCTCCCCCGGGCCCGGCCGCTGCCCGAGCATCTCCCGGTGTTCCGCTTCGTGCACCCGCAGCCCACCAGCTCTTCACTGCCCTCGGGGCACTCGGCCTCCGCCGCGGCCTTCACCCTGGGTGCCGGGATGGTGTCCCCGGCACTGGGGGCGGTGCTGGCCCCGATCGCCGCAGGAGTGGCTTACTCCAGGGTCCATACGGGGGCGCACTGGCCCTCGGACGTGGTGTTCGGCTGCACCATCGGCGCCGGGGCGGCCTTGCTGACGCGGAAGTGGTGGCCGGAGCGGCAAGCGGCCCCGCCCACCGGCCGGACGGCTGCCGAGGCGCCGGCCCTCGACGACGGCGAGGGGCTGAGCATCGCGGTCAACGCGCTGGGCGGCTCCTACTCGCCGGAGACCGTCACGCTGCTCCGGGAAGCATTCCCCAAGGCGCATATTCATGAAATCAGCGAGGGCGAGGACGTGGCCGCCCAGATCCAGGCGGCCGCCGCCCGGCCCGGGACCAAAGCCCTGGGGGTGTGGGGCGGCGACGGCACGGTGGGCACCGCCGCCGCGGCCGCCGTCGGACAGTCCCTGCCCCTGCTGGTGCTGCCCGGCGGCACGCTGAACCACTTCGCCCGCGACGCCGGTGTGGCCACGGTGGCGGAGGCCGCGGCGGCTGCCTCGACGGGGACCGCCGTCTCCTCGGATCTCGGGCACGTTTCCGTGGGCCGGGGCATCGAGGGCGCCGACGAAACCCTCGAGCTCACCATGCTCAACACGGCAAGCTTCGGCGTCTACCCCAACCTGGTCCGCCGCCGCGAACGGCTCCAGCCGGCGCTGGGGAAACCGCTCGCCGGCCTCGTGGCGGGCCTGCGCACCTTCGCCGTGGCCTCGCCCACCACCCTGAAAATCGACGGCGTGCGGCACAAGCTGTGGATCCTCTACCTGGGCCGTGGCCGCTACTACCCGCGGGACGTGGCACCGCTGAGCCGGCCAGTGCTCGACGACGGCGTGCTGGACATCCGCATGGTCACCGCCGACGAACCCTTTGCCCGGCTCCGGCTCCTCTGGGCCGTGCTCACCGGCACCGTGGCGGCCACCAAAGTCACGCACCTGAGCGAGGCGTCCCGGCTCAGCATCGAGGCAATCGGCAAGCCCCTGGTCCTGGCCGTGGACGGCGAACCGCTGCCGGGTGTCCGGACCGCGGAGTTCACCGTGCAGCGCGGGAAGCTGCGCGTGTACGGGCCGCGTCCCTGAGTCAGTGTCATCCATGAGGACTACCCTGACTGGCCCCTGAATCATCCCTGAGACCGGCGATTTCCGCACCGGACGTGGCTAGCGTTGTAACTACAGTCAACACACGCAACTGCAGCCATCTGCTCCCAGGAGGGAACGCTTCCATGATTGAGGCAAAAGGACTGACGAAGGTCTACGGCGACAAAACCGCCGTCGGCGGCGTCAGCTTCACTGTCCAGGCCGGACGGGTGACGGGCTTCCTTGGCCCGAACGGCGCCGGCAAGTCCACCACCATGCGCATGATCATGGGCCTCGACGCGCCGACGGCGGGAACGGTCACCGTGAACGGTGTGCCGTTCGCCAAGCACCTGGCGCCGCTGCGTGAAATCGGCGCCCTGCTGGATGCCAAGGCGGTCCACACCAGCCGCACGGCCTACAACCACCTGCTGGCGATGGCGGCCACGCACAGCATCCCCAAGAAGCGCATCCACGAAGTCATCGAGATGACCGGACTGGGCGACGTCGCGAAGAAGAAGGTCAAGGGCTTCTCGCTCGGCATGGGGCAGCGCCTCGGCATCGCTGCCGCGCTGCTGGGCGATCCGCAGACCATCATCCTGGACGAACCCGTCAACGGCCTGGACCCCGAAGGCGTCGTCTGGGTGCGCAACCTCGTCAAGTACCTCGCCTCCGAGGGCCGCACGGTCTTCCTCTCCAGCCACCTCATGAGCGAGATGGCGCTGACCGCGGACCACCTGATCGTGATCGGCCGCGGCAAGATCATCGCCGACGCCCCCATCAAGGAGATCATCACCGGCAAGGGCCAGGCCCGCACCCGTGTCCGCACCGACCAGCCCGAACGGCTCATGCAGCTGCTGGCCGCCAACGGCGTCTCCGTGGAGGCACAGGACCGCGAGCTGCTGGAAGTCACCGGCCTGGACCCGCGCGGCATCGCCCGGGCCGCCCTGGACAACCAGGTCATGGTCTACGAGCTGACGCCCCTGCAGGCGAGCCTCGAGGAGGCCTACATGGAACTGACCAAGGACGAGGTCGAATACCACTCGCACATCACCACGGGAGCCCCGGTTTCCGCACAGGCCGGAGGGAACTAGCCATGAGCACCACTACTTTGGACCGCCGGACCTTCCGCAACGCCGTCGGACCCGGACCGTCGTTCTTCCGGGTCCTGAACTCGGAATTCATCAAGTTCCGCACTCTGATGTCCACGCTGATCCTCCTGGCTTCCACCGCCGTGGTCATGGTGGGCTTCGGCGCCCTGTCGGCCTGGGGGACCGGACAGTTCGCCGAGCAAGCCGCATCGGATCCCCAGGCCGCAGCAGCCATTGCCGCGCAGGGCGGGGACCTCGCCGTCGGCATTCCCACCTCGGGCATCTCTTTCGCCCAGCTCATCCTCGGGTCCCTGGGCGTCCTGCTCATGAGCTCCGAGTTCACCACCGGCATGGCCCGGTCCACCTTTGCCGCCGTTCCCAAGCGGCTCCCGGCCTTCATCGCCAAGCTGGTGGTGGTCATGGTGAGCGCCTTCGCCCTGACGGCCGTCTCCACCTACATTGCCGGACTCGTGTCGCTGCCCATCGTGGACAACTACAACCTCAAGCTGGACCTGAGCAGCTCGCAGTCCGTCAAGATGCTCCTCGTCAACAGCCTCTACGTGGCCGCCGTGGCCGCCATCGGCATGGCGCTGGGCACCCTGATCCGCAACTCGGCAGGCGGCATCATGAGCCTGGTTGGCCTGTTCTTCGTGGCGCCCATCGCCTTCCAGCTGATCCCCGGCGATTTCTTCAAGGAAGCCAACAAGTACCTCCCCACCAGCACCATCACGCCCCTGACCGCCGTCGAGCACGTCAAGGACACCCTGGAAGTCTGGCAGGCCGGACTGGTGCTGGGCGCCTGGGTAGTGGTGCCCGTGGTCCTGGCCATGGTGCTGCTCAAGAAGCGCGACGTCTAGGCAAGCCGGCGTCCAAGCAACACACGGGCTCCGGCAGAACACACGGGCTCCGGCAGAACGGCGATGGCCGTTCTGCCGGACTCCGTTTAAGAGTTTCCGCCCCCGAGCCGGTAACGTTTTGTCCATGACTGACTCCTCCGCTGCCTCCCGTCCGTTCGGAACCCTGGTGCCCGCCATGGTCACCCCCTTCACCGCCGACGGGGCAGTGGACTATAAGCAGGCAGCGGAACTGGCCAACACCATGGTGGACGGCGGTTGCGACGGCATCCTGGTCACCGGCACCACGGGTGAAACCTCCACCCTGACGGACGAGGAAAACCTGGGCATGTTCCAGGCCGTGCTGGACGCCGTGGGCGGCCGCGCCAAGGTCATCGCCGGCACCGGCACCAACGACACCCGGCACACCATCAGCCTGACCCAGCGCGCCGCGGCACTTGGCGTCCACGGGATCATGCTGGTCACCCCGTACTACAACAAGCCCAGCCAGGCAGGCATCCAGGCCCACTTCGAGGCCGCCGCCAACGCCACCGAGCTGCCGGTCATGCTCTACGACATCCCCGGCCGCGCCGGCGTCGCGATCGCCACCGAGACCATCATCCGGCTGGCGGACCACCCGCGCATCGTCGCGCTGAAGGACGCCAAGGCCGACTTCTCCGCCACCACGCGCGTGCTGGCCAACACCGACCTGGACGTCTACTCGGGCGACGACGGACTGACCCTTCCGCTGATGGCCGCCGGCGCCGTCGGGCTGATCAGCGTGACCGCCCACGTTGCCCCCCGCAAGTTCCGCGAACTGGTGGACGCCGCCGCCGCAGGCGACTTCGCCACGGCCCGCCGCCTGCACTTTGAACTGGACCCGCTCATCCGTGCGGCCATGGGTCACGTGCAGGGTGCGGTGGCCGTGAAGCAGATCCTCAAGTGGCAGGGAATCCTGTCCAGCTCCGTGGTCCGGCTTCCCCTGGTGGAACCGGGCGAGGCCGAGATCGCCGCCATCAAGGCCGACCTCGCCGAAGCGGGAATGGAATTCTAGACACGGGCCGGCCACTGCGGCCGCTCAACTAAGCTCAAGCCATGAGCGAAGATTTGCCAGCAAAGGACGCGTCGGCCCAGGTGGCCGACGCGTCCTTTGCTGAAATCACCCTGCGCCGCCGTGGCCGGATCCGCCGGTACTTCTTCGAGCACCCGCGGGCCATGGACGCCGTGGTGGTGCTCTGCTATTTCCTGCTGGCGTTGGCCACCCTCATCGCCTCGATCGTGGACGGCAAGTGGTTCGCCGCCGCGCTGCTGCTGGCCATTGCGGGGGTCCTGTTCCTGCGGCGCCGCTTCCCCGTGAGCGTGACGGCGGCCGTGGCCATCCTCGAGGTGGGCGTCACGCTGCTGAACCCCTGGGGCTCGAACGTCTCTGCCGGCCTCTGGTTCGCCCTGTATGCCGTGGCGGTGGCGCGGGCCCGGACCTATGCCCTGGTGGTGTTCGGTGCCGCGAGCCTGCCGCTGACCCTCGTGTACCTGTTCATGTGGACCAGCCCGTCCACCCCTGCCGGCCAGGACGGCACCCCGGAGAACTTCCACCTGGTCAGCAACATCGCCGCCGCCGTCAGCATCCTGCTGTCCAACCTCATCGCCACCGGCATCGGCATTTCCGTCCGGCAGCGGCGCGAGCACGAGGTCGAAATCCAGGCCTGGGCCGCCCGCACCGCCCAGCTGGGTTCCATCACCGAACGGAACCGGATCGCCCGGGAAATGCACGACGTCGTGGCGCATTCCCTGACCGTCATGGTCAGCCTCTCGGACGGGGCCGCCGTGGTGGTCAGGAAGGATCCGGAACGCGCCAGCGAGGTCCTCGGCGAACTTTCGCGCACCGGCCGCATGGCGCTGGCGGACATGCGCCGCGTATTGGGCGTGCTGCGCGACGATTCGGGGAAGCCCGCGCCCCTGGCGCCGCTCGAATCCGGCCACAACCTCGCCAAGCTGCTGGAGGGCTTCCGCACGGCAGGGCTGCCGCTGCACTACTCGCACACGGGCCCCACGCTGCCCCAGGACGCCGCCTTCCAGCTCACCGTCTACCGGATCGTGCAGGAGTCGCTCACCAATGTGCTCCGCTACGGGCGCTCCCTGGGCCGGGTGGACGTGCATATCGTCAGGGCCGGCGATTCGGTCACCATTGACGTGCTCGACGACGGCCGCGGCACCCGGGAGCCGGGCAGCGAAGCCGGCACCGTGGGAACGCGCCAAGGCATCGCGGGGATGCGGGAACGCGCGGGAATCTATGCTGGAACCGTGGATGCCGGCCCAGGCCTTAACGGCGGCTGGCGCGTCCACGCGGAACTGCAATGGAACGGTGACAAGGGGAAGTCATGACCGAGAACGGTCCGATCAAAGTCCTGCTGGTGGATGACCAGCCGCTGCTGCGCATGGGCTTCCGGCTCATCCTCGAGGGCGAGGACGATCTCCACGTGGTGGGAGAGGCCTCGGACGGCAACGAGGCCCTGCGGCAGGTGGAGGCGCTGCAGCCGGACGTGGTCCTCATGGACGTCCGCATGCCCATGATGGACGGCATCGAGTCCACGCGCCGCATCACGGCCTCGGCCTCCAGCGCACGGGTCATCATCCTCACCACGTTCGACCTGGACGAATATGCCTTTGCAGGACTGCAGGCCGGGGCCTCCGCCTTCCTCCTGAAAGACGTGGCCCCCGCAGAACTGGTCCAGGCGGTGCGGCTCGTGGCCAGCGGCGACGCCGTGGTGGCGCCCCGGGTCACGCAGCGGCTCCTGGAGACCTACGTCCGCGGCGCGCGACCGCCCGGCCAGGCCGCCCCGCACCCCCGGGACCCCCTGCTCGAGGAGCTCACGCCGCGCGAGACGGAGATGCTGGAAGCCATCGCCGAGGGCCTCTCCAACGCGGAGATTGCGCACAAGTTCTTCCTGTCCGAGGCCACGGTCAAGACCCATGTCCGCCGGATCCTCACCAAACTGCACCTGCGCGACCGCGTCCAGGTGGTGGTCTACGCCTACGAAACCGGGCTGGTGGTTCCGAGCAACCCCGACTACTGATTCACAGGCGGCTCACAGCCAGGCTATGTACACCGCATAGTGCCGGCCGCTTCCATGGAGACATGACAACTTCACCCCAGCCCCCGCAGCCCTCCACGCAGGACCAGCCGCATCCCAACCACGACCGCGGCCTGGAATTCGACCTGTCCACGCTGCTGAGCCGCCGCCGTACCCTGGGCGTCCTGCTGGGCGCCGGCACGGCCGCCGCGCTCGCGGCCTGCACCCCTGGAACCGGCACGGACAGCAGCGCCAGTGCGACGCCGTCGGGCACTGCATCCTCCTCCGCCTCTACCGGCATGACGACGGCCACCCCCTCGGCGACCGCCTCGCCCACAGTGACGCGTGCCTTCGCGGAATGCCGCGTGGAGATCCCGCAGGAAACCCTGGGCCCCTACCCCGGCGACGGCTCGAACGGTCCCAACGTCCTGGAGGCTTCAGGGGTGGTCCGGAAGGACATCACATCCAGTTTCGGCACCTCCACCACCAAAGCCGCAGGCGTGCCCCTCACCGTGACCCTGACCCTGCTCGACAACGCCAATGGCTGCAGCCCGCTGGCCGGAGCCGCCGTCTACGCCTGGCACTGCGACCGGAACGGCAAGTATTCGCTCTACGATTCCGGCCTGGAAAACGAGAACTACCTGCGCGGCGTGCAGGAATCGGACGCCAACGGCCAGCTGAGCTTCACTACCATCTTCCCCGGGGCATACAACGGCCGCTGGCCGCATATTCACTTCGAGGTATTTGAATCCATGAGCAACGCCACCAAGGCCGGGCAGGTGCTGGCCGTCTCGCAGATCGCGCTTACCGAGGCCGCCTGCAAGGAGGTATACGCCTCAGCGGGGTACGAGACCAGCGCCCGGAACTTCCCCAACACAACGCTGAAATCGGACAATGTGTTCGGCGACGACGGCGGCATCTACCAGCTGGCCACCATGTCCGGTTCGGTGTCCGGCGGCTACACCGCGGCGTTGAACGTGACAGTGTAACGGGGCAGCATAGCCGGACCGCGGCGCTGGCCTGGCAGGTGCTGCCGGGGGACGCGGCTAGACTCGGGGGCATGCCTACGAACGACTCTGCCGCAGACCACATCCAGGACCTCGGCGCCTACGTCAGTGCCTCGCCGTCGAGCTTCCACGCCGTCCACGAGGCCGCCCGGCGGCTGGACACTGCCGGCTTCACGGCCCTGGACGAGCTGCAGCCCTGGGACGATGCCGCCAGCACGGGATCCGGCGGCTTCTACGTGATCCGCGACGGCGCGCTCATCGCCTGGGTGACCCCGTCCGGCGCCGGCCCCACCACGGCCTTCAACATCCTCGGCGCGCACACGGACTCGCCGTCATTCAAGCTCAAGCCAAAGCCCACCACGGGCAAGTTCGGCTGGCTGCAGGCCGGTGTGGAGGTCTACGGGGGCCCGCTGCTGAACTCCTGGCTGGACCGTGAACTCCAGCTCGCCGGCCGCCTGGTGATGCTCGATGGCACCGAGCACCTCACCGCCACCGGCCCGCTGCTGCGCTTCCCGCAGTTGGCCATCCATCTGGACCGGGCCGTGAACGACGGCCTGACCCTGGGCAAGCAGCAGCACATGAACCCGGTGTTCGGGCTGGGCGACCCCGCCGGCGAGGACCTGCTCGGGCTGCTGGCCGGGCGCGTCTCCGGTGCCACCGTTGATCCCGCGCAGATCGGCGGGTACGACGTCGTCATCGCGGACACGCAGGCCCCCGCGGTTTTCGGGGCCAAGGGTGAGTTCTTCGCGTCCGGGCGGCTCGACAACCTCTCCTCCACGCACGCGGGCCTGGCGGCCCTGATCGCCCACGCTGCTGCCTCCACGGCTGCCGGAGCCGCGGCGGACGGACCCATCGCCGTGCTGGCGGCTTTCGACCACGAGGAAATCGGCTCCGCCTCCCGCTCGGGTGCCTGCGGGCCCATCCTCGAGGACATCCTGACCCGCATCTCCGACGGCCTGGGCGCCTCGGTGAGCGAACGGCGCAGGGCCCTGGCGGCGTCGTTCTGTGTGTCCGCGGACGCCGGCCACGCTGTCCACCCCAACTACGCCGAACGGCACGATCCCGCCAACCGGCCCGTCCTCAACGGCGGCCCGCTGCTGAAGATCAACGCCAACCAGCGCTACGCCACGGACGCCACAGGCGCGGCCTTCTGGGCTCGGCTCTGCGGCGAGGCCGGGGTCCCCTACCAGGAGTTCGTGTCCAACAACGACGTCCCCTGCGGCTCCACGATCGGTCCGCTGACGGCCACCCGGCTGGGGATCAGGACGGTGGACGTGGGCGTCCCGCTGCTCTCGATGCACTCGGCGCGCGAGCTCTGCGGCGTCGAGGATCCGCACTACCTCGCCAAGGCAGCGGAGTTGTTCTTCCGGACGGCTGTGTAGGGCGCGGCCTGGACAGCCAGTTTAGGAGGCCGGCTTCAGTGCGGTCCGCCAAGCGGCGACCGCCCGGGCTGCACTCAGGGTCCAGGTAGCCGTGCCGCTGGCTCCGGCCGTAGCCTGGGGCCGGTCGGCCAGTTCGGCCACCTGGCCGGCGGTGGTCTCCCAACGCTCGGTCCAGCCGCTCGGTGCGGACACCACGGGCGACGCGCAATCACACGCGACGCCGCCAATCAGCATGGCGCCGTCAGTGGCGGTGGTGATGCTCGGGGCGGTGATGCTGGTTGCCGTGTAGCTGGCGTCAACGGCGGTGACCACCGGGCCGTCCAGTGGTGCGGTGTTGCTGACGCCACGGTAACTGGTGATGCCGGCGCCCCACTTCACGGCTGTGCTCAGGGTCCACGTGTAACTGAGCGGATCGGCTGCGCCCACCACGTAGTAGTAGGCGAATGCACGGGCTCCCGAGGAAGGACCACTGTTGATCGACAGCGCATTGACCATGGGCACCCAGCCCGCCGGCACGGACGCCATTGTCGGGTTGAAGTCCGCGGTGATTGCGGCCACCAGCACATCGCCGGCAGCCGTTCCGGCAGGGGCGGCCATTGCCACGGTGGCAGACGCTGTTCCTGCCGTCGCTGTGGTGGACCCGACCACGCTCACCCCGGCAGCCGGCGGCGCCGGGCTGACCGTGATGGTTGAGGTGGCGGAGGTTGAGCCCGAGCTGTTGGTGGCCGTCAGGGTCGCGGTGAATATGCCGGCCGCAGCGTAGCTGTGGGAGGGGTTCTGTACCGTGGAGGTTCCGCCGTCACCGAAGGTCCAGGACCAGGACGTCGGCGTGCCCGTGGAGGTGTCCGTGAAGCTGACGTCCAGCGGCGCCGTACCGCTGGTCGGGGTGGCGGTGAATGCCGCCACCGGTGGGGGCGTGACCGCGTCCAGGCTCCTGTCGGCGAACCAGTAGCGCTTCGTTACGTCGTCGCTGGCCAGCACCACCAAGCCGGTTGTGCTGTTCACGCTCTGCTTGGTGGTGGTCACATTGTTGATGTTGTCAGATTCGTCGTCCTGAATGATGGGTGTGCCGCGGCCGGACACGAAAACAGGATCGTCCATGGAGGCGGTTTTTTCATAGATGCTGCCTGCCACGCCGGAGAAGGCGCAGCCGCTGACGGAGGTTGACGGTGCGGTTTGGAACGCGTGCACCAGATTGTTCTGGGTGTCCAGCACAATCTGCGGGCGTGAGACGCAATCACCCAAGGTGGAAATTGTGGAGACCGAGAAGGAACCAGTGCCGGGTTTGAAGACCAGCAGCTGAAGCTGGGGCAGCGCGGGGTCCCCTGAAATTTCGTTAAGGCTGGTCTTTACGGACGCGTAGACGCGGCCGGAGTTGTCGGCCTGCAGCGTTTTGAGGTTCATGTGGTCATCGGCTTGTTTATTGCCCTGAATTGCCGGTTGAACCTTCCACGAAGAAGCCGACGCCGGGGCCGTTCCGTCAGTGCGGGTTGCCCACCACATGGAGCCGGTGAGCTGGTCGCTCCACATCACCCCGATCTTGTTTTGGCCGAAGGCCACGACGGCCGAGATATCGTCAGCTGCCGGATTCGGGTTGGAGACAGGAAGGACGAAGGGGGTGGCCCAGTTGGTACCTCCAGGCAGGGAGTTGTTGACATAGACCGTGTTGGTAAAGCCGGCGGACGCGTTGCCGCCGACCTGCGTCCACGTGGCCCAGATCGCACCGGTGGTGTCCTTGTCGATGGTCATCGTTTCGCTGCTGTTGTTGTTGATGGTCGTCGGGAAACCATTGTCCAGTGTGTAGGTGCCATTGGCGTAGCTGTACCTGTAGAGCTTGGCCTGTTGGTTGGACTTCGACACACTCTTGGCGACCACGTGGGAGGCGATGTAGAGATGCTCGCCGTCCCACAGCGTGTCCGCCAACGTGCTGTTGCGGCTGTCATTCAGGACCCCGGTGTCCACCCACGCCTGCGCACTGCGGTCCAGGCGATAGATGTGCCAGCCGCTGCCTGACGTCCACATGTCCGCCCACCAGGAACCGTCGTTCCACCACAGCTTGCTCTGCGGCTTGTCGGCCGTCGGGGGGTAGTTGACGCCGGAATAGCTGATGCTCTCCGTGCCATAGCTGCTGTCGGCCAATGCGCCGCTGGAGCCTGTGAGGAGTGAACCTGCAATCAGTGTGGCCAGAACGAGCGTCTGGCTCAGCCATCTGGCGGAATGCTTGATCTTCATCGCAGGTCTCCTGGGCCCCAAAGTGTAGTCGACCTGAAGTTCCCAAGTCCGCCGGCCCAGCAACAACGGCAAAACCCCAAGATACGCGACAGTTTAGACCCGAACGCAATGGGGGGCAATGAGCCGACATTACCGAGATTGGAGGCCCGCGATATTCCCCGTACTCATAAGGGAAAAGCACAGGTAGCGGTTGAAAAACGAGTACCAACTACTGGTGACAACCGCTTGAGGCCAAACCTAGACTAAACGTCAACGGCCAGAGTCAAAGGCATATTTGATAGCTGGAGGCCAGAGACCTGACACATGACCGGATAACACGATACTGCTGCGCTCAACTTTCGGGTTGAGGACGGCGTTGACAAACATCCGCAACGTCACGAACTGGTGAGTCATGTGAGTATTTCCACCCAACCCCCAATTTCTTTCCCCAAGCCGGCCGTAGAGGCCTCAAGAGCGTCCGTAAGCGTGATAATCCCAACGCTCAATGAGGCAATGAATCTTCCATGGGTCCTCCGCCGCATGCCTTCGTATGTGGACGAAGTGATCATCGTGGATGGGCGCTCCAGGGATGGCACTGTGGAGGTTGCCCGCGCACTCCGCTCCGACGTCGTGGTGGTGAATGAGCAGCGGAAGGGAAAAGGCGTCGCAGTGCGTGCGGGACTCGCCGCATCCTCGGGCGACATCATCGTGATGCTGGATGCGGACGGAAGCATGGACCCGCAGGAGATCGGGTGGTTCGTTTCCCCGCTCCAGCATGACTACGATTTCGTCAAAGGCTCCCGGTACGTCACCGGTGGCGGCTCAGAGGACCTGACGCATTTGCGGAGTGCCGGCAACCGGGCGCTGACCGGCCTGGCCAATGCAGTGCTGCACAGCAACTACTCCGATCTTTGCTACGGATACCTGGCCTTCCGCAGGGAGTGCATCAGGATCCTGGAACCCGAATCCGATGGTTTCGAGATCGAGACCGAACTGATCGTGCGGGCAGCCAGGGCCGGTCTTCGGATCGCCGAGGTGCCCAGCAACGAGCTGGGCCGGATTTCCGGTGCCTCGAACCTGCAGACCTTCCGCGATGGGTGGCGGGTCCTGGGGACGCTCGCGCGGGAATGCCTGCTTTGGGAGGCGCCCACCGCCGGTGCCCGGCCCGAAGCCCTCCGCCGCGTGGCCTATGCGTACGCGAAGGTGAGGGTCCCGCACACGCCCACCGACCCCCAGAGCGTCCTGTCCATGGTCCGGAGCGCCTAGCATGTCCGGCCAGGTTGCTCCTCCGACGGTTTCAGTCGTCATCTGCACGTACACCACCAGGCGCTGGGACCAGCTGCTGGATGTCATTGAG
The DNA here is from genome assembly GCF_024741795.1 of Arthrobacter sp. CJ23. Taxonomy (NCBI): domain Bacteria; kingdom Bacillati; phylum Actinomycetota; class Actinomycetes; order Micrococcales; family Micrococcaceae; genus Arthrobacter; species Arthrobacter sp. CJ23. The sequence goes on along the minus strand of NZ_CP102950.1, from coordinate 4,554,171 downwards.
TCCGTCCGGGACCAGACGGTTCCGGCCCAGGAAGTCCTGGTGGTCACTGACCACAATGAAGAGCTCTACAGGCGACTCATCCAAATCGTCGATGACGTGACCGTGGTGAGGAGCAGTGGCCCCCGCGGGCTCTCCGGAGCACGCAACACGGGTGTGGCCCTGGCGGCGTCGGACATTGTGGCCTTCCTGGACGACGACGCCGAAGCCGCGCCGGATTGGCTTGAACGGTTGCTTGTCCTCTACGACGACCCTGATGTCCTTGCAGTGGGCGGGCGCGTTGAACCGGTGTGGGACTCGGGACGCCCCGGCTACTTCGGCGAGGAACTCGACTGGATCGTGGGGTGCAGCCACCGCGGAATGCCCAAAGTCGCCTCCGAGGTCCGGAATGTCATCGGTGCAAACATGTCCTTCCGCCGCTACGTACTCCGCCAGGTGGGCGGCTTCAATATCTCCCTGGGCCGCCAAGGGACGTTGCCGCTTGGCTGCGAGGAGACTGAAATCTGCATCCGTTCCAGGATGGGTGCTCCCGGCTCGCGGATCGTCTACGAACCCGCAGCCCTGGTACGCCACCACGTGCCGGCCGAGCGGGGGACATTCCGCTACATGGTGTCGCGCTCGTGGTCTGAAGGGATCTCAAAAGCCCAGGTCAGCCAGCTCGTGGGCAACAAGCGGACATTGGGCCCGGAACGGCGCTACGTGCGCAGCATCCTGCCGCGGGCCGTTGTTTCCGGCGTACGCGATTGGGGCGCAGGGCGCAACCCGCAGGGACTTGGCCGTGCCGGAGCAGTCATTGCCGTCCTCGCATGCACTGCCGCCGGGTACGTCCGCGGGCGCCGGATCGGGCATGTCCCGGGACGCCCGCTGAGAGCGGCAGACCTCGCGGACGCACCATGGAGGGATGTCCAGTGAGTGAACGCGTGGATGAGCTCATCGCGGTCGAGGAAGGCGCCGCGGTCGAGCTGGCCCCCGCCATGGAGAGCGCCGTTCCGCCGGAATGGCCCGGAGCGCGTTGGATCGGCGCCGTCGACCTGGAGGGCCTCTCCGATTGCGCCTGGCTGAAGCTGCTCAACCATGCAGGGTACAACCGCGCAAGGCTGCTGGTGCGCGAAGGGGCAGCGGTCCGGGGCTTCGTCGACGTGGAGACTCCGGGGGGTATGCTCGGCCGTGCGGTTTTGGAGGAGGCCGTAGCAGCCCTCCCGGCCGTTGCCCCGGTCTCCGATCGCAGGGCATCAACTCCCTCAGTCACGGTGATCGTGTGTACGCGCGACCGCCCCGCACTGCTCAGGGGGGCCCTGTCCGCCATCCTGAACCTCGACTACCCCAATTTCGACGTCCTCGTGGTGGACAACGCGGCAGCCACGGCCGAAACCCGCCGCATGGTGAGCCGGGAGTTCCACGACCCCCGGGTGGCCCTGATTACCGAGCCCGCCCCGGGACTGTCCCAGGCGCGGAATGCGGGCCTTAACCATGCGCGGGGTGACATCGTTGCCTACACAGACGACGACGTCGTGGTCGATCAGGCCTGGCTCAGGGAGATCGCCGCGGGGTTTGAACGCATGCCCGGCACCGCCTGCGTCACGGGACTCGTGCCGGCCGGTGAACTGCGCTCGCCGGCACAGGGGTACTTTGACGACCGGGTCAGCTGGTCCAAGTGCATGGCGCCCAAGGTGTACTCCTTCGCGGATCCACCCAAGGACCTTCCGAAGTTTCCGTTCTGCCCCGGCGCCTTTGGGACGGGAGCGAATTTCGCGCTGGACCGCAGCATCGCGCTGGGCCTGGGCGGCTTCGACAAAGCCTTGGGCGCCGGAACCCGCACGGGCGGCGGCGAAGACATTGACATGTTCACCCGCGTGATCCTGGAGGGGCACAGCCTGGTGGTCCAGCCCTCGGCGATCGTCTGGCACCGCCACCGCGACGGTCTGGATGAACTCCGGACCCAGGCGCGCGCCTACGGCAGCGGACTCGGAGCGTGGCTCACAAAGATTGTCCTGAATCCCCGGACAGCCCGGCTCGCCTTGTCCCGCACCCCGCGCATCGCGTGGGCCTTTGCGCGAAGCACTTTCGCCGGCCGCCGGCCTCGCGGGCGGCAGGGACGGGGCCGCGGGCCCTGGGATGGGCAACTCGCCCAGGTTCTGCGGCTTGAGCTGTTCTCAGTGGCCCGCGGGCCTCTCAACTATTTGCTTGAACGCTGGAGGGGGGCCGCCAAGATGCTGTGAATGGCCCCACGGGGCTGTCTTGGGAATCACGCTGGGAGTTTTTCATTCAATTCGAACGGGGGCGCTGGAATGGCTTTGCTAATCCGAGACGGCGTTACCTCGGCGCTGGGGCATACGCCCACGCATGCGCTGAGCAGGCGACCGTCGTACTTCGATGTGGGGCTCGCGGTATCCGGACTGGCTGCAGCCGTCCTTATCCTCTTGGACGTCGGCGGGGCGCCTTTGGCCGCTTTCAAGCTTGTGGTCTGCCTCGCGCTACCGGGGTGGGTAGCGCTGTCCCGGCTTCCCGGCCTGGATCTGGAGTTGCGGCTTGTCTGGACGGCGGCAGCAAGCGCCGTGGTCTGCACCACGCTGGCGTTGGTGATGGCGTGGACGGGGTTCTGGCACCCCCGGCCGGTGGCGGCCGTCGTCGTCCTTGCCTCGGCGGCCCTTATCATCTTCGTGCCGGGCACCCTTGCCAGGGATCCTGGGCGCCCAGGCCCGCGGCCGAATGCTGCCGGCAGTGCCGAACCGTACCGGGGCTCCCGGTTCACGGCGTCGCTGCCCTGGCTCATCCTTGCCGCGGCGGCGGCCATGTGGGTTGCCGGCCTGGCCACCACAGGCCAGGGGAGGCTGGGCGACTTCGGGCTCCTGCCTGAACTGCCGCCCCTCTGGTACCTCGCCGTCGGGATCGTCGTGGGGACGTGTGTTTGGGGCGTTGTGGCCCGGAAGATGTTCTCCAAGTTGCTCATGAGCGTCTCGGTCTCCAGCCTCGTCGTCATGCTTTATGCATCAGCGGGCCTGCTCGCCCAGGTTCCCCGTTTTCCTTGGACCTACAAACACATCGCCGTCACGAACTTCATCACGGCTACCGGACATGTGGATCCCTCGGTCGATATCTACAACCGCTGGCCGGGCTTCTTTGCCCTGAGTGCCTACCTGGGCGAAGTGATGGGCTACCGCAACGCCCTGGATTATGCTGCCTGGGCCGAAACCGGATTTGCCCTCGTTGACGCCGTTCTGGTGCTCGCGATTGCGAGGATCATCTCCGACAGGGCACGGGTCTACTGGACCACAACCCTGATCTTCACTCTTGCCAATTGGGTGAACCAGAATTACTACTCACCCCAGTCCTATTCCTACTCCCTGTACCTCGCAATGTGCCTCGTCGCCCTTACCTTTTTGAAGGGAATCCCGGCAAAGTGGATGGTCGGCTTTGAACACCGGCTGCGGCATTTGCGGATGGTGCGGGAATTCAAGAAGCGACGCCCGGGGGCGCTGCCTCGCACGTGGGAGCGGCCCGTCCCGGCGATGCAGATCCTGGCCTGCGTGGCCATTCTGCTGGCTCAGGCAGTGATCGTGGTGAGTCACCAGCTCACGCCGTACATAGCCGTCCTGGGTCTTTTCCCGCTCTTCATCTCAGGCTATCTCAGGCCGCGCTGGCTGGGACCGGCACTCTTGCTCCTGCCGCTGGCATATCTCATTCCCAACTTTGCCTACGTAAGCGGCAAATACGGGCTCTTCAGCGGATTCAACATCTTTGCCAACACCGGCTACCGCGCGCCGCGCACAGACCAGTTGGTCCTGGGCCAATGGGTGCTTACGGGCCACACCCTTGCACATCTTGCCGTGGTCCTCACCTTGGCGACTGGAGTTCTGGCGGTTGCCGGATTTGTCCGCCGCCTGCTCCACGGCCATGTGCGAACCACCCTGGTTGTCGCCTGGCTGGCCGTCTCGCCGGCTTTGGGGCTGTTGGCACAGTCCTACGGTGGCGAGGCCCGCTTCAGAGTGTTCCTGTTCGCACTGCCCTGGCTCTCGATCGGGGTTGCCTGGCTGTTCTGGTCCGGGCCCATACGTACCCGCAAGGCCGTCGTCGGCGCAGGCTCAGCACTGGTGGCGATGGCCATGATGTTCACAGTGGTCCACTTCCAGCCTGAGGCAGATTACCGAGTATCCAAGGACGATGTGGTGGCCAGCCAATGGCTGGACGCGCACACGACACAGGGCGACCTCGTTTATGAAACGAAGTACTTCTTTCCCCTGCTGGTGGGACCGAACTATCCGCACTATCTCCAATGGGGAAGTGTGACCTCGCTGGTCGAGTACCTGAACGCGGTGGACGGGAAGGTCAGCATGGAGAGCCTGCGGCAGTATTCGGATCACCTCCGCGGTGCAAAATCCAATTACATCGTCTTTTCCGACGAGCAAAAGCGCCAGGCCATTGAACAGGGCCTGTTCGAAGCGTATTTGCTCCCAAAGCTGGAAAACGTGCTTGCGAAAGGAGACGGCGTCGCGAATGTCTTTAGTAACAGTACGGTCCGTATTTACAAGTTCGAAGGAACGGGCTAGCCGTCCCGGATCCCGGAAAGCCGTCCTCGGATCGCTGGCAGTCATGGTTGTCCTTGCCGTTGCCGGGGTGATGTTCCTGCGTTCGGCGGACAGTCCCTCCGGAATGCCCGTGGGTGACCTCCCGGGATGGAAGCAGACCGGGGCCCAGGACTTCGCCACGCCGGCGCCCTTCGGGCACGTGGAGGACGTGTACGGGCCTGAAGTGAACGGGTACTCCGGATTCACTGATTCCTCGGGCAGAGGCACCTATGCGCCTGATTCGGTGCTCTCGGTCGCCGATGGCCGGCTTGACTATTTCCTGCACACAGCCGACGGCGGACCGCAGGTTGCGAGCGTCATCCCCTTTGGATACACCGGACAGAAATACGGCCGGTACTCAATCAGGTTCCGCTATGACCCCATGCCAGGCTACAAAATTGCCTTCCTGCTGTGGCCGGCCAGCGACAACTGGAACGAAGGCGAAATTGACTGGCCCGAGGGCAGCCTCGACGGGCCGCTCTATGGTGCGTCGGCCATAAAGGGATCCTTTGCCAACGGGGCCATGGAATTCGATCCGCCACGCCGCACCTTTGCGCCGGGCGGACCGGGCGATTGGCATGTGGCCACGACGGAATGGACCCCCGGGAACGTCAGCTGGTTCATGGACGGCGCACTCATCGACCAGACGACGGTTCCCTCGGGAGTCCCCGACACCCCCATGCGCTGGACGCTTCAGGCGGAGACGTCCGACCGTGCCAGCCGGGACTTCCCCGAGGCCGCCGTGTCCGGGCACCTGCAGATCGACTGGGTGGTGCAGTATGCCTACGCCCCCTAGCGCCGTGGAGCAAGGGCCCGTCACGGAGCCGAACCTCGCCGCTGCCTTGCACGCCCTGGACGGCGCCGGACTTCCCTGGCTCCTGCTGCGGGGAGAAGACGATCTGGCCCGGCCGTCCGGGGACGTGGATCTGCTGGTGGCCCGGCAATTGCTGCCCCGGCTGGACGGGCTGCTTGCCTCCGCAGGTTTCTGCAGGGTCCACGCGCCCGGCCACGGCACCCACCGCTTCTACTTCTGCTACTCCGCCGGCGAGGACTTCTGGGTCAAGCTGGACGTTGTCTCGGATATTGCCTTCGGGCCCCACCAGCAACTGAAGACCCCATGGGCCTCCGGTTGTTTGGCGCGGCGGGTGCACCAGGGGCCGGTGTGGCTCCCCGCACCCGCTGACCAAGCATGGCTGCAGCTGCTCCATCTGGTCCTGGACAAGGGGCAGATTTCACCGCAAAAGATCGACGCCGCCCGGAAGGCGGCTGAGGTAGCATCGCCTGGCGACGCCGTCGCGGGCCTTATCGACCGCCGCATCGGACCGGGCACGGCCGCCCACGTGCTGGACCTGGTGCTGTCTGGCGGCTTTGACGGCGTTCAGGCCATGGCCGCCCGGATGAAATCCGCATGGGCCGGCGGTTCGGCGGTGCCGCGGCTGATCGCCGCCAGGAACACCGGACTGCGCCTGCTCGGTGCCAGGCTTCGGGGCCGCGGGCCGGTGTTGGGCGTGATGGGCCCCGATGGCGCGGGCAAAACCACCTTGCTCCATGGGCTTCAGGCGGCCATACCCTTGCCCACCAAGTACGTGTACATGGGCATGTGGGGGGCCGGTCCCTGGGATGCCCGGTTTGAGCGGATTCCGGGTTGGCGTACAGCCAAGAAGGTCCTCCGGCTCATCCGGGGCGGGCTGGTGGCCAGGGCCTACAGCCTCCTGGGCCGGCTGGTCCTCATGGACCGGGTGGCCTACGACGCCCTCCTGCCCGGTTCCGGTGACGGCGGCGCCGTGCACAAAGCCACCAACTCCCTTGCCTTCACAGTGGTCCAGGACCCGGACATCCTGTTGGTCCTGGACGCTCCTGGCGACGTCATGTTCGGCAGGAAGGGTGAGCATTCCGCCGCCATCCTGGAGGGCTGGCGGCGGGCCTACCGGACGCTGGCTGACCGCCTGCCGGGGAGCAGCCTCATCGACGCCGCCCAGCCCCAAGAGCTGGTCCGGAGGCAGGCGACCGGGATCGTATGGCGCCGGCTCACACCGGGAGCCGGGGCCGCCGCGGAAGCCCCGGCAGCAGCCCTGTCGCTGCACCTGTGGAGACTCCTTGACTGGCGGTTCCTTCTGCCGGACCTGCTGCCCCGGACCGTGGGGTATGGCGGCGCCGTGGGCCCGGAAAGGGAATCTGCTCTCCGCCTGCTTGACCCGGAGGCTGGTGTGATCCGCCCAGGACATGACGGTGAGCAGGGCAAGGGCTACGAGGTGGTGCTGCTCGCCGTCCCCGACCTGGCCCTTTTCAGGAGCGCGGCGGCAGCGCTGGAACCGGGCGGTTGGATGTGCGTGGAGGTCCGGCGCTCACTGCTGCGCCGCTCGGGGCCCCGCACCCTGAAAGGCTGGAAGCGTGCCCTGATCCGGGCCGGCTTCCAGGACGTCGGCGTCTACTGGAACGCGCCGACGCTGGACCGTACAGCGCGCATTGTGCCAGTGGCGTCTGCCGCCGCGATCGGGCACACCCTGGCCCTCCACCGGGACGTCCGTTTCGGAGCAAGCAAGGCCTTCGCAGCACGTCTGGCCTTCACGCTGCACCTGTTTGACCTGGCCATCCCGGAAGGAAGCGTCCTGGGTCGTCGTCCGCTCGACGGGCGCCCCCTGGACGGGCGCCCCCTGGACGGGCGCCCCCTGGACGGGCGCCCCCTGGACGGGCGCCCCCTGGACGGGCGCCCCCTGGACGGGCGCCCCCTGGACGAGGAGCCGCTTTGAACTTCTTTGACCGTTTCCTTGAAGAGCATTACCAGGAGTTCGGGCTGGAAAAATACATGGGCAGGCGCTGGGAAAGTGTGCTGCTCACGCCCAGGTTCGTCACATCCAGGCACGTGGTGGCACTGATCTTCGCGACCGGATCCCAGGAACCCGGCCTCGTCGTCAAGGTACCCCGCCAGCCGGGCGAGAATGACAGCCTGCGGCACGAGGCCGAGGTCCTGCGGGCGCTGAAGATCGCTGGAGTGGGGCCCTCGATGGGTGTCCCGGAGGTGGTGTCCGTCTGCGAAGTCGCTGCCCACACCGTCCTCGTCGAAACCGCAGTGACCGGAACACCCTTGGATCCGAGGCTGGTCGCTGCTGACTTGCCCGGTGCCGTCAGCGCGGGCGCAGACTTTGTCGACGCCTTGCCCTGTCTGCGATCGGCCCGGCAGAATCAGGGCTGGTACGAGCGGACCATCACCCGTCCGCTGGAGGCCCTCTCCGTCATGGTGTCCCCGGAACCCGAGGTCGACGCGCTTGTTGAACACACCCACGAGTTGCTGGCGCCCTTGCGTTCCGCGGAGCTGCCGGCCGTTGTGGAGCACGGCGATTTGAGCCACCCGAACCTGTTTCTGCAGGCCGACGGCAAACTGCAGGCGGTGGACTGGGAGCGGTCCAGCACCGATGGCCTTCCGGGCCACGACTTGGTGTTCTACCTGCAGTACCTGAGCGAATCAAACGAACGCGCTTTTTCCCGCGAAGACCAGCTTGGAGCCTATGATGCGGCGTTCGGCGCGCGCGGGTGGGCACTGGGGCACCTTGCCAGGCATCTGGCGCTGCGGGGCGTGGACGTAGGCCTGCTGCCCCAGCTGGTCATCGCGAGCTGGGCCCGGTCCGCAGCCACGTTGGCGTATCGGCTGGAAGGCCAGTCGGATCCTGGACATGGAACAGACCAAGTACGTTCGGCTGTCATGTCCGACAGGGATTTCTGGTTGTGGCGCCATGCGGTGACTGGTTCTTCGCCCAAGCACCCGGGCACCAGAGCGGCAGTATTGCCTTAGGACCGGCGGACCAGCTTCAGCAGTTCAGAGTGCAGGGACGGGAACCCCAGGCGCAGGATTGCGTAGACGAAGCCCACGGCCGTCACCACAACCACTGCGATGGTCGCCACAGGGCCGAGGAGCGGAGCTGCCAAGGTGCCTAGACCGGCCACGGCCACGGCTGCCCCGCAGACGACGCCGGGCACGGCCGCGCGCACCAGCCGGCGCGCCCGGAACTTCATCACCCTGGCGGCGACGGCCTGCATGCCGCAGGCAAAGAGCAGAGCCACCAGCAGCTGGGCGCAGGCGATGCCCACAATGCCCCATCGGGAGGCAAGCAACAGGACCGGCACCAGGATCGCCAGCCGGACGACGGAAACCCCGACGGAGAGCCCTGGGCGGCCGAGCGCCTTATAGACATCGTTGGCGCCGGCACCCAGCGACCGTGCCGCGGCATACAGGGCAAGGAACGCCAGTGGAAGGACGGCATCCATCCACGTTTGGCCGAAGAGCAACGGCACCAGTACCGGTGCCAGCACAGCCAGCCCCACTCCCGTGGTGACGCCGTACAGGGACTGGATCTGGACACTCTTCAGGTAGCCGTCCCGGAGCCTCTCCGGATCGCCGCTGACCTGTGCGTACAGCGGGAACAGGACGGTGGAGAGCACAAAAAACACGTTGAGGATCAGGGCTTCGGGAAGCCGGAAAGCCAAGGTGTAGTACCCAAGTGCCTGCGCCCCCAGCCAGAGACCGATGATGAGATAGTCGACGTCGAAGATCAGGCGGGCCAGCAGGCTGCTGCCGGCCACCGGGGCGCCGAACCTCACGTTGGCCCGGAGCGCGTCCCCGCTCACCCGCCAGATCTGCCAGGGCGCATGCCGCCGGACCAGGAACCAGCAGGTGACCGCGTACGCCACCGAGCCCGCTGCCGTGCCGATGGCAAGTGACCAGGCGCCATGGCCGGCAAACGCGAGCGGGAGTGTCACGGCGCCCATTGTGGCGGCGCGGATCACGGGTGCTGCCGTGAGCTGCTTGAACTGAAGCTCGCGCCGCAGCAGGGCCTCCGGGACTGCGCCGAAGGACGTGGCCAGCACGGAAACCCCCAGCACCTGGATGAGGGATGCCGCTGCCGGAAGGTTGAAGACCCCGGCGATCCAGGGCGCAGCCAGGACGGCCGCGGAAGCCAGGACCAGGCCCAGCACCACCGAGAGCAGCAGGGCCGAGCGCGCCATGACTCCCGTCCGCGGCAGGTAGACCAGTGCCTGTGCCACCCCGGCATCGGCAATGGTCTCGGCGTACGCCATGAGCACCAGCGCCAGCGCCACCAAACCGTACTCCTGGGGGGACAGGAGCCGAGCCAGGATGATGGTGGTCACCAGGACGATCACCCTGCCGGAGGCGAAGGCCAGTCCCTGCCAGACGGCACCCCGGACGCCGGTGCGGGCCAGGTCCCCGGGAAGGTGCATCATGCCTGCGGCGATCCGAGCGGCAGGCCTGGGTCGGCGGCTTGGATGGCCCGCTCGAGTTCGTCAAGGTAGTCGTGGGCAACGGTTTTCCAGGTCCGGAGCGGGCCGTGGCCTGGCTCCTGGCCATGGCCGCCGCGTTCGGTCAGGTGGCCAACGAGCCGTTCGACGAACCCTTGCGTGTCCCCTTCCACGGCAAGCAGGGAGTGCGGGTCCTGTTCGCGGGCGGCCACAGGTGTCGCCACGACGGGAAGGCCTGCAGCCAGGGCTTCGCGCACTGAGTTCCGAATGCCCACCCCGTGTTCGTCGGGAAAGGCGGCCACGTCGGCAGAGTGGAACACGTCGAGGACCGAGGGCACATTCGCCAGGACCTCTACCCGGGGGCCCGCAAGTGCAAGGACCGAAGGCACGGGACGGCGCCCTGCGATCACAAACCTGGCCTCCGGAACCTGCTGCCACACCAGCGGAGCGATCTTGCCGATCAGGACGGTCGCGCTGTCAATATTGGGACCGTAGTTGAGGCTGCCCACAAAGCACACCACGGGGACGTCCCGCGTGGTGCCTGTGCGAAATGACTGTTCGGCGCCGTTGGGGATGTGTCCGACCGACCGCCCCAGCCGTTCCGACCATGCGAGGGCATCCTGGGCGCCCACGGCGAGGAGCCGCGCCCGCGACGGCAGGCGCCGTTCGGCCAGCAGGGCCAGGATTTCCCGGGCGCGGTAGGCGGGCCGCAGTGTCCGCGCAATGGCAGTGTCCATCGCGGCCCGGATCGACCAGGGATCCACCGTCTGCAAAACCAGCGGTCCGCTGACGGAATGTGCCAGAAACAGGGCATGAGGGCCGTGGATCAGGGTGGCATCATGTTGCGCCGACAGCTCCGAGGCGGAGGCAAGGGCTGCGGCGGTGGAACGTTCGTGCTTTCCCAGACCATTGAGGCCAAAGCCTGACAGCAGGGTGGCCCAGATCCGCTTCCGGGTGGCCAGCACGTGCACGGCATCGCAGCGGTTGCGGATTTCGGCCGGCACATCCACCGGTCCGGCGAAGGTCAGAAGCGTCACGGCCACGTTCCCGGGCAGATTCCGCAGGAGCTCGAAAGGAATCATGGAGCTGCCGTCACCCAGCATGGGGTCCCGGTTGGGCACGCTTTCTGTGATGTACAGAAGCTTCATTGCAGGATTCTACGTGATGCGGCTCACGCAAAGGAGGGGTCGACGGCGGTTCTCACCGCCGTCGACCCCTGCCTTCAAGCCTGCTGCTTACTTCCAGGCCCGTACGTAATCAACCTGGACCTGGGACGCGGCACCGTAGGCGGCCGGGCTGCTTCCCGACGCCCCGACGTTGAGGATGATGTACTGCGGTGCGCCGCCGTCGTCAGTGGCGTAGGACTTCACCTTCACGCCGTCGAAGTAGACGTCAGCGGAGTTGGCCATCCGGTGAAGGCCGAAGGTGTGGAAGTTGTTGGACCAGTCCCCGGGGACTGTCCCCTGGTTGTGGGCGCCCGACGTTGAGTGGTAGTTCACCGTCATCTTGCCGCTGAGGACCTCGGCGATGTCATTTTCGCCGTTTGCGGGCCATGACTGGCCGTTTGTCCAGAACGCGGGCCAGTTGTAGAGGTTGGTGCCATCACCGGGGAAGCGGATACGCGCCTCGACATAGCCGGTGGTGAACTCGTAGCCGGTGCCAGCTCCGCCGCGCGGGTTGGTCGAAACCAGCGAACCGGAGGTTGACGAGTTCAGGGACAGGACAAGGTTGCCACCGGTGACGGCGACGTTGCTGGGGCTCGTGGTGACCTTGTTCATGGTTCCGCATGTGGGGGAGAACCAGCAGTTGGACCACTTGTTGGTGTCCAGCGAAGTGCCGCTGAATTCATCGGCAAACGCCATCGTCCAGGCCCCGGGAACCCCCACGGGCATGGGCGTCGACGAGGTGACCGGGAGCGCGGGTGCTGGTGCGGCCGTGGTGGTCTGGGTAGCGGTCGGCGTCGACGACGGCGAGGGTGCCGGTGCTGGCGCGGTTGCGGTGGGGGAGGGGGCCTCCGTGGTGGGCGCGGGGGCCGCCGTGGCAGTGGCCGTAGGGGCCGGTGCCACGGTTGTCGGTGCCAGTGCCTGTGCGTTCTTCGCCCGGCCCGGCGCGCGGTCGGACTTGCCTGAGGTGCTGGAGGCCAGGCTCAGGTCACTCGAGGCTGTGGACTGGTCGAAGGCCTGGCTGAACGCGGTGCTGCCCAGCAGGGCAGCCACCACGGCTGCCGACAACACCATGTTTCGTGGGCGCTTGGCCTGGCGGGCGACCCTGCTGAGCAGGGACCTGCCCTCTGTGGCCGGGGTGGAATTGCTTGCTTTGTGGCGCGCTTCAGGGCGCGACTGATCCTTGGAAGACATGGTCGTATACCTCTCAACGCCTGCGGAGTTAGCTGTCGGATTCGGATGAGGTCATCCGGCCGCGCGCGTAGCGCTGCGGCTTCACCCCTAGGGCCGGCATGGAAGCCATGGCCCGGAGACTCTGGGTCCCCCGTCTCTGCCACAAAGTAGTGGAATCCGGGCAGTGGCAGAGCTTGGCGTCTGCCCGGAGGTGGGCCGGAACGGTCGGCCCATTTGATCGACCGTACAGCATGCCGCCGGATTAATCACAATTAGGTAACGGAAATTACGGCGGCGGAGCGCCTCCTTGCGCGCCGCGGCTTCGCTGGTGTTGGCCGCGGCCGGAGGTGCCCGCGTCCCGAAAGACTCGTTTCGGGTCTATTTCAGAGTTGCCTAATGAGCAATATCTGATCCCTATTGCTATCCTATTTTGTGCATTGCGTGGATTTTGGGCGCGCCTGACTGTTCGATTGCACAACCTTGGACCCCTTGCGCCCGGGCTAGGGTGAAAACCCTGTGGCCCGACGCACATCACGCCCTGGCCCTCCCCCCAACTCCAAAGGACGGCGCCCCCACCATGCACGCTGACCAACAGCTTTCGAAGTCACTGAAACCACGGCACCTGTCCATGATCGCCATCGCCGGCGTCATCGGCGCGGGCCTGTTCGTGGGTTCCGGCGCGGCCATCCAGCAGGCCGGCCCTGGCATCCTTCTCGCCTACATGGCGGCGGGCCTGGTGGTCATCCTGGTCATGCGGATGCTCGGCGAAATGGCCGCCGCCAACCCGGAAACCGGGTCCTTCTCCACCTATGCGGACAAGGCGCTGGGCCGCTGGGCCGGCTTCAGCATCGGCTGGCTGTACGCCTGGTTCTGGATCATCGTCCTCGGCATCGAGGCGACGGCCGGGGCCGCGATCATCCACCGCTGGGTTCCGGGAATCGACCAATGGGTGGGCGCGCTGGTCCTCATGGTGCTGCTGACCCTCACCAACCTGGGCTCCGTGAAGTCCTACGGCGAGTTCGAGTTCTGGTTTGCCTCCATCAAGGTCGCCGCGATCGTGATCTTCCTGGTTGCAGGCATCGCCGCCATCATGGGCCTGATCCCGGGCGTCCCCGCCCCAGGCGTCACCAACCTGCTGGAGCAGGGCGGCTTCATGCCCAATGGCCCCGGCGCAGTCCTGGCCGGAATCCTGGTTGTGGTCTTCGCGTTCTTCGGCGCCGAAATCGCCACCATTGCCGCCGGCGAATCCGAAAACCCGGTGGACGCCGTCAAGAAGGCCGTGAAGTCCACGGTGTGGCGCATCCTGGTCTTCTACATCGGCTCCATCGCCATTGTGGTCACCCTCCTGCCGTGGAACAGCGCCAACGTGGCCAAGAGCCCGTACGTTGCCGTGATCGAGCTCTACGGCATCCCGGGCGCCGGCACCATCATGGACATTGTTGTCCTGACCTCCGTGCTCTCCTGCCTGAACTCCGGCCTCTACACGGCCAGCCGCATGCTGTTCTCCCTGTCCCAGCGCGGCGACGCCCCCAAATCGTGGATGAAGATCTCCAAGCGGGGCGTGCCGGCGGCAGCAGTGCTGGCCTCCACCGTGGTTGGCTTCATCACGGTTGGCCTGAACTACATCGCACCGGACACCGTGTTCCTGTTCCTGGTCAACACCTCCGGCGCCATCGCCCTGTTCGTGTGGCTCGTCATTGCCGCATCCCAGCTGATCCTGCGCCGCCGCATGGGTGCCGCGGCCAAGGACCTCGCCCTGAAGATGTGGTTCTTCCCCTACCTGACCTGGCTGGCGATCATCAGCATCATCGCCCTCCTGGTCGGAATGGTCATCCTGGAATCCACCCGCGAATCCCTGATCTTGTCGCTGGCCCTGGCCGCCGTCGTGGTCGGAATCGGCGTGTGGCGCTACCGCAAGGGCCGCGCCGTCGCCCTCCCGGCGACTCCAGCCGCCGAGGACGCCGAGCTCGAAAGCGTTGACGCCGGCCCGGCGTCGTAAGCGTCCTTAGCGTCCGGGCAACTGCCGTCAGCGCACGACGGCGGTTGCCCCGTCCGCGTTTAAGGAACCTGCACCGGAAGGCAGGTGAACGGCGAGCCTATACGGCCAGCCCGATCACCAGGTTGATGGTTGCCGCCAAGATGACCGTGCCGAACAGGTAGGACAGCAGGCTGTGTTTGAGGGCCTCGGCGCGGATCCCGTGGTTCTCCAGGTTGGTGTCCGATACCTGGTAGGTCATCCCCAGGCTCGTGGCCAGGTACGCGAAGTCCGTGTACTGCGGCGGGCGCTCCTGGTTGAAGCTGATGCCGCCCACCTCGCCGCCCGCGGCCTCGCCCGTGCCGTAGTAGAGCTCCGCGTAGCGCAGCGTGAAGAGGGTCTGTACGAGCATCCACGAGAGCGCCACGCACGCCAGCGCCAGTGCGCCCGACACGAGCCGCGTGCCCTGCGTTCCGCTCCCATGGGAGCCGACCACTACGGCGGCCACCGCGGCGAGGCTGGCCAGGTTTGCGATGAGGATCAGCACGTCGGTGGCGCCGCGGGAGGGGTCCTCGGCGGTGGCGTGCAGACGGGTCTGTTCCGGATCCATCCGGCCCACCACCAGCCACACCCAGGCGACGTAGACGACCGCGGCCACGGCCCAGCCGACGGCGGGGGCTGCGAGCCAGCCGCCGCCCAGGCCTGTGGCTACGGCGGCCGCTGCGCCCGCCAGGACCATGACCACAAAGCGCAGCCGGCTGCGCCTGACCCTTGCCTGTTTCATGTCCTCACCCTTCCAGGTCCTGGCCGCCGCCCTTCTTGCGGGCTTGCAGGATGCCGTCGCGGACGCCGGAGCGGACCACGAAATACAACGCGTAGAGGAAGATCGCTGCGGAGACGATCGGGATGATGATGCTGTTCAAGGGCGCGGCGTCCATGGGGCCTACCCTAGCCAAGAACGACGCCGGCGCTCCGGTGCCGTTCCGGGCGGCGGTCCGTGGGGGCTGCTGGCCTTGCTATTGGCCTGCGATTTCCCGGAGCGCCTCAAGGTGGACCGCCCAGGCCTTCCTGCCGCCGGGGCTCAGCTTGAGTGATGTCCTCGGCAGCTTGCCCACGAAGCTCTTCCTGACCTCCACGAAACCGGCTGCCTCCAGGATGGAGATCTGTTTGCTCAGGGTTGAGTCGTTGACCTGAACGGCTTCCTTGAGGTCCTTGAAATCCAGCGACTCCGCAGCTGCAAGACCAGCCACGATCGAGAACCGGACCGGGTGCGTCAAGGAATCCGCGAGACGATGCCGGGGATGCTCGGGGACCGTCATGCCTTCGCCTCACGCCAAGCGCACGAGACTGTCACCACGAGGATCAGAACAGAGCCGATGCAGGTCCCAATGATGTTCTGGCCCTGGGACAGGGAGGCCAGGACCACGGCGATGACGTAAGTGATCGACCAAAGCCATAGGTACAAGCCCCAGCGCTTCTTGAAGCCGGCCTTGGAAGAGCGGGCGAAGGTGGCGAGGAACGTCACCAAAAGGATGTTCCAGACCATCATGGCCAACATGCTGACCAAATACGGGACTCCGGTGGTCAAGCCCATCGCAAGTGTCCCCAGTGAGGTCGAGGCCCCAAAGGCCACCATGAACGCCGTGTGAGGCCAGCTGACGGAGGCTGTCGCGGCGGAGCCGACAGCTTGTGCCCGCTCCAGCAGTGCAATGGCTTCTTCGGGTGTTGGTTTGGAAAGCGGTGCTGCCTTCATGGTCTCCCCCTGTTGGTGTTTGCTCGATCAGCCTAGAAAGTACTTTCCAATTTGGCAACTACTTTCCTGGGGGAGCCTTGGCGAAGTCACGCCTGCCGCACAGGAATCCATGATTCTGCGCTCCCCGTGCTAGTGTCTTTGTCGCTGTTGAGGAGAAAAACGAAACGCCGATTGTTCGGTGCTTTTCTCCGAATCACCCTGCGCGGGTGGCGGAATGGCAGACGCGCTAGCTTGAGGTGCTAGTCCTCGAAAGGGGGTGGGGGTTCAAGTCCCCCTCCGCGCACAGGAAACCCCTGGAAGGTCCATGATCTTCCAGGGGTTTTGTCGTGTGTGGGCCCGGGTGCTCGTCTGGCCGGTCATGGTCCCGGTTTTGCTGCCGCCATCCCGGTTTTCCACATACGCGAACCCGCCTGTTCTGCCCCGCAAACCCGCCGAATAGCATTGGACACAGGAGATGGACTAAGATATTGAAGTCTGTGCTACGCCCCGCTGCCGAATTTCCGGTGGCGGGCGGACCCACGGCATCGCAAATGAACCTCCTGTTACGGAAATACCGTAACCGCTTAGCCCAAAGGAGGTGGGTTCACATATGCGTCCTTACGAATTGATGGTAATCATCGACCCCGAGGTCGAAGAGCGTACCGTAGAGCCGTCGCTTCAGAAGTTCCTCACCGTCATCACCAACGATGGTGGAACCATCGAAAAGGTTGACATCTGGGGCCGTCGCCGTCTGGCTTACGACATCAAGAAGAAGTCCGAAGGTATCTACGCCGTGGTGAACTTCACCGCTGCACCGGCTACCGCCAAGGAACTTGACCGCCAGTTGTCTCTCAACGAGACCATCATGCGCACCAAGATCATCCGCCCCGAAGACCAGAAGGTCGTTGCTGAGTAATTTCAGCTCCAGGCTTTTCAATCTTTACCCCGCAGGAACGAACAAGGAGGCAGTAGATGGCAGGCGAAACCACTATTACGGTCATCGGTAATCTCACCAATGACCCGGAGCTGCGGTTCACACCGTCTGGCTCGGCAGTAGCGAACTTCACCATCGCTTCTACTCCCCGGACCTTTGACCGCCAGTCCAATGAGTGGAAGGACGGGGAAACCCTGTTCCTCCGCGCATCGGTATGGCGCGAAGCAGCCGAGAACGTGGCCGAATCCCTCACAAAGGGTATGCGCGTCATCGTTTCCGGCCGTTTGAAGAGCCGTTCCTACGAAACGAAGGAAGGCGAAAAGCGCACCGTTATCGAGCTCGAAGTCGATGAAATCGGCCCGAGCCTGCGTTACGCCAATGCCAAGGTCAACCGCACCCAGCGCTCCGGCGCCCAGGGTGGTCAGGGCGGCTTCGGCGGCGGTAACAGCGGTGGCTTCGGAGGCGGCGCTGGTGCAAACCAGGGCGGCAACTCCGGTGGAACCTGGGGCGGCAACCAGCCCGCAGCGCAGGAAGATCCTTGGGCTACGCCCGGGGTCAGCAATGCAGGCGGCGGCTGGGGCAACGGCCCGGATTCCGAACCTCCCTTCTAAAACAAACAGAAATCGTCCGACGCCGGAACCCGCCGGAAGTGCCGCGAGGCACCCGGGCGGCAACCGCCGTCGAACACCACCATCCCGTGGATCAATATCCACGGGCTCCATAGAATAGGAGCTCCACGATGGCTAAGGCTGAACTCCGTAAGCCCAAACCAAAGTCCAACCCCTTGAAGGCCGCTGACATCACTGTCATCGACTACAAGGACGTAGCACTGCTGCGCAAGTTCATCTCTGACCGCGGAAAGATCCGCGCACGTCGCGTCACTGGCGTCACGGTTCAGGAACAGCGCAAGATCGCACAGGCAATCAAGAACGCCCGCGAAGTTGCACTGCTGCCCTACTCCGGCGCTGGCCGCGGCTAAGGAAGGGACTAACTAACATGGCAAAGCTCATTCTGACCCACGAAGTTACCGGTCTCGGTGCTGCTGGCGACGTTGTCGAGGTCAAGGACGGTTACGCACGTAACTACCTGCTGCCCCGCGGCTTCGCTCTGACCTGGTCCAAGGGTGGCGAGAAGCAGGTTGAGTCCATCAAGGCTGCCCGCGCTGCTCGTGCGCACGCTTCTGTTGAAGCTGCACAGGCCCAGGCTGCTGCGCTGTCCTCCAAGAAGGTCAAGCTCGTAGTGAAGGCCGGCGAGTCCGGTCGTCTCTTCGGCACCGTCAAGCCGGCTGACGTCGCTGCTGCAGTTGAGGCCGCTGGCCTCGGCGCCATCGACAAGCGCAACGTTGAACTGCCGAACCACATCAAGTCTGTTGGTTCGTACCAGGCCAACGTCCGCCTGCACGAGGACGTTTCTGCTGTTATCGACCTCGAGGTCGTCAGCAAGTAGTCAGTTTCTGACACGGAAGGCCCCCGCTACCGGATTCCGGTGGCGGGGGCCTTTCGCTTTAACCTGCTTTGCCCGGCGGACCCTGACGCTCGAACGGGCAGTAGATGCCCTTTCCCGGGCAGAATGGGGGCATTATGTGCCCGTTCGCGCTGCTCTGCGGGAGGGTGACTCGGATCAGACGCCCCAGTGGGCGAGGATTGCCTCGCAGAAGTCGTCGTTCGTGCCCGTCGAACCGAAGATCAGCTCTTCGCCGGTCAGCTCGCCGGAGGCAAGGTCGATCGTGAAGAGCCTGCGGATCTGGCCGTCGTTCTTGGCGAGGATCTTGCCGTCACTTCCGATAAGCCGGCCTCCTCCGGTGAACAGCGCGGTGATGCTGAGCGTCCCGTCTCCGTTGTCGACCATCTTGAGGTCCTTGGCGAGCGTGTTCGACTGGATGTCGGTCACGGTCATCCCGTTGTAGGTGAAGGTCCGGACGACTCTGAGCTCCTCGTGGAACCAGAGCACGTCATCTTGGCCGCGCGTCTTGGCGGAGCCGGAACCCGTCTGGTCATAGGTGAAGGAGGGCTGCAGCCCCGATCCGCAGAAGTCGTCGGCAACGCCGCTGGTTGAGAAATCGAGGCTGTAGCGGTCGATGACCTCCGCACTGGCGGGGGCAGCCCCCGCGACGGCGAGGCCACCGATGAGGAGTGCGGTGACGAGCGGGCTGAATTTCGTGAGCATGGTGGGGACTTTCGACGGGGACGGAATCTGTTCACAGATACAGAAGCGTCACAGCGCCCCACTCGGCGATTCGCAAGCACGGGCTGCGACGACCACCCCAGCCTGCGCTGAGTTTACTCCCCGGCCAAGGCCTCGCGATACGCCCGCGGAAAGACGAACAATGCCCGCGACTTGGGGTTTGGATGCTCGAACGGGCAGCAGATGCCCTTTCAGGGTCCGTATGGGGGCACTATCTGCCCGTTCGCGGCGCCCGGAGGCAGCCCCTCAGGGCTGGTGCAGCTCGGCCATGACGTGTCCGTACCCCGCGCGGATCATCTCGGCGAGGACTCCACGGTCCACGTCGTCCAGCTTGTTGATGTAGAGGCAGGCCACGCTGGCCTTGTGCTTGCCGAGCAAGGGGAGCAGGCGCTCGGCGTCGGGTCCGAACGTAAGCCCGTAGAGGGCGAGGTTCGCCTTGCGCGGCGAGAACCCTACCGCGGCCGAGTCGCCTTCCCGCCCGCTCCCATACTTGTAGTGGTAGCTGCCGAATCCCACGATCGTCGGACCCCACATGACGGCCTCCTGGCCGGTGATGTCACGCATTATGTCCAGCAGCTCGAAGCCGTCCGCACGCCGCCCCGGGTGCTCCACGGCGGCCAGGAATTCTTCCACAGGAACGTATGTGGGTTGGGTCTTGTTCTCTGCCATGCTCGTAGTTTCGCAGACGCGGGGAGGGCCTGCCAGCACCCGGTGATAGCCTGCAGCGGTGACTCCTGAAGCCCTGCGCACCCGCCCGTTCCACCAAGTCGACGTCTTCTCCGACCGGCCGTATCTCGGCAACCCGCTCGCCGTCGTCGTCGATGCCGAAGGCCTCAGCAGCCAGACGATGCAGCACTTCGCCAACTGGACCAACCTGTCCGAAACCACGTTCCTCCTGCCTCCCACTGACCCGCGCGCCGACTACAAGGTGCGGATCTTCACCGGCAGCGAGGAGTTCCCCTTCGCCGGGCACCCCACCCTCGGTTCAGCGCATGCCTGGCTGGAGGCCGGCGGCGCGCCGAAGCAGGATGGTGTGGTGGTCCAGGAATGCGGCGCCGGCCTGGTCAGGATCAAGCACGACGGCGGCCGGCTGGCTTTCGCCGCCCCGCCACTGACGCGCTCCGGTTCCGTGGACGAGGCCACACTGGCGCAGCTTTCCGCCGGGCTGCGTCTGCCGGAGGCGGCGTTGCTCGATGCGTCGTGGCTGGTCAACGGCCCGCAGTGGATCGGCGTGCTGCTCGAATCGGCCGAACAGGTCCTGGCCGTCGATCCGGACCTTGCCGCCATGGGGGATCTGAAAGTGGGCATCGTGGGCCCGCACTCGCCGGACGCGGATGTGGACTTCGAGATCCGCACGTTCATCCCCGGCGACGCCATGGTGGAGGACCCCGTGACGGGCAGCTTCAACGCCGGGGTGGCCCAGTGGCTCATCGGGAGCGGCCGAGCGCCCAGGAAGTATGTGGCGGCCCAAGGGACGGTGCTGGGCCGGGCCGGTCGCATCCATGTCGAGGCGGACGGCGAGGACATCTGGGTGGGCGGAGACTCGGTCACGTGCATCCAAGGGGCGGTGCTGTTGTAGGGCCGGAATAAATCGAGGTGCTCCCCGGTTTGTGGATATAGATGCAAACGCATGTACTCTATTTATGAACCACCGAGCAACAGGAGATCGCCATGGAGACCCGCCGCATAACCGTACTGTCCGCCGGACTGGGCGTCCCGTCGTCGAGCAGGCTGCTGGCCGACCAGCTCGCCGCCTCCGCGAAGCGCCAGCTGTCCCAGGCAGGCTATGAGGCGCAGGTGGACATCATCGAGCTCCGCGACCTCGCCGTGGAGATCGCCAACAACTTCGTCACCGGCTACGCGGCTCCCCGCCTGGCCGAGGTGATCGCCGGCGTCGAGGACTCGGACGCCATCATCGCCGTCTCGCCCGTCTTCAGCGCCTCCTACAGCGGCCTGTTCAAGTCCTTCATCGACGTCCTGGACCCGAAGTCCCTGGACGGCAAGGCCGCCCTCCTCGGCGCCACGGGCGGCACGGACCGGCACCAGATGGTGATCGACCACGCCATGCGTCCGCTCTTCAGCTACCTCCGCACCAGGATGACGCAGACGTCCGTTTTCGCCGGTCCCCAGGACTGGGGCAACACCGACGACGGCGCCTCGCCGCTATCCGAGCGCGTGGACCGTGCCGCGGGGGAGCTGGTGCAGCTCCTGAGCGGGCCGCAGCCGCGCCGCAAGGCCGATCCGATGGTCTCGCTGCCGTTCGAGCAGTTGCTTGCGGGCATCTCCGGCGGCCGCTGAGCCGCTGATCTTCGGCCCGTCCGGCCTGGTGGTGCGGGGCGGGCCGAACTTTTCCGGGCGCCGGATCGTTGAGCCGGTCATGAAGTGTCCTGTGGATTCAATTGACCTGGTGATGAGCGAACGCAGCGGCGTGGAGATCGACTACTGCCCGCAGTGCAGGGGAGTGTGGCTGGACCGCGGCGAGCTCGACAAGATCATCGACCGCGCCTCCGGCGGCTTCGGCGCGGCGTCCGCGCAGCCTCCTGCGGCCCCGCCGGTGCCGCCGCAGCCCGAGCCGCGGCTCACGCTGCCGCCGCTGTACGGCACCCCGTCCTACAACAGCCAGTCCTACAACGGCCAGGATCCGCGGCACGACCAGCGGGACAAGCCGCGCTACGACGAGCGCAGCTACGGCAAGCAGGGCTACGACCGCGACTACGACCGCCGCAAGCCCAAGAAGAAGGAAGGCTGGCTGGGGGACCTCTTCGACTTCTAGCCGCCTCAGGCTGCCTGTGGGCGGCTTCCGCTGCCTCAGTCGTCCAGGAGCTCGATGAACTCGAGGGCCTGCTTCATGGAAATGTCCGAATGCCGCGTCAGCGCCAGGGCGGCGGCCTCGACGTCGCCGCTCTTGGCCAGCGTCCGGATGCGTCCGTAGATTTCGTCGTTCAGCATGTTGCTGCTGACCTCGCGTGTGACGTCACCCTTGCTGGCGATCGCCCGGTACCGGTACGCGAAGTGCTCGGGTTCATCGTCGTCGTCCGCCGGCTCCGGCGTGGCTGCGCCCGGCAGGGTGAAGGGCTGCGGGTGTGAAGCGAGGGCGCCGACGGCGTCGCGCGAGGCCCGCAGGCCCTCTCCGGTTGCCTCCAGGTACAGCTTGATCGCCGCCATGGCCTGGCCTTGCGCGATGAGCGAGTAGAGCCTGCGGTGCTGTTCCTCGTTGAGTTTGGCAGCGGATTCGCGTGCGAGCTCGGCGGGATCCTTGCGCACCTTGGCCGCGGCCGCGTGTTCCCGGTAGCCCGCCGCGCGGCGGGCCACGCTGCGGCTGATCAACAGCACTCCGACGATGACCGCGATGAGGATCATGACGGGTACCAACAGTGAATCCATGCTTCAGAGCCGATCTATGTAGTTTTTGGCGGTCAACAGGTCCGAATGCGTCGCCTGCCGCAAGAGCCTGATGGCCTGGATTTTCTGGCCGCTGCGCGCCATGGCCTGCAGCTGGAGGGCGAACTGCGGATTGAGCTGCCCATTGGGCAGCACCGGGCCCTGGTAACCGGCCTGCCCCGCGCGGGGGCTGGTGCCGGCCTGGGCCTTCAAGGCAGCCCGGGACTGCTGGTCCTGCTGCGTCTGCTGGGCTTCGTTCTGGCTGGGCTTGGTGGAGGCTTCCACGCGGGCCCGCGCTGCCAGGGCGGCCTGCGACTGGGCGGCCTGGTGGGCCGCGGAGCGGACGGCCAGTTCCCGCTGGTAGCGTTCCGCGTCGGAGGTCCCGGTGTTGCGCGGCTTGAAGGCTTCCGTCAGCCCCCACAGGACCGCAGCAAGCACGATCAGCGGCAGTCCGATCATCAGTACGTCACCCAGAGTCAGACCCATGCTTAGAGCTTATGCCAGATCGCAGTTATCCACAGCACATTCCGGGGTCGGCATAGACTTCCGAGAGGGGACTGTCAAATTTCGAGGGGCAATGTGCAGTGCATCACAGTTGGGGCATGTTTTGGGCCTCCGCGCCGGGTTCCGGCACCCTGAAGCGGCGCGCCGGGCGTGTCGGCTGTGGATGACTCTTCGATGAAGTTTTCTTTAATCCACACGCGGCGGAGACTGTTTTCCCAGCTCAGGGGCTGTTTTCCGGGAAAAGAATTTCTCTGTCCACAGGTCAACGCACAGGCTGTGCACAACCAGGGGGAGGTATTCCACATGTTGTCCACAGGGCCCAGTTGGAGCCTCGGAAAAGCAGGGCTAACGTAGCTGAGGTACCTGTTTCGGGTATGAGATCCGCCCTTTTCCCGGCCCGCGGGCGCCCATCCAGCAGTGTTCAAGCATGCGCTGTGGAATGTCCTGTGGATAAGTTGTGGAAACTGGGGACAACGGAAAAAACTGGGGACAACGGAAAAATGTCTGCCCCCGTTGATACAACGGGATCAATGGGCAGGCACCGGAAACCCAGGGCAATCCATGCCGGGTCACCTGCGCTTTACGCACTGCCGGGGAGATTTTCTGCCGCGGACACAATGGAGGACGGCTTTGTCAGTTACGCACTTGGACTCGCTCGAGGCACCCCGGGCATCGGACGCCAGCCGGAAACCCCCGCAGGACATTCCGGCGGAACAGTCCGTGCTCGGCGGCATGATGCTCTCCAAGGACGCCATTGCCGACGTCGTTGAGATCGTCCGCGGCCACGACTTCTACCGTCCCGCCCACGAGACCATCTACGAATCCATCATCGACCTCTACGGCCGCGGCGAACCTGCGGACGCCGTCACGGTCTCGGATGAACTGACCAAGCGCGGTGAGATCAACAGGATCGGCGGACCCGCCTACCTGCATGAGCTCATCCAGACCGTCCCCACCGCCGCCAACGCCGGCTACTACGCCGAGATCGTGGCTGAGCGCGCCGTGCTGCGCCGCCTGGTCAACGCCGGCACCAAGATCGTCCAGATGGGCTACGGCCAGGACGGCGAAGTCGAGGACCTGGTCAACCAGGCCCAGGCCGAAATCTATGCCGTGGCCGAACGCCGCACCGCTGAGGATTACGTGGCGCTCAAGGACGTCATGGAATCCACCGTGGACGAGATTGAGGCCTCCGGCCACCGCGGCGACGGCATGACCGGCGTTCCCACCGGTTTCTACGAGCTCGACGAGCTCACCCACGGCCTGCATCCCGGCCAGATGATCGTCATCGCGGCGCGCCCCGCCGTGGGCAAGTCCACGTTCGCGCTGGACTTCGCCCGCTCCGCGGCCATCAAGAACAACCTGGCCACCGTCATGTTCTCGCTCGAAATGGGCCGGAACGAGATCGCCATGCGCCTGCTCTCCGCCGAGGCCACCATCGGTCTCCAGGACCTCCGCAAGGGCACCATCAAGGACGAGCAGTGGTCCAAGATCGCCACCACCATGGGCCGCATGAACGACGCCCCGTTGTTCATCGATGACAGCCCCAACATGTCGCTGATGGAAATCCGGGCCAAATGCCGCCGCCTGAAGCAGCAGCACGACCTCAAGCTCGTGATCCTCGACTACCTCCAGCTCATGAGCTCCGGCAAGAAAGTGGAGTCCCGCCAGCAGGAAGTCTCGGAATTCTCGCGTGCGCTCAAGCTGCTGGCCAAGGAACTCCAGGTCCCGGTCATTGCCCTGTCGCAGCTGAACCGTGGTTCCGAACAGCGCGCAGACAAGCGCCCCATGGTCTCGGACCTCCGCGAGTCCGGCTCCATCGAGCAGGACGCCGACATGGTCATCCTGCTGCACCGTGAAGACGTCTACGACAAGGAATCGCCGCGCGCCGGCGAGGCCGATATCCTCATCGCCAAGCACCGCAACGGCCCCACCAAGGACATCGTGGTTGCCTTCCAGGGCCACTACTCGCGCTTCGCCAACATGGCCGGCGATTCCGGTGGTGGCGGCGGCTTCTAGGCCGCGCCCGGGCGCCACCCCGGCACCAGGCATTCCCGCCGCGCCGCGCTAGACTGGATCGATCATGATCGGTGCCCGTTCCCGTCGTTTGGCATGGATCGTCGTCCTGGCGACCCTCCTCGCGGGCTGCACTCCCGCGGTCGACAATGCCGCCACCGATCGGCCGATCCCGAGCTCCTCGGCCCAGCCGGCCGCAGGCGATGGCGTCCCTGCCCCCCAGCGGACCCCGAGCCCCGCCCTGACGCCGGTTCCCACGCCAACCCCGGTGCCCCAGGCGTTCGCCCTCAACCTCTACCAGGAGGGGGACTTCGTGCCGCAGTACACCTTCGACTGGTGTGTTGCGGCGAGTATCCAGATCGCGCACAACCTCATCGACGACACGGGAGGCGGCACGTGGGCCGATCGCGCCCAGCAGAACGAACTGTGGGAGATGGCCCGGGCGCGGTCGTCCAATGCGTTCAACGGTGCCAACCCGATCGGTTGGGCGGAAGTGCTGACCGAGCTCGGGATGGGGCCATACGCCGTGGTCAGCATCGCCGACTACGAGGACGCGCTGCAGACCGCGGCGCGCGCCATCACCGACACGGACCGGCCGGTGGGGCTGGTCATGTGGAGCGGTCGCCACGCGTGGGTGATGAGCGGGTTCGAGTCGCTCGGCGATCCCCGGCAGTTCCCGGAGTTCTCGGTCACCGGAATCCGCGTCCAGGATCCGCTCCACCCGTACGGCAGCGGGAAGTGGGGTCCGTCGCCCGCGCCCAACAGCCTGCTCACCCCCGAGCAGCTGGCGACGCAGTTCGTGGTCCGCGAGCCCCGACGCTGGAGCAGCGATCTGCCCACCGGCTACCTGCTGGTGCTGCCGCTCGCCGCAGCCTGAGCAGCCGGCAGCCCCCGACGTCGCTCAGCGCTTTGACTCCGTCAGTTGCCGGGCGCCTGCAGCAGGTGGTCCGGCAGCCGGTTTCCCGGGGCGTGGCCGCGGATCTCCAGCAGCTCGCGCGCATGCGCGTGCAGCTTCCTGTCCTCATCTGAGACAGGCATCCAGGCCGGGATGGGCACGGCCGTCCCGGTTTCATCGCGCGCCACCATCACGGTGAGGCAATACGTGGTCAGGTTCATTTCCCGGGTCTTGGGATCGCCTGATCGGACATGTACGGCGATGTGCATGCCCTTGCCTCCGGTGTACACGAGCCGAGCCTCCACCTCCACCACATGGCCGATCAGCAGCGGTCGGTAGAAGCGCACCCCGCCGGAGAACACCGCCACGGTGTCCTTGCCGCAGTACCGGGAGGCGCACACGTAGGCCGCTTCGTCGATCCACTTCATGACAATGCCACCGTGGACCTTGCCGCCCCAGTTCACGTCAGTGGGGGACGCCATGAACCGGAGGACGACGCGTTCGGCGGTACCGGCGTCGGTATATTCCTGGGCATTCATGGCATTGACGATCTGCTCGCGGACGGCGACGCGCGCCAGCGCATGGTCCCGCTGCTCGATCTCCTCCGGCGTTGAAGGCTCGAACTGCGGGACCGGGACCGGCTTGCCGTCGGGTCCCACCGCCACGAAGATCACCATGCACTGGCTGTGCATCGTCTCCGGCCCGCCCTTGGGGTCCCGGGAGCTGACCACGGTGCGGATGTGCATGGACGAGCGGCCCGTGTAGACGATGGTGGACGTGACCTCCACCATGTCGCCGCTGTTCACGGGATCGGCAAAGTGGATGTTGCCGACATAGGCGGTGACGCAATAGGACTTGGACCAGCCGACGGCGGCGGCGTAAGCCGCCTTGTCCACCCACTCCAGGACGGTGCCTGCGTCCACGGAGCCGCTGTGGCCGACGTCGGTGGGGGCCGCTAGAAAACGGAGGGTGACGGAGTTGGAGGCGGGCTCACTCATGCTGCCACTTTACGAGCGCGGCCGTTGTCCTCCCTACTGTGACGTCCGGCCGTAGGCGGGCTTCCGGCCGGATTCCTGCGTCGAGTTTGTTCATATAAATGAGAATCATTACTGTTAACCGAATGATCACTCACCCCATCCCTTCATCAGTCCGCACGTACCGCGCGTTGGCGCTGCCCGCCGTCGTCGCCGTCTCCGCCCTGCTGCTTACCGGCTGCGGCGGCGCCGCCCCGGCGGCGGCCCCCGGCTCCGCCAGGGGCGCTTCGTCTGAGCCGGCGCCGCCCGAGGGTGCCAAGGAGGCCCAGGCGCGCACGCCGCGCCTCGTCCTCACCCACGACGCCGGCATCACGGTCCTGGACGCCAAGACGCTCAAGCCCGTGGGCGGCGCCGAACTGGAGGGCTTCAACCGCCTCAACCCGGCTGGCGACGGCCGGCACCTCCTGGTCTCCACCGGCGATGCCTTCCGCGTGTTCGACGCCGGCGTCTGGACCGAGGCCCACGGCGACCACGGCCACCACTACGCCGGCGAGCCCCGCCTCTTGGACCGCGCCTTCGCGGCAAGCAAGGCCGGGCACGTGGTGCGGCACGCCGGCAGGACCGTCCTCTTCAACGACGGCACCGGCAAGGTGGAGTCCTTCGACCCCGCGGGCCTGGCGGATGCCGTCAAGACCGGGCTGCCCGCAACCGAGGTCTACACCACGCCCGACGCCCACCACGGCGTTGCCGTCGGACTGCCCGGCGGGAAGCTGCTGGTAACGCTGGGCAACGACAAGGGCCGATCGGGCATCGCCGTCCTGGACGCCGCCCCGGAAGGCGGAAGCAGCCAGGACCGCAAGGAAATCGTCCGGAACGAGGACTGCCCCGGCGTCCACGGCGAGGCCGTAGCCGCGCACGAAGCCGTGGTGGTGGGCTGCGAGAACGGCATGCTGATCTACAAGGACGGCAAGATCACCAAGGTCGCCAGCCCCGACGCCTACGGACGCATGGGAAACCAGGCCGGCTCCGAGAAGTCCCCGGTGATCCTGGGCGACTACAAGGTGGACAAGGCCGCCACACTGGAACGCCCCAAGCGCATTTCCCTCGTCAACACGGAGACCGGCACGCTGCAGCTCGTGGACCTCGGCGCCAGCTACTCGTTCCGCTCGCTCGGCCGCGGCCCGGCAGGCGAAGCGCTGGTCCTGGGCACCGACGGCGCCCTGCGCGTGATCGACCCGCTCAGCGGTGCGGTCACCTCCACCATCCCTGTGGTGGCGGCCTGGGAAGAGTCGGAGACCTGGCAGGATCCGCGCCCCACGCTGTTCGTCCAGGGCACGACGGCGTTCGTCACCGAACCGGCGCAGCGCACCATCCACGCCGTGGACCTGAAGACCGGAAAGGTCACCAAGTCAGCCCAGCTGGACGTGGTCCCGAACGAGCTGAGCGGCGTGGAGGGCTAGGCCGAGCGCCCTCACATTGGACCCGATCAAACGAACGCCCTCTCACTTCCTGGCGGAAGTGAGAGGGCGTTCGGGGTCACCGGGTCCGGGGCTGCCTAGGCGAGGACGCTCAGCTTGGAGCCGTTCCGGCCGAAGACGACGGCATCCACGGAGATCCGCCCGGCGCCGGTCAGGGCCACGGCCAGTGCTGCTGCGGCAAGGGCCAGGACGAACTCGTAGCCGCCCTTGTCGGCGAAGATGCCCGCCGGGGCGTGGACCAGGAACAGGGCGCCGAGCATGTCGAGCGCCAGCAGGGCCGCGAAGACGCGGGCCAGGACGCCGACGATCAGGGCGATGCCGCCCACCAGCTCGATGGTTGCCACTACGGGCGCAACAAGCGAAGCGGCGGGCACGCCCATCTGGGTGAAGGCTGCCTGGGTGCCCGCGATGGTGAATTCGTTGAATTTCTGCCAGCCGTGCGCGGCGAAGATGAAGCCGACGATGACGCGCAGGACGGTAAGGGCTGTGTTGGTCAGGGTGGACTGGTTCATGGGATTGCACCGTTTCGGATAGCGGTTGGCTGTCATGAAGCCCGCGGCGCGGCCGCTTGGTTGAAGCTTCAAGTCCATCCTGTTCGATGAAACTTGAAGTGTCAACTAATGTGACGCCCGGCTACGGCGCGGCTTGGCCTGAAGATGCTCACGGCCTGCTTCCAGCGCGGCGGCACCATGGTTTCCGGGACCACCAGATTCACGTCGCCCGGCTGCGAGAACCAGCCCTCGATCCCGGTGCGGCGCTCCACCCGTGTGACTTCCAGCAGCCCTGCCGAGCTCTCGATCCACCAACGGCGCTCCTCGGACTCCTCCCACGCCTGCAGGGTCTCCGCATCCGCGAAACGGTAAAGCATGTTCCATTCGTCGGAATTGGCCGCCGTCCGCACCCACCCGGACCCCAGGTAGCCGGGCCATTCGCGCGCGAGTTCCTGGCCGGCGGCCGCCCAGGCGCTGGCCTGGCGGGTGTAGCCGGGCAGGACGGTGCGGGCGACGGAAACGGTAATGGGATGCTCGGTGGACACAGCCACAATCTACCGGCGGCCGCCGGGCTAGGCTGGGAAAGTGCCCCAAAAAGTGACCAGTTCCACCGCGCCCTCCTCTGCCCGTGAAATCCTGCGCCTCGCCGTGCCCGCCTTCGGTGCGCTCATCGCCGAACCGCTCTTCCTCCTGGCCGATTCCGCCATAGTGGGGCACCTTGGCGTGGCGCAATTGGCCGGTGTGGGGCTTGCATCCACCGTGCTGCATACAGCCGTGGGACTCATGGTGTTCCTGGCATATTCAACAACCCCCGCCGTAGCTCGGGCCATCGGGGACGGCAGGCTCCCTAAGGCCCTCGCGGCAGGGCGCGACGGCGTCTGGCTGGCTTTGCTGCTCGGTGCGGCGCTCGCCGTGGCCGGGTTCCTTGCTGCCGAACCCCTCGTCGACGCCATGGGCGCCAGCGGCGAGGTCCGCGACTTCGCGGTCGACTACCTGCGCTGGTCCATGCCCGGCCTCGCCGCGATGCTGCTGATCTTCGCGGGAACCGGCGTGCTGCGCGGGCTCCAGGACACGCGCACCCCGCTCTTGGTGGCCACGGCCGGCTTCGCGCTGAACATCGGCCTCAACTGGTTCCTGGTCTACGGGCTTGGCCTGTCCGTTGCCGGATCCGCCATCGGCACCAGCATCGCCCAGTGGGCCATGGCCGCCGTCTATCTGGTGATGGTGGGCCGGAACGCGCGGCGCCACGGCGTCTCGCTGCGGCCCGACTGGCACGGCATCCGCGCCATGACCAAGGTGGGTTCGTGGCTCATGCTCCGCACGCTCAGCCTGCGGCTGGCCATCCTCGCCACGGTCCTGGTGGTCACCGCGCAGGGGGCCGTGAACCTGGCCGCCCACCAGCTCGCCATGACCATCTTCTCCTTCCTGGCCTTCGCTCTGGACGCGCTGGCGATCGCCGCGCAGGCGCTCATCGGCAAGGAACTCGGCGCCGCGAACCCGCGGCGGGCACGCGAGCTGACCCGCACCATGATCCGCTGGGGCCTGGGCTTCGGCGTAGTCACCGGGACGCTGCTCGCAGTCGCCGCGCCGTGGGCCGGGCTGCTGTTCACCTCCGATGCCGGCGTCCATTCCGCCCTCACCGCGGCCCTGTGGGTGCTCGCGGCCGGGCAGCCCCTGGCCGGTTTCGTCTTCGTGCTGGACGGGGTCCTCATCGGCGCGGGCGACGCCCGCTATCTGGCGATTGCCGGCGTCCTGAACCTGGCGGTCTATGCGCCGCTGCTGCTGGCGGTCCACCTCATGCGGCCCGACGGCGCCGCGGGGCTCGTGTGGTTGTGGGCGGTCTTTGCGCTGGGGTACATGCTGGCCCGCGGAGTCACGCTGGGCCTGCGGGCCCGGACGGACAAGTGGATGGTCCTCGGTTCCTAAGGGAGGATCAGGGCCCGGCCTGAGCTTGCGAAGGGTGGGAGTGCCGGCACGCACTAAACTGGAGCCGTGACTCTCCCCGCCTCATCCGCGCCTTCATCCGTGCCTGCAGCCGCCGAGCTCTGGAAGTCCGTGCTGCTGCGCGCGGGCATCGCGCTCGTATTCGGCGCGGTGACGGTGTTCTGGGGGCAGCCCTCGGTTCACGTGCTGGCCTGGGCCGTGGGCCTCTATCTGCTGGCCACCGCGGCCGCTGTGTTCCTGTCCAAGAGCCTGCCGACGGCGGTGCCCGCCGTCGCGGCGATCGCCGGCATTGGCGCGCTGGCCACGCAGTCGGATGCCGGCGTCGCGGTTTCGGCGCTGCTGGGGCTCCTGGTGCTCGGCATTGCGGAGTTGGTCCAGGGACTGCGCCGCCGCGGCCAGCATGTCCTGGCCCGCGACTGGCTGGTTTCCGGCGTGATCGGCGTCGGCACGGCAGTGGCCCTGCCGTTCTTCATCAGCCTCGGCGCCCATGCCCTGCTGGGCGTGGCCGGGGGTGGCGCGATCATCTCCGGGGTGCTGTGGATGCTGTCCGGCCTCACGCTGCGGCACGATGGGCGTACCCCCGCGCCCGAGGCCGTAAACTAGTATCAGTACGTTCTACTCCTTGTAGAACTTTTGAGGACCGGCGGGGAGCCGAACAGGCCCGCCATCATTGGAGGAATGACCGTGGCAAACCAGGAACCAGGAGCCCCGCGCAAGATGCGGACCTCGGTCAAGGGACCACTCATGTTCTCCGCATTCTGGGGCGTCCTGATCTTCTTCGCGGTGCTGATCTTCGCCTCCGGCGGCAGCGCGCGTGCCCCCCGCTTCGACCTTGCTTTCACGGGCGCAGGCATCGCCTTCATCGTGAGCCTCGTGGTCGCTGCAATGCTGTCGATGAGCCACAAGGAAAACGCGGAGCACCTCGGCCAGGGCTCGGGCGTCAACCTGAGCTCCAGGAAGCCGAGCCGCGGCCACGGTTCGGTTGCCGGCCCCGCCGCGCCTTCCACCCCGTCCGCCGTCGACGGCGAGACTGACACTCCCGACGGCGACCGCTAAGTTTCCGGCCCCTCCCCGCCTTTGGCTGAGGCGACGACGCCGGTGGGCGGCTTACTCCGCGCCGGCCGCCTTGCGTGCCCGGTAGGCCGCGACGTGCGCCCGGTTGGCGCAGTTTCCCGTGTCGCAGTAGCGCCTTGAGCGGTTGCGGCTGAGGTCCAGCACGACGGCGTCGCAGTCGTCCGCCGCGCACACCCGCATCCGGTCCATTTCCTTGCTGCGGATGACGTCGATGATCGCCATCGCAGCCTCGGCGCCCATGCGGTCGGCCAGCGGCGCCTCGGGCGTGGTGGCATGCAGGTGCCAGTCCCAGTGATCGTGCTTGACCAGCTGCGGGAGGGCCTTGGCCTCGGCGAGCAGCTGGTTCACGGTCTTGGCCGCAGTGCTTTCCTCGGCCGACCACAACGAGGCCAGCAGGCTCCGCAGGCGCTTGACGCTGCGCAACTCCGCCTCGTTTCCGGCCCGTGTGCCGGTGAATTCCTCGGCGTCCAGGAAGGCATTCAGATCGGCCGGCGTCCGGAGGGAATCCTCCCCGTTCGCGGCCGTGTTGATCAGATTGACCACGCTGCGGAGGGCCACCTCGGTGTCAGGCGCAAACAGCACTTTGACTCCTTACATGATTCGAGAGTATTGTCATGACCAACACCTAACTTTACTCCTGACAGGAGGCTGCTGTGTCAGCTGCAAAAACCCCGGCTGATTCGGCAGGATTCATGGCCTCGGGCCTCGGCGTTGCCTTGTTCTCCTCCGCCGTCTTCGGCTTGTCCGGCTCGTTTGCCAAATCCCTGCTGGAAACCGGATGGACCCCCGGTGCTGCGGTGGCCCTGCGCCTCAGCGGCGCGGCGCTGATCCTGGCGATCCCCGCCGTCGTGGTTCTCCGCGGACGCTGGCACCAGCTCAAGGACAACTGGCTGACCATCACGCTCTTCGGCGTGATCGGCGTGGCCGGCTGCCAGCTCTTCTACTTCAATGCCGTATCCCGGCTGTCCGTGGGGGTGGCGCTGCTCCTGGAGTACCTGGCCCCCGTGATGATCGTGCTCTGGCTCTGGATAGCCAGCCGGCGCAGGCCCAGGGCGCTCACTGCGGCCGGTTCCCTGCTTTCCCTGGGCGGTCTTGTGCTGGTCCTCGACCTCACCGGTGCCGTCAAGGTGGACTTCGTCGGCGTGCTGTGGGGCATGGCCGCAGCGGTGTGCCTGGTGATCTACTTCTTCATCACGGCCAAGGAAAACGACACCCTCCCGCCGCTGGTCATGGCCGCCGGCGGGCTCCTGGTGGGAGCCGTGGTCATCTGGATCGCCGGTCTCACCGGACTGCTGCCCATGACTTTCAACACCGCCGACACCAGCCTGGGTCCCTGGACCACCCCGTGGTGGCTTTCCCTGGCCGGGCTGGTGGTGCTGGCCACCGTACTGTCCTACGTCACCGGGATCATGGCCGCCCGCAGCCTCGGCTCCAAGGTGGCCTCCTTCGTCTCGTTGACAGAGGTGCTCTTCGCCGTGGTGTGGGCGTGGCTGCTCCTGGGCGAACTGCCCGGACCCATCCAGCTGATGGGCGGCGGACTCATTGTTGCCGGCGTGGTGCTGGTCCGCGTGGACGAACTCCGCGGTGCCCGCCGTAACGAGTCCCAGCCCGGCGCCGTCGTTCTTGCTGCCGAACTGGACCACGCGAACGACGTCGAACCCCTGCCGAAGGTGCCGGCCACCAAGGCCTAGGAATGCTCGCCAGCCGGACTTAAGGCGGCAGGGCCCGGACGCTGGTGCGTCCGGGCCCTGCCGTTGAGCTTGGTCTTAGCTCTGGGAAGCCTGCGTCTGCTGCTCGGCGTTGCGCTTCACGTTGTTGCTTGCCTCGCGCAGTGCGTCAGCGACCTTCTGCAGGTTGCCGGCGTGCTGGCTGGTCCACTCGTCGCGGAACTTGTCGGAGTCGGGACCCTTCCAGTCGGTCGCGTTGAGAGCGGCGTTCAGCTGGGAGCGCTGCTCCAGGATTACTTCGGCACCTGCCTGCAGCTTGCCGCCCAAACCGCGAAGCTGCTCAACGTCTGCACCCCAAATAGCCATGTCATTCTCCTTCAAGTGGTCGGATCCGAACCGTTCGGCATCCCCAGAGGCCTCCGGTTTGTCCGGAAGATCCATTGACATGAAACTATCGGATTTCCCAGGGCGGGTCGATGGGGACGCCTCCCCATGCAGCACTGCCCATGGCTAGCATGGTTGTATGTGCCGCAATATCCGGACCCTGCATAACTTCGAACCGCACGCCACGAGTGCCGAGGTGGAGGCCGCCGCGCTGCAATATGTGCGCAAGATCAGCGGAACCGCCAAGCCGTCCAAGGCCAACGAGGAGGCCTTCGCGGAGGCCGTGCACGAGATCGCGCACATCACCCAGCACCTTCTGGATGCACTGGTGACGCATGCACCGGCGCGGAACCGCGAAGAGGAGGCCGCCAAGGCCAGGGCCAGGGCGGCCGTCCGCTTCGGTACTGCCTGACTTGCCGCTCGGCGGCTACTTGCCGAAGGAGCGCAGCCGCAGGGAGTTCGCCACCACCAGGACCGAGCTCGCCGCCATCGCTGCGCCGGCGATCATGGGGTTGAGCAGGCCCAGGGCCGCCACCGGGATGCCCACCGCGTTGTAGAAGAACGCCCAGAACAGGTTGACCTTGATGGTCCGCAGCGTCTTCTGCGACAACTCGATGGCCTGCACCAGCTGCCCGAGGTCGCTGCCCATGACGGTCAGGTCCGCGGCCTCGATGGCCACGTCCGTGCCCGATCCCATGGCGATGCCCAGATCCGACTGCGCCAAGGCAGCGGCGTCGTTGACGCCGTCGCCGGCCATGGCCACCGTGGCGCCCTGCTGCTGCAGTTTCCGCACGGCCTCCACTTTGCCTTCCGGCAGGACCCCGGCCAGCACGTCTTCCGGCGCGATCCCGACGGCGGCAGCCACCTGGGCGGCCACGGCGGCGTTGTCCCCGGTCAGCAGCATGGGGCGGATGCCGAGTTCCTTGAGCCGCGCGATCGCGGCCGCGGAGCCGGGCTTGATGGTATCGCGCAGGCTGACGATACCGGCAGCCTGGCCGTCCACGGCCACCCAGATGGCGGTGGCCCCGCCGTTTTCCTGGGCCGAGAGAGTGCCCTGCTGGGCGGCGTCGGGGGCGATGCCGTTCTGGTCGAGCCAGCCGGACCGCCCGACGACGACCGTGCTGGCGGTGCCCTCCAGCACCACGGTGCCGCGGACCCCGCCGCCGGGGGCGGAGGTGAAGCCTTCCACCGCGGGGAGGGCGGCGCCGTCGGGCAGTCCTGCCTTCGCCGCGGCGGCGATCGCGTGGGCGATGGGGTGCTCGGAGGCGGCCTCCACCGCGCCCGCCAGGGTGAGGACAGTGGTGCCGGAGTGCCCGTTCAGGGCCAGGGTGTGGTCCACGGCGAGCTTGCCGCTGGTCACCGTGCCGGTCTTGTCCAGCAGGATGGTGTCAACGGTGCGGGTGTCCTCGAGGACCTGCGGGCCCTTGATGAGGATGCCCAGCTGGGCGCCGCGGCCCGTGCCGGTCAGCAGGCCGACGGGCGTTGCGAGTCCCAGGGCGCAGGGGCAGGCGATGACCAGCACTGCAACGGCGGCGGTGAATGCGGCGTTCACCTCGCCGGTGAAAACGAGCCACAGCACAAACGTGAGGACAGCAATCACCAGCACCACGGGCACGAAGACCGCGCTGATCCGGTCCGCGAGCCGTGCAATGGGTGCCTTGCCGGTCTGCGCCTGGCTGACCAGCCGGCCCATCTGCGCGAGCGTGGTGTCCGCGCCGACGCGTGTGGCGCGGACCAGCAGCCTACCGGAGGTGTTGATCGTGGCGCCGGTGACGGGGCTGTCCGGTCCGACTTCCACCGGCACCGATTCGCCGGTCACCAGCGAGGTGTCGACGGCGGACGCGCCGTGGGTGACCACGCCGTCCGTGGCGAACTTCTCACCCGGACGGACAACGAAGACGTCGCCCACCTCGAGCTGGTCCGCCGGAATCTTGTGCTCCACGCCGTCGACCAGGATTGTGGCATCCTTGGCGCCCAGGCTCAGCAGGGCCTTGAGGGCATCGCCGGCCTTGGCCTTCGCGTTGGCCTCGAGGTAACGGCCCAGGAGCAGGAACGTGGTGACCACGGCGGCCACCTCGAAGTACAGCCCTCCGCCCATCCCGTCCATGGACTCCATGCCGGGGTGTTCCGTCATCATCGGGTTGGCGAACAGCTGCCACGCCGAATACAGGTATGCGGCCAGCACGCCGATGGAGACCAGCGTGTCCATGGTGGACGCGAAGTGGCGGGCGTTGATGGCCGCGGCACGGTGGAAGGGCCAGGCCGCCCACGTCACCACCGGCAATGCCAGCGCCGCCGCCACCCAGCCCCAGTGTGCAAACTGCACGGCGGGGATCATCGAAATCGCGAACACCGGCACCGTGAGGATGGCCGCGGCGATAAGCCGCGGGCGCAGCTTGGACGCCGCGGGACCGTGGGACATGTGGTCTGTGTGCGCCTGGTGGTCACCTGCCGCGGCCTCACGACCCACATGCTCTGCATGCTCGCTCGTGCCTCGCTTAGACGCATGCTGCCGCATATGTGTCGCGCCGCCGCTGTGGTCGTGTTCCGTTCCGCCGTGGGAGTGGCCGCCGTCGTGCTGCTCGTGGGTGTGGACGTGGTGGGTGTGGCTGGGGGATTCTCGGACTGTGGCTTTGTAGCCTGTGGCGTTGACCGTGTCCACGATTTGTTGGTCGGTGATGGCTGCCGGGACCGTGACGTGGGCTGATTCCAGGGGGAGGTTGACCAGGGCCTCCACGCCGTCAAGTTTGCCGAGTTTTCGCTCCACGCGGCTGACACAGGAGGCACAGGTCATGCCCTCGATGTCGAGCTCGATGACCCGGGTTCCGGGCTGTTGGAGGATGTCCTGCTTGTCCAAGGGGAACTCCTAGGCTTCGTTGGCCACCACGAGGTAGCCGGCTTCGGCAACGGCCTCGCCGATTTCCGATCGCGAGAGCTGCTGGGTGGACGTGATGGTCACTGTGGAGATGCCGCCGGGGTTCAGGTCCACGGCGACCTCTTCCACTCCGGCGAGGGATTCAAGTTCTTCGCTCACGCTGGAGATGCAGTGGCCGCAGGTCATGCCCGAAACGTTGACGTTGGTCTGGATGGTCTGGCTCATGGCGTGCTCCTTGGTGGTGAGTTGGATGGTGTGGTGTGACGTGGCGGAATTACCGCAGCAAGCGCCCGATGGCATCGGTGGCCTCCTTGACCTTGGCGTCGATCTGTTCGGCGCGAGCACCGGGATCCGGCTCGGAGGCGGCGCCGACCACGCAGTGGCCGATGTGCTCCTCGACGAGCCCGAGGCTGACGGCATGCAGGGCCTTGGTGACGGCCGCGACCTGCGTGAGGATGTCGATGCAGTACTTGTCCTCCTCCACCATCCGCGCAATGCCGCGGACCTGGCCTTCGATGCGTTTCAGCCGGCGCAGGTAGGCGTCCTTGTTGGCGGAGTAGCCGTGCTGGGCGTGGACTTCATGCCCGACGCCGACGACTGGGGCTGTGATGCTCAGATCTACCGTGCTCATGCACCCAAAGGTATACCCCATGGGGGTATCAAGGCAAGTACCCCCTGGGGGTATTTTTCATGACTCTCCCCACGACGACGGACGCGCCGTGATCCGGTCGATGAACGCCAGGACTGCAGGGTGGGCGGGATTGATGAGATGGCCGCCCGGGACAAGTACGGTTTCGGTGTAGGGCAGGGCACCTGCCAGCCGGGCGTTCACCAGCCGGCAGGCCGCAGGGGAATCCTCGGCAGAAATGATCAACGTGGGCCGGCGTATACCGGCAAGTTCGTCTTCACCGAGATCGAGCGGATCCTCGCTGAGGTCCAGGCCGTGCCCCCGCATCTCCGCCAGAACCGCAGGGCTTGTCCCGGAGAACATGGCCTTCAGTTCGTCCGGAAAGGACTCCCAGGTCTCGTCGCCGAGAGCATCGCGCACCACGGTTTCGGCGGCCGAGGAAGGGTCTTCTTCCGACGTGATGAGGACCCTCCGGCGCAGCTCGCTGGCCCAGATGGAGGCTTCCGGATCGATCGCAAACAGGGCAGGCTCCAGCAGGACAAGGGCCTTTACCTTGTCCGGGAAGTGGAGTGCGAAACCGAGGGCGATTACGCCGCCGGTGCTGCGGCCGATGACCACCGCCGGGCCGGCATGCAGCGATGCAAGGAGCGCGGCGGCGTCGTCCACGTGCTCAAGCAGGTCGATGCGATCGAAGGAAACGGGTGGCGCACTGCGGTGGAAGCCCCTGCGGTCATAGGTGATGCACCGCCCGTGCTCGGCGAGTTCCCCGGCTGCGTCCTCCCACATCACGGCCGAACTCGGGGTTCCGTGGATGCCGAGGATCGGCACGCCGTCACCGCGTTCCTCGTAGTAGAGATCGACCCCGTTAACGCGAACCCTGGCCATGGGTCCAGCCTAGGACTCCCGGCTATGCCTGGACCAGCAGTCCGGTCGCGAACATCACCAGCATGCCGAGGATGATGCCGGCGCTGGTCACCGGCGTCAGGGTGCGCCCGGCCTTCCCGCCGCCGTCAGTGTCGCTGCCTTCCTTGTCCCGGAGCAGCGGCAGGATCTTGACGGCCACCTGGGCCACGGCCCCGGCGCCCACACCCAGCAGGAAGGCCGAAATGCTCGGCTGGTAAACCGTGGCACCTATCAATGCCCCGGCAATGGCGGGGGCGCCGGCGATCAGGCCCAGCACCGCCAGGCGGCCCAGGGTGGGCGGCTGCTTGGCCAGCGGCGTGACGATGGCCAGCCCTTCGGTGGTGTTGTGGATGGCGAAGCCGACGATCAGCGTGGCCCCGAGCGCCAGGGACCCTACGGCATAGGCTGAGCCAATGGCCAGGCCCTCGCCCAGGTTGTGCAGCCCGATGCCGATGGCGATCAGCAGTGCGAGCCGCCGCGGCGGCAGCGCAGCAGGCTGTCCGGGGGTGCCTAAAGCGCCGGCGCTGGCCCCAGCGATGCCGGCGTCCTGCCGCCTGCGCATCCACGCGTCGGTTCCCTCAAGC
This sequence comes from Arthrobacter sp. CJ23, assembly GCF_024741795.1. NCBI lineage: Bacteria > Bacillati > Actinomycetota > Actinomycetes > Micrococcales > Micrococcaceae > Arthrobacter > Arthrobacter sp. CJ23. The sequence continues at coordinate 4,515,400 of NZ_CP102950.1, read as the reverse complement.
ACCAGGTAGGCCACGAAGGCCCCCAGGAGCACCAGCAGCGGTCCGCCGAACGAGCTGTTGTCCGCCACGATTTCCATGCCTTCGAGCGTGGCGTCGAACGCCAGGAAGACCAGCAGGCCCACGGTGACGCCGAGCAGCAACTGCACCCACGCGGCGGAGGAGCGGCGGATGAACGGCATCCACAGCATGCCCAGTGCCACCGGGATGACGCCAACGTAGACGCCGAGCAAAGCCATAAGGCCGAAGAACGAGTTGCCGCGCTCCGGGCTGGCCACTGCGGCGTCGATGGTGGCCAGGATCTTGCCGCCGTTGGACGTCACCAGGGCGATCTCGTAGGGGTCGCCGTCCACCCAGTGGTAGATGACCGTGATGGTGCTCGATTCGAGCGGGGCCATGGTCTCCCGCGTCTGGGTGAATGCTGCGTAGTAGTCCGAGACGTTGACCTGGGCGATCGAGACCGGGTCCGGTCCTTCGTTGCGGACCGTGAGTTCGATCTGGCCGGGGGTGAGGCGGACGTTCTCGACGACGGCCACTTCCTTGGGCGGGATTTCCGCGCCGAGCTTGGCCAGTCCGGGTCCGTTCAAGAGCGTGAAGAGCCCCAGGAGGATGGCGATCAGCGCGAGCGGTCCCAGCCCGAGCAGCCAGCGCTGCCCAAACCAGCGCTGCCTTGGCCGCTGCTGCCCAGACCCCTGCTGTCCAGGCCCCTGCTGCCCCAGCGGCTGCCGCGGTGCCGGACGACGGCCGGAGGCGGCCGCCGTCGTGGTTTCCTCGGTGTTCATGTCGTCGGGGCTCATGCCGGCTCCACCTCGAAGAAGCCCATCCAGCCGAGCTCGGCGAACTCGGTCTTGTGGGCGTGGAACATGTACTTGCCCGGGTAAGGGAAACGGATCTCCACGATGCCGCGCTGGCCCTGCACCTGGGAGACGGTGTCCGTGTATTCGCTGGGCGTGAGCATGGTCCCGGTGGGGTAGTAGTGGAAGAAATTGCCATGCACGTGGAAGGAATTGATGGGATCGTACTCCAGGACATTGATGAGGTGGATCCGCACCAGCGCGTTCTGCTTCACCTGCACGGGGTGGTCCATGAAGTGGAACGGCAGGCCGTTGACGGAGTAGAACTCGTTGTCGTCCCCGCCGTCGGTGTTGTAGCCGTTCATGACCATGACCATCTCGTCATCGGCCGTGGGGCGCCCCGCGCGCGGCTCGATGATGAAGCCGCCGTACAGGCCCTTGGCGATGTGCGGCGCCAGCGGCGACTGGTGGCAGTGGTACAGGTGCGTGCCGAACGGGGTGGCGTCGAACTCGTAGCTGAAGCTCTGGCCCGGCGCGATCGAGCCGGCGCCGATCCCCGGCGTGCCGTCCATTTCGGCGCGGTGGATGCCGTGGAAATGCATGGTGTGCGGGTGGGCGCCGGCGTTGGTGAAATTGATCCTCAACGCGTCGCCCTCACGGGCCCAGAGCGTGGGGCCGGGGATCCTGCCGTTGTAGCACCAGCCCGGGAACGTGACCCCGGGCGCGATCTCGAAGTCCTTGTCGACGGCGACGATGTCCCATTCGCGCAGGGTGCGGCCGTCCGGCAGGGTGCTGGTCTTGCCGCGGTCGAAGTCCCGCAGGATCGCGGTGGGGTCGATGCCGGCGCGGTCCGGCGGCACTGCGCCACCGGCGAAGCCCGCGTGGCCGGCATGGTTGCCCAGGGCCGTGGGGCTGGTGGCGCGGGTGCCCGACGTCAAGATCCCCGACGCCGGCGTGCCCGACGCCGGCGTGCCCGACGGCGGCGGGGTGCCGCCGCTGTGGTCATGGAGTGCCGTGAAGGCGGGGAGGGCGGCCATTGCCGCGGCGCCCGAAATCATCGAGCGCCTGCTGGGCAGTGCGGGCCCGTCCTGTACCGGAAGTTTGGCCACGGCTCCTCCTGAAACAACACTGTTCAATAGGCCTAACATATTTGTTAGGCAAGTCTAACAGTCAGCTTTCCGTTGATATCATCGGATATGCCCGTTTCGGATTTGAGCCACGCTGCCCAGGACTACCTCAAGCTGATCTGGAGTGCCACAGAGTGGACCTCCACGCCGATCACGGTCAGTGTCATGGCGGAACGGCTGGGCGTCCGGCCCTCCACGGCATCGGACGGCATCAAGAAGCTGGCCAAGCAGGGCCTGGTCACGCACGCACCCTACGGCAGCATCGAACTGACGGCCGAGGGCCGCGAAAATGCCGTGGCGATGGTCCGCAGGCACCGCCTCCTGGAGACCTTCCTGGTGCAGGTCCTTGGCTACGGCTGGGACGAAGTGCACGACGAGGCGGAAATTCTGGAGCACGCCGTCTCGGATTCCCTGATTGCCAGGATCGACAATCACCTCGGCCACCCCACGCGCGATCCGCACGGCGACCCCATCCCCACGGCGGACGGCCAGCCGCACCCCCCGGAGGGCATCCTGCTCTCCGATGCCGGCCCGGAATCGGAGGTGGTCATCACCCGCATCTCCGACGACGACCCCGAGATGCTCCGCTACTTCACGGAATTGGGCTTGGCCCCGGATGTCCGGCTGACGGTCCGCGAGCGGCGGCCGTACACGGATGTCACCACCATCCGGCGGCAGGGCAGCGACCACGACGCCGACCTCGGCCCCGTCGCGGCGGCGGCCATTTGGGTTGTGGCCGGGTAGGTCGAGCGCCCGTTTCCACAGCCCCGAAGCTTCCGTTTAAACAAAGAGCTCCGGAGTGCATTATTGGGGGATATGCACTCCGGAGCGGCCTTTGAGCAGGTGCTTTGCTTGCCTGCTTTAAATACTCTACGGGCCGATCAGGGCCTTGGCCAGCACCTCGAATAAGTACTTTGACTTTACTTTTTAGGGGCTTGTGCTAGGCCCGGATTGCCCGCCGGTGGGCACAAGACTCGCATTGCGGTGCCGGTGTGAAGGCTTCGTCCGGCTCAGCCCCTGCGGTGTTTGGCGGGCGGCACGATCAGCACCGGCGTGTGCTGGTGGTGGCTCAGCCAGGACGCCACCGAGCCGTTCAGAGCCTCGGAGATCCGGTGCCCCAGCCCCGGTTCCGGCGTGCCGACGATGATCATGGAGGCATGCACATCCGCGGCCAGCCGGCCGATCGCGCGGGCAGGATCACCGGCAAGGAGTCGCACGGTCCACTCCGCAGGGCTCCCTTCCAAGGCGGTCTTGATGAACGCGGCCAGATCGTCGCGGACCGCCTCAAGATCGGCGTCGACCTTCTCTGGATGGAGGGACATGCGGTGGGTTTCCCTGGACGGATCCCATTCCACCAGATAGCTGGCCTCGTCCACATAGGCGCAGACCATGGGCGTTCCCAGCCCCTCAGCAAGCATGCGCGCGGTCTTCAGTACCTCGCTGTGCTGGCCGGGCAGGACGCCCACCACCAACGGAACCGGGCCGCTGAAACTCTCCGGAGACATACTTCATTGTGGCCCGGCCCGCGGTCCTTGAACAGGCCGTCGCCCTGCCCGTACGGCAAGCAGTGCGCAAAGCGCGGGGGCTCATTCGGAGTCAAAACCGTCCGCTTTGGGCTGGGCTGTTCCGGGCCGGGGTGTTCCAGGCGCCCGGCGCCACGTCAGCGTAACGTTGAAGTTCGACGTCGTGCTGGCCGCCGCGATGAAGGCGCCCGCCTCGGCGTGCAGGTCGATGCCGAACGTCACGGTCACCTCGTCCGGGCGGTGCTCCAGGCTCAGGAGTTCGTCGATGACCCCCTGGACGGCCGGCCGGATGTGCCCCAGCGCCCTCTCGAACGTCTGCTGGGCACGGGCGAACATGCCTGAATGGTCGCCGCCGCGGACCACCACCCCGCCGGCCGCCGTCGACACTTCAACGGTGACCGTGCCGCCGTCGTCGGTGGGAAACTCGAGCAGCTGGGTCATGGGGTTCCTATCGGGGACCGGCGGGGCGGGCTGCGGCCCGCCGTGCAAGGACGGCAAGGGCGGTGCCAGCGGCGGCCACGAGGACCAGATGGACAACCACGAAGGCTCCGCTGCTGGGGATCCAGATGATCGGCTGCAGCACCAGGGGAGCGGCCAGGAGCCACTGCGCAGGCTGAAGTTCGGGCTGGCTGCGGCGGGCAATCATCAGCGCGGCCACGGCGCAGGCACTGGCCACAAGGCTCAGAGCCACGCGCAACGGGACGTAGTCGGGATCGACTTCCACATCCACGGAGCCGCCATGCAGCGCCACCGCCGCGATCGCCACGCCCAGCAGGACTTTGCCGCGGACCGGCCGGCCGGGCAGCCCGGCAAGGACCAGGATGTAGCCGAGCGGAACTGCCAGCCCCAGCAAGAGACGGAGGATCTCGCGGCCGCCCTCCCACCACCAACCTTCGTCCACAAGGATCACACCCTGCCCCCACGCTGCCCACGTGCCGGAGGCAGCAAGCACCAAGCCTCCGCTGAGCAGCAACCGCGGATTCACTGGCCGGGGACTGGCAAGCGTCGAAGCGGGGGCGAGGCCCGCCCCGGAGTGCGCCTGGGGCAGCGGATGCTCCCCGCCGCCGGGATCCGGCGCTTGCCACGGCCGGGACACCCATGCCACCACCAGCCCGGCCAGGGTCAGCGGGACAAAATAGCTGAGTTGGAAGAAGAGCGGTTCCTCGCGGATCCAAGCGAGGGCCACTGCCGTCAGGGACAAGCCCAGGATCCATCCGGCTACCCTCCGAGGCCATGGCTCCCGGACGCACAGGATCCCCAGCGCCAGGGCGGCGGTGCCTTGGAGAACGGTCAGGAAGGCGGCCGTCGGCACGGACATCCTTTCAAGCCCAGCCCAGCCAAGGACCGTCGAGGACAGTGCCGCCGCCGCCAGCAGCAGCCGGCCCGCGACTGCACGCGTGGGTACTCCGGCCGCCGCCATTGCCAGCAGCGCTGCCGGAATCAGCAAGCCCAGGGCCAGCGCCAGCGAAGTAGCGCCGGAATCCATCTTGTAGACGTACCAGTAGTACTCGGTGACTGCGCCAGCGCCCACGATGCCGGCCACCGCGAGCAGGAGCCCGCCGGCTAGTCCCAGCCACGACTCCCATGGGGCGGGAACCGGGCGCCGGACAGGGGCCGACGGCGGCGCCGGGCTCGGCGGGACGGGAACCGGGGTGGCCGGGGCCCGCGGGGCTGCAGCTTCGGGAAGGGCGGCCGGACGCTGGGGCACCGGCTTGGCGAGCGGCGCTTCTGGCACCGCCACGGCAGCCGGCGGCTCCTCCACCGCGGGCGCTGCCGGCGCGGGTTCCTCCGCCGCGGGCGCTGCCGGCGCGGGTTCCTCCGCCGCGGGCGCTGCCGGGGTGCCTCGCAATTCGGTGCGGGCCGCCGTCGTGAGCCCGTCCGGGTCCGCCTCGGCCGGGTCCAGGGCCTCAAGCTCGACGGCGACATCCAGCACCGCCTGCCAGCTGCCCCGCTGTGCGTGGTACCGGAGTTCGCTCTGCAGTTCTGCCACGCGCTGCCGGCGCTCGCAGTCCTTCCTGCGCTCGCCGGCATCGGGGTAACCGGCTTCGCCCTCCAGCAGGGCGTAGATTTCCGCCGCGCCGCCCCAGTCCTGGGCGGCCTCGGCCTCGCGGGCATGCCCGTACTGCTCGGCCAGCTCAAGCTGGCGCAGTGCCGAGTCACGCAGGGCCTGGGCGTCCCGGTAGCCGGGTTCCAGCGCCAGGACGTCGTCGAACAGTTCCGCCGCCGGCCCGAAGTTCCTGGTGCGGAGCTCCGCCGTCGCCTGCACATACAGGGCACGCAACTGCGCCTTGTGCGCCCGCTCCTTCAGCCGCAGGGCGTCTGCGTCCGAGAGGGTCCCCGGTACCGGCACCGGCGCCGCGAAAAGCCCCGGCGCGGCGGCGGGCGGAACGGGTGCGGCGAAAGGCGCGGGGACCGCGGCGGCGTTGGCCGCCGTCGGAGGCTTGGCAGGGGCCGCGAGCGTGAACAACTGGGTGGATCCGCCCCGCACATACAGGGCGGGCGTGACCCATTCCAGGGTGCCGTCCGGGCTGGCCATGACGGAGATCCGGCCGACCCGGGCCGCCTCGTCCACGGCCCGGCCGTTGGCGATCGCCGCGTAGAACCCATGCGCGAAGGCGATGGCCGCGGAGTCGCTGATGGCGAACTGCATGGCCGCCACGGCGCTGATCCCGCTGCGCACCAAAGAGGCCGCCGTGCCGGAGAAAAGGTCGGCCTGGCCCGTTTCTCCCGAGGAACACGAGTTCAGGACCACCAGGCGGGGGCGGGGTGCGGCGATGCTCAGCAGCGCCATGAGGCGGACCGCCCGCACCATCGCGGCGCGGCCGTCCGGCCCCTCCAGGGCGATCCTGCCTTCGTCCGCGCGGGCGTCGTAGTCGCCGTGGCCGATGAAGTGCACCACGTGCCATGGCCCGGCCAGCAGCGCGGCCTGCACCGCGTCCCAGGTTCCGCCGGCCGCCCAGACCAGCTCGATGCGGCCTTCGGAAACCGGCCCGGCCAGGGCCTGCGTCAGGTGGTCCTTTTCGGCGTCGACGTTCAGGGAGGGGAGATCGCGCGGGCTGGCCACAATGCCCAGGATCCGCAGCGGCGGCGTGATGTCGAGCGGGTTCAGGTGGTAGTCGGGCGCCGGAATGTGGCGCAGGAGGGGTTCGGTCTGGCAGAGGTACGACTCCGTCTCGGGGTCGAACAGCATCTCCCACGGCAGGGCCGCGAGCTCCGGGGCCGCGAGCCGCAGCACCACGCGCAGCTGCTGCCCCGCATGCTGGGCGGCCCCCAGGCTGGCCCGGTACGTTCCATAGACCTCCCGCGTAAACAGGGCCTGGAAGAGTTCCTGCCCCACACCCCGGACGGGGAGTTCCATGACCGGCGTGGTGCGCCGTGCCGCCACGGACGACGCCAGCACCGTCGCCTCCAGTTCGGCCCGCCGCTCAAGGATGCCGGCGACGTCGAGGGTGAAGGTCCCGGATGCATGTCCGCCCGCCGGAGCCTCCACGACGCGCACCGTGTATTCGCCGTGTTCTGAACCGGAATCGATCTCCAGCTCAATGTCAGCGTCCACGCCAGGCCCCCTCCACGCCCGGACCATGAACCCGCATGGTCCCTACCTCAAGGGTGGCCCTCCGCGGGGTCCGCGACAAGGGTTTGCGGGCTCCGGCGCCTGCTCTTGTGGTGCTCCGCGGCCGGGCCTACCGTTAAGCCGAGGGAGAGGTGGTCCGGCATGGAAATCTTCATGTGGTGGCTGGATATCAACATCGAGAGCAAGGAATGGCTGCGGGACAACCTGAGGGCAGAGGAACTGCCGCTGCAGGTGATCCAGCACATCGCTGAAGCCGGCGGTCCGCATCCCGACGACGTCAGCGGCGTCCTCACCGAGGCCGACTGGGACTTCATCGAGACGCAGTCGGAGTTTGTGGACTGAGGCTTCCCTGCACGGAAACTGTCTCGGGCCTTGCCCAAATACCCGTTGCGGCTCCCGCGCGTGCGTGGTTGCATGGGGTTCATGGCTACCGCAGAGAGTTATGTCTTAGCGATCGGGACCAAAAAAGGACTGTGGCTGGCAACCAGCACGGACCGCCAGGAATGGTCCCTCTCCGGCCCGCACTTCCTGATGAGCGAAGTCCCCAGCATCGGGATCGACACGCGGGACGGCCGAACCAGAATCCTCGTAGGCGTGCGCTCCGAAATCTGGGGCCCCACCGTCGCCCACTCCGACGACCTGGGCGCTACCTGGACCGAACCGGAGCACGGCGCAATCAAGTTCCCCGAGGACACGGAGGCGGCGCTTGAGCGCGTCTGGCAGATCCACCCCGACGCGGAGTCCCGTCCGGGGGTGGTGTGGGCGGGCTGCGAGCCGATCTCGGTGTGGAAATCCACCGACGGCGGCGAGCACTTCGAACTGAACCGCGGCCTCTGGGACCACCCACACCGGACTGAATGGGGATCCGGCTTCGGCGGCCCCGCGGCGCATTCGTTCGTGCTTGACCCAAACAGGGACCGTGTGCTGGTCGCGATGAGCACCGGCGGCGTCTACCGCTCGACGGATGCAGGAGGCTCCTGGGAGCCGCGCAACAAAGGCATCCAGGCGGAGTTCCTTCCAGACCAGTACCCAGAATTCGGGCAGTGCGTGCACAAGATCGCCGCGGATGCCGGCGTCGAGGGCCGCCTCTACGCGCAGAACCACGGCGGCGTGTACCGCACGGACGACGACGGCGGGAACTGGGAATCGATCGCGGAGGGCCTGCCCGCAGACTTCGGTTTCACAGTCTTGGCGCATCCCCGTCGAAGCGGAACCGCCTGGGTGATCCCCATGAAGGCTGAAAGCCATAGGATCCCGCCCGACGGCAAGCTTGCCGTCCACCGTACCGACGACGCGGGGGAAACCTGGCGGCGCCTGGACTCCGGCCTGCCGCAACACGAATACAACGCGGTGCTTCGCGATGCGGCAGCAGTGGATTCAGCTGAACCGACGGGCGTCTACTTCGGCACGCGCAGCGGTTTTGTCTATGCCAGTGCCGACGAGGGCGAGACGTTTACCGAGGTGGTCTCACACCTGCCGGACGTGCTGTGCGTCCGGGCCGCCGTCGTCGTCGGCGATTTTGCCGTCAGCGCCCCGGCGCCCGGATAGGGCCCGTCGTGGCTGACTTCACGGTCCTGCTGCCTGGTGTCCTGCAGCCACTCGTCGGCGGACAGTCCTGTCTGACTGCGTCCGCCGACGGGGCTGTGACCGTTGGACGGTTGCTGGACTCGGTGACCGGGGATTACCCGGTGCTGGCCCGGCGCTTGCGGGATGAAACCGGTGCGCTCCGCCGCTACGTGAATATTTACGTGAACGGCGATGAGGTCCGGCGTCTGAAGGGTCTGGATACGGAGGTTGTTGCCGGCCAGGAGGTGTTGATCATCCAGTCCGTGGCCGGCGGCTGAGTGGGCGCATGGGGTCAAGCCGGGCTTCAGGCGACCCGCCACACGCTGCATTCGTCGGTATTGATGGCTTTCCGCATGCCCGAGGCATGGTCCATGATCCAGACGACGCCGATTCCGGGTGCCGTTTCCTGGACCTTGCCCTTGCGGATGACCACGTCATCGTAGGCGGGTCCCACGGAGAGGCGGGCCTCGATTTCGTCGCCCCTGTGGAGCTGGGCAATGGCGCGGATACGTGTTGGGTGGCTTTGAACTTCCTTTAGCATCGTGACCTCCTGAGCGGGAGCTGGTGCCTGCACTTGCCGGCCATTCCAGTGTGGCGCGGCAATGTTGCCACGGTATTTCGCTGCGGTTAGCGTCCGGTTAGTTCTGCGCGTCGGGCGTGGGCGCGGGTTCGAACATGGAAGCGCGAGCGGACACTTGAGGCCCCAGAATCCGTGGATTTGGGGCCTCAAGTGTCCGCTCGCGCGGGGGAAGTGCTTCTATGCCCGTTTGTCGCTCATCAGGACCGTGCGTGCCTTTTCAAGGAAGGCGCTTCTGTCCTTTCGAAGCCTGAACATTGCCGAAAGCAGGAGGTTCATGTAGCCATGCCCCACCCAATTGGAATCATCGCCCAGTGCGTCTTCGAGCGACTTTCTGTTGAAGGGAATGAACGTCAATTCATTGGTCTCCCAGTCGTCCGGGGCAGCCCCCAGCTTTCTTGCACCCTGGATCGTGGCATTGGTCCATTTCGTCTGGGTGAGATTCACATGTCCCAACAGGGCCCACTCATAGCGGGTGACATCACACACGAGGCTGTGGAACGTGATTCTCTTCCGGATTTCCGGTTCGTCGTTGAGGTCGATTCCCAACTCCTCCTCGATGCCCCTTAGCGCTGTCAGATATGGGTCAGGCAGATCCGTCCTTGGGTCGATGTCCGCCGGGGCCATGCCCTCGTTCACGGAGATGTGCCGCAGATTCTTTGCGCTGCTGGCCTTGGCGCTGCGTTGGGTCAGCAGGAGATCGTCGTCAGCAGTTTCAATCGTGAGGTTGATGCCAAAGGAGTTCGAAAGGCCTGGCAGTATGTCCCGCAGATCTTCCGCAGTGAGGTCCTGTCCCTCGGCGGCCAGGTTCTTGCTCTGCTTCTCCCACGCGTTGGCTATGACCTGGAAGGTTGCGTAGTCTGTGACGGCATAGCCAAGGTCGATGGTGGGCTCTTCATCCGTGCCGATACGCGAAACGCTGATCCGTCGCAGGGCCAGTTTCTCCGCGTTCCAAGCTTCCGGGGCTGCATCCAGCTCCAACCGCCTGGCATCGATGCCTTCTTGCAGCTCGGCCGCTTGGCCGGGGCGAAGGGCTTGGCGCAGATCTTCAATCAAGACGTGTGCCGGCTGATCGGGAACTCGGCGGGCAGTGAGGTGATCGGGGGAGAATCCCCGGGGCGCAAACTGCCGGACATAAATCTGATGCCGGGCGGCACCGACGGCAAACGTCTCTGCCCCGCCGATGAGTTTCGCGTCCTGTGCCCGCCGCCGGCGTCGGTGGATTCTTCCGAACGTGTTGTACCACAGGGGTTGAATTACGCGGCCGGAGATATTGAAGAATTTCTCGGCCCCCACTCCAGCGGCCGCGCTGACGAAGGTGGTGAATGTAAAGGACCAAACCTCGGATACCCAGTCAGACATTGGGCCAGTATATGTGGCCCCCTTGGCCGGAAAGATGAATTCCGCATGCTCCGAACGAGCACTTGAGGCCCCAAATCCACGGATTTCGGGGCCTCAAGTGTCCGCTCGCGCGGGTCCGGCGTGGGTGCGGCGCCGGTGTCGCGCAGGGTGGCTTGACCGGGAGGCGACTGCCTATTTCAGGCCGAGCTCCGCTGTCGGGATCTTGCTGGATTCGCGGGCCGTGGAGGCCGATACCGCTGCGATGACACAGATGACTGCGGTGAAGATCGAGATCTGGATCCAGCCGCCGGCCTTGGTGCCGCCGATGGCCGTGACGATCGCGGGGGCGAAACCGGCCATGAGGAAGCCAAGCTGCGTGCCGATGGCCAGGCCGGAGAAGCGGACTCGCGTGCTGAACATTTCGCCGTAGAAGGACGGCCACACGGCGTTGGCGGCGGCGTAGCCGAAGGCAAAGTACACCGCGGACACCAGGAACATCAGCGGGACGATGCCGGATTCGAGGGTCAGCAGGAACACCGGCGTGAGGACCGCACTGGCCAGGGCGCCATAGATGAACACGGGCTTGCGGCCGATCTTGTCCGCCAGCATGCCGAACAGCGGCTGCGTGCCCAGAGCCACGAGGTTCGCCACAACCACCAGCCAGAGAGTGATGGTGCTGCTCACATGGGCTACGTCCTGGGCGTACTTGATGGCCAGGGTTCCGAACACGGTGCTCACTGCAGCGATGAACGCACAGCAGACCACGCGGAGGACGTCGCGCCAGTGCAGTTTGAGCAGATCGGCCACGGGCAGCTTGGAGATCTGGTGGTTCTTCTTGGCTTCGGCGAAGGCCGGCGGCTCGTGCAGGGTGCGGCGGATGAAGTATGCAACCAGCACAACGACGGCGCTCAGCCAGAACGGGATGCGCCAGCCGATGCCGTACTTGATCTCGTCAGGGAGCGCGACGACGGGGATGAAGACCAGGGCAGCGAGGATCTGGCCACCCTGGGTTCCGGTGAGCGTCCAGGAGGTGAAGAAGGACCGGCGGTTGTCCGGCGCGTGTTCAAGCGTCATGGAGGAGGCGCCGGCCTGCTCACCTGCGGCCGAGAGGCCCTGGCAGAGCCGGGCGAGGACCAGCAGAACCGGAGCCCACCAGCCGATGGTCTTGAAGTCGGGGAGGCAGCCGATCACGAACGTGGCGGCACCCATGAGCACGAGCGTGAACATGAGCACCTTCTGCCGGCCAATGCGGTCGCCGAAGTGTCCCAGGATGACTGCGCCGACCGGCCGGGCCACGTAGGCGAAGCCGAAGGTGGCGAAGGACATGATGGCCGCGTTGGCGTCCGCGCTGGGGAAGAAAACGTGCGGGAAGATCAGCGCGGCGGCCGAACCGAAGATGAAGAAGTCGTAGTACTCGACGGCGCTGCCGAGGAAGCTGGCAAGCGCGGCCTTCTTGGGCGTCCCGGCCGGGGCTGCGGTGCCCGGGACCGTGGACGGCTGGGTGTGGCTCATGGGGTTCCTTCGTGTGACGACGGTGTCGCGGATAAATCCAGGGTGCTGCGGTGCCGGTTTGTGGGTACCGCCGGCCGATCCATTCAGTAGCCACATGGTGAGAGCTACTTGCGTAATACAGAAATCATGGCTGTGAGCATGGTCACTTGTCAAGAACTTTATTCACCATCTAGAAATAGCTCTCACCATGTGAGAGCATTTAGCTTATGAATGTGAAAGAGGACACAAAAACCGACATGGTGGGCAAGGCCCTCGGGCTGCTGGTGCTGCTGGGTAATGAGCCGAAGGGCGCCAGCGCCTCGGAGCTGGCCAGGAATGCCGAGCTGCCGTTCAGCACCACCTACCGCCTGCTGGGCTCACTGACCCGCGACGGCTTTGTCGACTACGAGCCGGACGGCCGCCGCTACCATCTGGGCCTGCGCGTCTTCCAGCTGGGCCAGAGGGTGTCCAACCACCACGGTTTCGCAGCCACCGCGCTGCCGGTCCTGCAGCGCGTCACCGCCCGCACAGGCGAGGCCACCATCCTGTCCGTGCGCGACGGCGACCATCACCTGACCGTCAACAAGGTGGACGGTCCGCAGACTTTCCGTGTCACCAGCGATCCCGGCCACCTCGGCGCACTCCACACCACCTCGGTGGGCAAGGCGCTGATCGCCTTCGCCGACGACGCCGAGCGGCACCGGCTCGTCGAGGAGCTCGCGCTTGAGCCGCTCACCGAGTTCTCCATCACCGATCGCGACGCCTTCCGCCTCGAGATCGAACAGGTCCGGCGGCAGGGCTATGCGGTCATGGATGAGGAAAACGAGCTGGGCATGCGCGCCGTGGCCGTGCCTGTCCTCAACTCGCAGGGTCACGCCTTCGCCTCGCTCGCCACGGCCGTGCCGGTGTTCCGGCTCGGCATGGAGGCGCTCCTGGCCCACGTTCCCCTGCTCCAGGAGGCCGCGGCTGAACTAGCGGCGCGCCTGCCCCAGCGTTAGGCCCAACTGGGTCGCAATAGTGGTTGTTTTGGGCGCTCAGAACAACCACTACTGCCAGTCAGTTGGGTCTGCCAGCCGTTAGTCCGCAAAGCAAATGTTCGTGATAAGAACATGCGTGCGGAATGTGAACATGTGTAGTAATCTGAGTCAAGCACCCGGCCGGCCGGTGGCCCCCAAGGCGCCAACGGCCGCGGTGCTGAAGTCAAAGGAGCTTTAGGATGAGCAACCGAGCCGAGTCCGTACTGGCGGGCCTGATTGGCGAAGGCGTCATGCCGTCGCTCACGCCGCCCATGCACGAACGCGAAGCAGATGTGCAGGGCCTTCGCTTGCTGTACCGCCCCATCGACCTGCTGGAGCTGGCATTGCCGGCCGCCGCCGTCGGGGATCTCCTCATCGCAGCCCAGCGCATGGGCTTCAACGGCCTGAACATCACGCACCCGTGCAAGCAACTCGTGCTTGAGCACCTTGACGAAATCTCCGACGACGCCCGTCGCCTGGGTGCCGTCAATACGGTCCTCATTCAGGACGGCCGTTTCATCGGCCACAACACGGACTTCTCCGGCTTCGGCGCGGCACTGGCCTCCGGACTTCCAGATGCCAAGCTCAACCGCGTCGTCCAGCTCGGTGCGGGCGGTGCGGGGTCCGCCGTCGCCTACGCCCTGCTGACCGCCGGCGTCAGCACGCTGGACCTGGTGGACATGGATTCGGCGAGGGCCGCAGAGCGTGCCGCCGAACTCAGCGGACTCTTCCCGGCCGCCACGGTCACGCCGCACACTCCGGCCGAACTGCCTGAGCTGATGCCCCTGGCCGACGGCCTGGTGCACTGCACCCCGATCGGCATGGCCGCCCACCCGGGACTGCCGTTGGACACCGAGCTGCTGGAACCGCGGCACTGGGTTGCGGACATCGTCTACCGCCCCATCGAGACCCAGCTGGTGCGCGAGGCGCGCGCCAAGGGCTGCGACGTTCTCGACGGCGGCCGCATGGCAGTCGGTCAGGCGGCCGACGCTTTCCGGCTCTTCACAGGGCACGACGCCGACCGGGACCGCATGCGGGCCCACTTCCTCGAGCTGATCGCCATCGAGGATGCGCTGGCCGCTACGGAAGCACCGGCTTTCGCCAAGGCAGGCCGCTGATGCGCACCGGAATCGCCACGGTCTGCCTCTCCGGCACACTGAAAGAGAAGATGCAGGCCTGCGCCATCGCGGGCTTCGACGGCATCGAGATCTTCGAACAGGATCTGGTCACCTCGCCTCTGAGCCCCGAGGAAGTGCGGAAAATGGCCGCGGATCTGGGCTTGGGCCTGGATCTCTACCAGCCGTTCCGCGATTTCGACGGCGTCACCCCGGACCTGCTGAAGGCCAACCTCAAGCGGGCCGAGGCCAAGTTCAAGCTCATGTCCCGCCTTGGCATGGATACCATCCTGGTCTGCTCAAACGTCGCCACTGCAACGATCGACGACGACGAACTGCGCGCCTCCCAGCTGACGGAACTCGCCGAGCTGGCCGGGGCCCATGGCGTCAAGGTTGCCTACGAAGCCCTGGCCTGGGGAAAGTACGTCAGCGACTACGAGCACGCGCACCGGCTGGTGGAAATGGTGGACCACCCCAACCTCGGCACCTGCCTGGATTCCTTCCACATCCTGTCCCGCGACTGGGACACGGCACCGATCGAGCAGATCAACGCTGAGAAGATCTTCTTCGTCCAGGTTGCCGACGCCCCCAAGCTCTCCATGGACGTGCTCTCCTGGAGCCGCCACTACCGCGTGTTCCCGGGCGAAGGCCAGTTCGAGCTCGCCAAGTTCATGGGCCACGTGGTCCGCGCCGGCTACACGGGCCCGGTTTCCCTCGAGGTCTTCAACGACGTCTTCCGCCAGTCCGACGTCGAGCGGACTGCGGTCGACGCCATGCGCTCCCTGATCTGGCTGGAGGAGCAGAGCGCCAAATGGCTGGCGAGCACCTCCGAGGACGCCGCAGCGATCAACGGCAGCGCCTCCCGCCGTCGTTATCCCATGGAACTGGCCACGCTGCCCAAGGTGAACGAGCCGGCCGGCTTCAACTTCGCCGAGGTCAAGGCCGACGACACCGCACAGCTCGAGACGCTCCTGGGCCAGCTCGGCTTCGAGTTCGAGGGCCGCCACCGCACCAAGGACGTCCAGCTGTGGACCATGGGCCAGGCCCGCGTGATCATCAACGAGCAGGCCGCGTCGCACGCGGAACCGGCTATCGCCGCTTTGGGGTTCGACGTCGATTCGCCAGTGATTGCCTCCGCTCGCGCCCAGCAGCTCAAGGCGCCGGTGGTTGCCCGCAAGGTCCAGGCCGATGAGGAAGTCTTCCAGGGCATCTCCGCCCCGGACTCCACCGAGATCTTCCTGTGCCAGGGCAGCCCGGACGGCACTGCTGCCTGGACGCACGAGTTCGGCGAGGGGCTGGAACACTCCGGTGCCTCGCGGAACGCTGTGATTGACCACGTGAACCTGGCCCAGCCGTGGCAGCACTTCGACGAAGCTGTCCTCTTCTACACCAGCGCTTTGGCCCTGGAGCCGCAGCCGTTCGCCGAGGTCCCCAGCCCCAGCGGCCTGGTGCGCTCGCAGGTCATGGAAACCAGCAACGGCGCGGTCAGGCTGGTCCTCAACCTGGCCCCCGCGCAGCAGGCGCAGAGTGCACGCAAGACCTACCAGGAACACATCGCCTTCGCCGTGGACGACCTCGTGGCCACGGCCCGGTCCGCACGCGATCGCGGCCTCGAGTTCCTGGAGATTCCGGCCAACTACTACGAGGACCTGGACGCCCGGTTCGACCTCGAACCCGGCTTCCTGGCCACTCTCAAGGAGCTCAACCTCCTGTACGACCGGGACGCCAAGGGCGAATTCCTCCACTTCTACACCGCCACGGTTGGCAGCGTGTTCTTCGAAATGGTGGAACGCCGCGGCAACTACCACGGCTATGGAGCACCGAATGCCCCGGTTCGCCACGCCGTCCAATACGACTCGCTCCACCGCCACTGATTCAGACCATAAGGACCCATCCAACGAAGGGAGCCGGCTGTGCCGCAAGACCAGACCGTCCAACAGCTCGAATCCGATGAGCTCGTGCCCGCTGCTGAGCCACATGCCGGGCATGCATCGTCGGATGCCGCCGCGCACACGCAGGCGGATCTCAGTGCCGAGATCGGTGCCCTCAGCGCGGCCTACGCCCGGGCGCTGGCCGGCGTCGCAGCGCCGGAGACCCAGCCGCGCCTGGACTATGCGCCCTACCGCAGCAGCATCCTGCGCCACCCCACCAAGAGCCTGCACCACGCGGACCCGGAGACCATCGAGCTGTACTCGCCCGCGTTCGGGCACCAGGACGTGCACGCGCTGGAAGCGGACCTGACCATCCAGCACAACGGCGAACCGGTCGGTGAACGCATCATCGTCGCAGGCAAGGTGCTCGACGGGGACGGCCGCCCGGTGGCCGGGCAGCTCGTGGAGATCTGGCAGGCCAACGCCGCGGGCCGCTACATCCACAAGCGCGACCAGCACCCGGCCCCGCTGGATCCGAACTTCACCGGCGTGGGCCGCTGCATCACCGGCCCGGACGGCTCCTACCGCTTCACCACGATCAAGCCCGGCGCGTACCCGTGGAAGAACCACCTGAACGCCTGGCGCCCGGCGCACATCCACTTCTCGATGTTCGGCACGGAGTTCACGCAGCGCATCGTCACCCAGATGTACTTCCCGGGCGACCAGCTCTTCCCGCTGGACCCGATCTACCAGTCGATCGTGGACCAGGACGCCCGGGACCGGCTCGTGGCCCGGTACGACCACGAGCTGACCGGCCCCGAATGGGCCCTCGGCTACACGTGGGACATCATCCTGAGCGGGTCCCGGCGGACCTGGACGGAAAACGAAGCCTTCGGCGACGCCGGGGACGAGGAGTAGGCACATGAGCACCCTGACACCCACACCTTTGACACCCACACCGTTGACACCCACACCGGGCCAGACCGTCGGACCGTTCTACGGCTACGCCCTGCCCTTCAGCAAGGACAACGAGCTCCTGGCCCCGGGCAGCCCCGGCAGCATCCGCCTGCAGGGCACCGTGTACGACGGCGCCGGCCACGCCATCCCGGACGCCATCCTGGAGATCTGGCAGCCCGACGCCGGGGGCAACATCGTCCGGCGCACCGGTTCCCTGGTCCGCGACGGCTACACCTTCACCGGCTGGGGCCGCGCCGCGGTGGGCAACACCGGGGTGTACACCTTCACCACGGTCAACCCCGGCCCCACCAAGCCCGGCGGGGCCGCGTTCATCTCCGTGGCCGTGTTCGCCCGCGGCCTCATGAACCGCCTCTTCACCCGGATCTACCTGCCGGAAAACGAGGAAGCCCTCGCCAACGACCCGCTGCTGTCCTCCCTGGACCCGGAACGCCGCCGGACACTCATCGCCCGCCGCGACCCCGACGGAGGCCTCAGCTGGGACATCCGCCTGCAGGGCGGCGACGAGACCGTGTTCCTGGACTTCCAGCAGGACGGTTCGCTGGACCTGGCAACTGGCGATCTGGCAACGGAAAACCCGGCATGAGCGACGGCGACTTCGGCCTCCTCAGCCCCGTCTCGGCGTCGCCCGCTGTGGCGGCGCTGACGGGCGACCGTGCCGTGATCGCGGCAATCCTCGACGTCGAGGCCGCCTGGGCGGCTGTCCTCGAGGAGGCAGGGCTCGTCCCTGCCGGTTCCGCCGCTGTGGTGGCCGAAGCCGCCGATGCCGGCTCCTATGACGTCGCCTCGATCGCGGAACGGGCCCAGGGCGGCGGCAACCCGGTGATTCCCCTGCTGGGTGACCTCCGGGCAAGGGTCAAAGATCTGGACCCTGAAGGAATCGCGGGCAAGTCCGTCCACACCTCCCTGACCAGCCAGGACGTCCTCGACTCGGCCCTCATGGTGCTCGCCAGCCGCACGATTTCAGCGTTGCTGGTTGACGTAAAGGGCACGACGACGGCGCTCGCCACCTTGGCGGAACAGCATGCGGACACGCTGTGTGTGGGCAGGAGCCTGACGCAGCATGCGCTTCCGTACACGTTCGGGCTCAAGGCCGCGCAGTGGTTCCATGGGGTTGCTGCGGCGGCCGCGAGGCTGGAATCGCTTGAATTGCCGGTGCAGTTCGGTGGTGCCGGTGGAACGCTGGCATCGGGCACCAAGCTGACATTGGGTTCGGAGGCAACGCCGTTCAGCCTTGCCGATGCTTTGGCGTCAACGCTCGGACTCGCCTCGCCCGCAGCGCCCTGGCACACGAACCGCCTCGCGGTCACGGCTCTGGGTGACGGGCTTGCGGCCCTCATCGATTCCTTCGGCAAGATCGCCGCGGACCTGCTGTTCCTGAGCCGGCCCGAGGTGGGCGAACTCGGCGAACCGTTGGCCACCGGACGTGGTGTGTCCTCGGCCATGCCGCAGAAGCAGAATCCCGTGCTGTCCGTGCTCATCCGCAGCGCGGCATTGCAAGCACCCGGCCTGGCATCGCAGCTGCACCTTGCCGCGGCCACCTTCAACGACGAGCGCCCCGACGGTGCCTGGCACAGCGAATGGCCGGCCCTCCGCCAGCTGTTGGCCCTTGCTTTGGGCGCCGCTTCACAGCTGAGGGAGCTCACGGAAGGCCTCCGCGTCTTCCCCGAGGCCATGCGCCGCAACCTGGAAATCTCGGGCCCGCTGCTGCTCAGCGAAGGTGTGGCGGCCGCCGTCGCGCCTCTCCTTGGCGAGGACGGAAAGCAGAAGCTGCAGGGCGTCGTCGACGAAACGCTGAAGGCGCCGGCTGCCGAGCAGTCCCGTATCTACACCAAGCTGCTGCGCGAAACCGTCCCTGCTGACAAGCTCTCTGACGCCGAACTGCACGCACTCCTGGATCCCGCAAGCTACCTCGGCGAAGGGGCCGAGATTGCCCGCCGGATCCTCGCCGCCTACCCCGGCTTCGCGGCGTCTGCCGAAATCAATGGAACCTCATCGAAGGGAGCCACCCGTGCCTGAAACACCAACGGCCAGGCCAACTGTCAAGGCCGTGCTGCTCTCCCCGCAGCGCGAACTGGGAGCCAAGCCGCTCCTGGTGGTGGGCCCCTCGCTCGGCACCTCCACCGTGCTCTGGACCGAGGCGGCTGCCCTTCTGGGCGACGAATACGACGTCATCGCTTGGGACCTGCCCGGCCACGGCATCTCGCCGGCCGCCACGGAAGGCTTCGATGTCGCGGAACTGGCTGACGCCGTCGTCGATCTTGTCGACTCCGTGAGCCCCGGCGCGAACTTCCACTACGCCGGTGTCTCGCTGGGCGGCGCCACCGGCCTGCAGCTGGGCATCAAGCACGGCGACCGCCTCCGCAGCCTGTCCGTGCAGTGCAGCGGCGCCAAGCTCGGCACGCCCGAGGGCTGGCTGGAGCGCGCCGAAACCGTGCGCGCGCAGGGAACCCCGGTGATGATCCAGGGCTCCGCGCAGCGCTGGTTCGCCCCCGGGTTCATGGACCGCCGGCCCGAGGTCAGCAGCAGGCTCCTCCACGCCCTGCGCGACGCCGATCGCTTCAGCTACGCCTTCTGCTGCGAAGCCCTCGCCGCCTTCGACGTCCGCGCCCAGCTCGGCAGCATCACCGTCCCCACGCAGGCGATCGCCGGCGTCGAGGATTCCGTTGCCCCACCGTCGTTCGCTGAAGAGGTTGCCGCCGGCATCAAGGCCGGCGGCGGCAGTGCCGTGGCGGTGGCGCTCGACGGCGTCGCGCACCTCGCGCCCGCAGAGGCGCCGGCCGCTGTGGCTGATTTGATGCGGACCTTCATGAAGGAGAACGGACGATGACCATGAGTCCCCCACAGAGCAGCGACCCATCGCAGGGCGCCGTCCAGCCCGGCGCCACCGCGCAGGAGATCTACGACGCCGGCATGGTGGTCCGCCGCGGGGTGCTCGGCGACGCGCACGTGGACCGCGCCAACGCCGGGAAGGACGACTTCACCGGCGACTTCCAGGACATGATCACCCGGATCGCCTGGGGCGGCATCTGGACCCGGCCCGGCCTGGACCGGCGCATGCGCTCGGCCGTTACGATCACGGCGATGATCGCGCATGGGCACTGGGAAGAGCTCGCCATGCACATCCGTTCGGCACTCACCAACGGCCTGAGCCGGGACGAGATCAAGGAAATCCTGCTGCAGAGCGCCATCTACTGCGGCGTGCCCTCCGCCAACACCGCCTTCAAGACGGCCCAGAAGGTCTTCGCCGACATCGACGCAGTCACCCCACCCAACTAGGTCGCAGTAGGCGTCGTTTTGAGCCGTTGTGATGTCTCAGGACCTCGTGGACACTTCATGTCTCAGGACGTGGCGGGGCCGGTGTTTTCGGTGTCGCGTCCCAGGCTTCCTGCGGGGTCCGGCGCCCGGGCAGTGCTTGGTGTTCACGTTCGGTGTTGTAGTAGCGGTCGAAGGCGCGGACCTGGGCTTGCAGCACGGTCATCGTCTCGGCCGGCGGCTGCCGGCACGCGTTCGGCTGCGGGTAGACGAACCTTTGTTAGGCGCTGCGGGGCCTTTTCCTACTTCCGGATGGCCGCCAGCCGCGTCTCCAGGATCCGGCGCACCAATGAATCCGGCAGTGGATTGTCCGCAGAGAACCGCAACGTCCCCGGCGACCATGAGTAAGCCCCAAGCTCCTCGGCCATCCCCGGCAGGATCTGCCCGCTGAACGGGTACAGGGCCAGGTGGTTCTTGGTTTCGAGCACGCTCACGAAGCCTTTGCCTTCCACGAGCAAAGCAGGCATCCCGTAGCTGGTGCCCTCTTCGGCGTCGGGCGCTAACTCGCGCGCGATCTCGACAATGCGTTCCAGCGTCCCGCGGTTGGCTGCGCTGACGTCCTGCAGATAATCGGCGACGGTTCCCATAGGGACATGGTGCGCCATCCGACAGGAGTTTGTGTAATGATACGGCCCTTAAGAGCGTGTCCAAAGCGCCGTTTCTGTCCGCAAGATCGAAGGATCTTCCGCTCCGGGATCACCGCCAAGACGAAAAGCGGCGGGCAAGCGCAAGCCGCCTGCCCGCCGTCGTTCGTGTTGAGTTAGATGGTGCGCGTCGCCTTGGCGAGGTTGTCGCGGAGTTCGACGGCGTTCTGCCGGATCACGTAGGCAGGGCGGTCGCGCTCAGACCGCCAACTGTCCTCGAGCGGGCCGATGTTGACGGTGTCGAAGCCGAACTCGTCGTAGAGCCTGGTGACGAGTTCAGCGGCTTCGGGGAAGTCGCTGGCGGTGGCCAGTGCTCGCCGGTTTGGCGTACCTGCGGGGGTGCCGTCGGTGGTGATGTCCTTGGCGTAGAGGTGATTGAAGCCCTTGGCCACCTTGGAAGTGGGGAGATGCTTCTGGAGCAGCCCGGATGTCGTCGCTTCGCCGTTGTCCAGGGCCGTGATGTGGCCGTCTCGCTCCCAGTAGTAGTTATTGGTGTCGATGACGATCTTGCCCTCCAGCGGTGCCACCGGGATGTCCTGATAGTTCTTGAGGGGAACGGTCACGACGGCGAAATCGCCTGCCGCTGCTGCCTCGGCTGCCGTTGCGGCCCGGGCGCGGGGGCCCAGTTCCGTAACCAGGTCCGCCAAGGTTTCGGGACCCCGTGAATTGCTGATCACGACGTCGTAGCCATTTTCCACGGCCTTGCGTGCGACCTGGCTGCCAATGTGTCCTGCACCGATGATTCCGATTGTTGTCATGCTGGCGACAACAACATGTTGCAGACGCCTATTTCCCGCGTTACGCAATATGTCGGTGCCGCCCGCCGTCGAGCGTTTCCCGGCAGGCGGCGCCACGGGCGCTACCGCGTCAGCTTGGCCTCGTCCGGGTGCTCGTCGCCGATGTGGCCCGGGGCGTTGGCGGCCAGGACACGCTGCACGAAGGCGCTGTATTCCTCCATGTAGTGGCGCAGCAGCGCTGCCGTGCCCTCGTCCGTGACCGTCCCGTCCGCCGCGAAGCTCGCCGGATTGAACTTGATGTAGGCCTCCGGGGCGTTCAGCTGCGGCGCGTCGAGGAAGCTCAGCACGCTGCGCATGGAGGACTGCATGACGGCGGTGCCGATGCTGCCCGGCGAGGTGCCGATGATGCCCGTGGGCTTGCGGGCAAAGGAGTTGGTGCCCCAGGGCCGGGAACCCCAGTCGATGGCGTTCTTCAGCGCGCCGGGGATGGAGCGGTTGAATTCGGGCGAGATGAACAGGATGCCGTCCGAGGCCGCGATCGCGTCCTTGAGGGCCCGGCCGGCGGGCGGGTAGTCGGCGTCGTAATCCTGGCTGTAGAGCGGGAGGTCCTTGATGGGGATTTCGGTGAATTCGAGTTCCTCCGGCGCCACACTGATCAGCGCTTTGGACAGGACCCGGTTGATGGAGCTGCTGGACAGGCTCCCCACGAGGTAACCGATTTTGAAGGTGGCCATGGCTGCATTCCTTCCCGACGGCGCGGCAGAGCCGGCCCATCGACGGCGGGAACTGGGGGCTCCCAGCTCATGGCGAGCATAGTTCAGCCTCCCGTCATTGGGAACGGCCACCCTACTGCCGTGCCGGAGCCGCGGGCCATAGACTCTAGCCAACAATGACTCTGTCCGGGAGGGGAGCATCCGGTGTTGCTGGGCGTAGCGAGGGAGCGGATCGACGGCGAACGGCGGGTGGCGGCAACGCCCGAGACGGTGAAGCAGCTGACCGGGCTGGGCCTGGACGTGGTGGTCGAAAGCGGGGCCGGGCTCGCCGCCGGGCACAGCGACGACGACTACCGGAACGCGGGCGCCGCCGTCGAGCCTTCCCTGGTTCCCGGCAGCCTGGACGTCTACGCCCACGTCCGCCCGCTGGAACCCGCGACGGCGGCAGCCCTCCGGAAGGGTGCCGTCACCGTGGGCCTGGCCTCGCCGTCGTCGGCGCTGCCCACCGTCCGCGCGCTCGCCGCCGCCGGCGTGACCTCCTTCGCCCTGGAGCTGGTCCCGCGCATCTCCCGCGCCCAGTCCATGGACGCCCTCTCCTCGCAGGCCCTCGTGGCCGGGTACCGCTGCGTGCTGGAGGCCGCGATCCGGCTGCCGCGCTTCTTCCCGCTCTACATGACCGCCGCAGGGACCGTGCCGCCCGCCCGCGTGCTGGTGCTCGGCGCCGGCGTGGCCGGGCTGCAGGCCATCGGCACCGCCAAACGGCTCGGCGCCCGCGTCTCCGCCAACGACATCCGGCCCGCCTCGGCCGACGAGGTCGCCTCGATGGGCGGCACGTTCATCAAGCTGGACCTTGAGACGGCGGAGGCCTCAGGCGGCTACGCCCGCGAGCTCAGCGCCGACCGCGGCGCCCTGCAGCGGGAGCTTCTTGCCCCGCATGTGGCGCTGGCGGACGTGCTGATCACGACGGCGGCCGTGCCCGGCAGGCGGGCCCCGCTGCTGGTGAGCCGAGACATGGTGCAGGGCATGCGCCCCGGCTCGGTGGTGATCGACCTTGCCGCGGAATCCGGCGGCAACGTGGAGGGCTCCGTCCCCGGCGAGGACGTCCTGGTGCCCACGGCCGACGGTCAGGGCCAGGTCACGCTGGTGGGGCTGAAGGATCCGGCGTCGGCCATGCCATCGGACGCCTCGCGGCTCTACGCCAAGAACGTGGCCAACCTCCTCGCGCTCATGGTCCGGGACGGGACCGTGGCCCCCGATTTCGGGGACGAGGTGGTGGCCGGCGCGTGCCTCACGCACGACGGCGAGATCCGGCACGGCCCGACGGCGGAGGCGCTCGCGGCCCTCGACGCTGCGGACGCGGACGACGTTCCTGCGGAGTCCGAGAACGAAGGAGTGAACTGATGGACGGCATCAGCCTGCTGACGATCACCGTGCTGGCGGTCTTCGTGGGCTTCGAGGTGGTTTCCAAGGTCTCCAGCACCCTGCACACGCCCCTCATGTCCGGGGCCAACGCCATCCACGGCATCATCCTGGTGGGCGCCATCATCGTGGCCGGCCAGGCCTCGGACCCATGGGTGCTCGCGGTGGCGCTGCTCGCCGTGGTCCTCGCCACCGCCAACCTGGTGGGCGGCTTCGTGGTGACCGACCGCATGCTGGAGATGTTCGGCGGCAAGGGGCGCACCAAATGACCCTCCTCGCCCCGGTCTGGACCGCGCTGCTCTACCTGGCCGCGGCCGTGTGCTTCATCCTCGCCCTCAGGGGCCTGAGCTCGCCGCGCACCGCCCGGCGCGGCAACCTGCTGGGCGCCTTCGGTGCGCTGCTCGCCGTCGCCACGGTCTTCGTCTCGGTGAAGATGGACAACATTCCCTGGATCCTGGGCGCCATCGCGGTGGGAAGCGCGGTGGCCGCACCGGTGGCCCGGCGGGTGCAGATGACGCAGATGCCGCAGCTCGTGGCGCTGTTCAACGGGGTGGGCGGCGGCGCCGCGGCGCTCGTGGCCCTGCTCGAGCTCGGCCACACCGGCGACGCCTGGGTGCGTGTGGCCATCGTGTTCACGCTGCTGGTGGGGGCCGTGTCCTTCGCCGGTTCGGCTATCACGTTCGCCAAGCTGCAGGAGCTCATGACCACCCGCCCCGTGCTCTTCCCGGGCCTGCCCGTGCTCATGGGGGCCGTGCTGCTGGTCGCGGTGGGCGCCGCCGTCGCGATCGTGTTCAGCGGTTCCTTCCCGCTCGCCCTGCTGCTCTTGGCGCTGGGGCTGATGGCCGGCGTGCTGCTGGTGCTGCCGGTGGGCGGCGCGGACGTGCCCATCGTCATTTCGCTGCTGAACGCCTTCACCGGCCTGGCCGTGGCCGCGTCCGGCCTGGTGCTGGGCAACGTGCTGCTGGTGGTGGCCGGAACGCTGGTGGGCGCCTCCGGTACCATCCTCACCCGCGCCATGGCCGCGGCCATGGGCCGCAAGGTCACCGGCATCCTGTTCGGCGCCTTCCGGGGAGGCTCGACGGCGGGATCGACCACGGCGAGCGATCGCCCCGTGCGCTCCTCCAGCGCGGAGGACGTCGCGGTGCTCCTGGGCTACGCGCAACGCGTCATCATCGTGCCCGGCTACGGCCTGGCCGTGGCGCAGGGGCAGCACACCGCGGCCGAACTCGCCCTGGCGCTCGAGGCGCGCGGGATCGACGTGGACTTCGCCATCCACCCCGTGGCCGGCCGCATGCCGGGGCACATGAACGTGCTCCTCGCCGAGGCCAACGTACCCTACGAGTCGCTCAAGGAGATGGGCGAGATCAACTCCGAATTCAGGACCGCCGACGTCGCACTCGTGGTGGGCGCCAACGACGTCGTCAATCCCGCCGCCAAGACCAGCGCCGGCTCACCGATCTACGGCATGCCCATCCTCGAGGTGGCCGACGCCCGTCAGGTGGTGTTCCTGAAGCGCTCCATGCGGCCAGGCTTCGCCGGGATCGAGAACGAGCTGCTGTACGAACCGCAGACCACCCTGCTGTTCGGCGACGCCAAGGAGTCGCTGACCAAGGTGCTGGGCGCAGTCAAAGCGCTGTAGGGCGCGGGCGAGGCTTGTGCGCGTCCTAGACGTTCTTGGTGGACGCGAACAGGCGGCGCAGGGTGAAGAAGCACCCCAGGGCACCGAACAGCAACGCCATCAGGAAGTCGCCCATGTACCCGCTGACGAAATCGGGGTTGTACATGAGGTTGTCGCCCATGAGTGCCCACGGTTCCGGGTCGAACACCCTGGCCAGCGGCGACCCTCCCAAGAATTCGACCGCGTCCAGCCAGACCCCGCCGACGAACGACAGAATTGCGGTGGCCGCCGTGACTCCTGCGATGATCCAGACACCCTTGCGGCTCAGGACGCCGCCGGTGCCAAGGACGTAGAAACGGGCCGCCAGGGCAGCAGCGCCGAAGGTAACCAGCGAGGTGATCCAGCCGAACTTCCAGAGGATCATCCACACGATGATGCCGAGCGGGACGACGGCGAGGGCCAGCAAGGTTCCGCGTCCCACGTCCTCGGCGGGACGGTGCGGCTGCGCAAGAGGTGCCTGCTGCGGGTAGGCCTCGGGGTGCCACGCGGGCGTCCCTGCCGCAGCGCCCAGGGGATGTTCGGGGCCGGCAGGAAGCCTGACTCCATATTCGGGCTCGGGCCGTGCGGACCCGCTGGCTTCGTCATTCCCGGGCCGTGATTCTCTGGGCACAGCAGCATTCTCGGACAATTTTCCCCCAAATTTTCAGTGTCCTGCGACAGTCCGGCCCATACTCCCACGAGTTGCGGGGATTGGCCAGCATTCCACCACGCTGGAGCAACTGGGAAGGAACGTCACGGTCACTCTGGCTGGGCCTCCGGCCTATGCTGGATGGATGACTGCCAGCACTGAAACACCGCGGATCCAGCAAGAACAGGCCTACTACGGCGGCACCTACCTCTTCGAAGCTGAGGCCACGGTGGTGGCTGCCGGCGAGGACGAGAACGGCGCCTGGGCGGCCGTGAGTCCCAACATTTTCCACCCGAAGGGCGGCGGCCAGCCCTCGGACGAGGGCACGCTCAACGGTACTCCTGTGATCCCGTCCCGCAGCGAGGAAGGTCTCGTCGTATTGTCCGGTGCACCGGACAATCTGGAAGCCGGGACCGCCGTCGTCTGCGCCATTGACGCGGAACTGCGCAAGCGTCACGCCGCGCTGCACACTGCCGGTCACGTCCTGGGGCATCTGGGCGAGGCCCGCGGTTGGCAGAGCACAGGCCACAGCCACTATCCGGGTCAGGCGAGGCTGGATTTCTCTCCCGAGGGATTCGAGGCGGAGCTTGCCACCCCGGAGCTCCGCGAGGCAGTCCGGGCGGAGCTGCAGGAGGCGTTGGACGCCGTGCTGGCCCGCGGAGGAGCCGTCAACGCGACGACGGACGCCGCCGGGCATCGGATGGTGGAGATCGAAGGGGTCAACAATGAGCCATGCGGCGGAACACACGTCGCAACTCTCGCGGACCTCGCCCAAGTAAGGGTGCTGGAACTGAAGATCAAGCGTGGTGCGCTCAAGGTCCGCTACGAGGCGGAGCACGCCTGAGCGAAGCTCGGCCGAGCTGGACCGGCGCTGCTCCCTGCCGTCGGATTGCGGTCTAGCCGGATGCTCGCAAGCTATGCGGGCGAGTGCACAGCTACGGATGCGCGTTCAATGGTGGGGCACGCGATCTTCACTGCGGAGTCGTCGGGTGCTTCGTCCAAGCCCAGCAGCATGCGCACTCCTGCGGCTCCCAGCTCGTAGTGGGGGAGTGACACGGTGGACAGCGGTGGCCGAAGGTGGGCTGCGATGACTTCCTGGTTGTCGAATCCGACCACGGCGATGTCACCCGGGATGGACAGTCCGTGTTCCCGCAGTCCGTCATAGAGTCCCATGGCCATGCGGTCGTTGTAGCAGTACACGGCGGTGACGTTTCGTTTGAGCAGTTCTTCGGTGGCGCCGTATCCGCCTTCCTGGTCCGGGTAGGCTTCCATGACCAGGTGGGGGTCGAACGAAATTCCGGCAGCCTCCAGTGCTTCTTTGTACCCTTGGAGCCGTCCGTCCTTGGCTGGGGCGGGGATCGTGGCATTGATGAAGGCAATGCGCCGGTGGCCGCCGCGGAGCAGGATTTCCGTCGCGGACCGCCCACCCTGGGCTTCGTCGGGTACCACAGCGCGGGCCGCTCCGGGCTCGGGAGAAAAGCAGTTGACGAGGACGAAGTCGGCCTCGCGCAGTGTTTCCGGGATGTCGGTGGGCCGGTGGAACCACGTCGAGTACAGGATGCCGCGAACCTTGTATTCCAGCATCATGGCGATCGCGTCCTTTTCCAGGTCGCGGTTGCCCTCGGTGTTGGCGATCAGCAGGGCGTACCCGTGTTTCCAGGCTTCGTCCTGCGCTCCGTGGATGATCTGGCCTGCGAAGGGGGTGGTGGCGACGCCGTCTGCGACCAACCCGATGAACCGTGAGGTGCCGCTGACCAGGGTCTTGGCCATCGCGTTGGGGCGGTAGCCGAGCTGCCGGATCGCGTCTTTGACGCGTTGACGGGTCGCATCTGCGATGCGGGCGTTTTTCTTCTTGTTGATCACGAGCGAGACCGTGGCAGTGGAGACACCGGCTGCTTCAGCAACTTCGCGGAGGGTAACCGGATGGGCGGGGCCTGTTCTGACAGGAACGTCGGGGGTGGCCGCGGTGCCTGAATTATTCTCCTGCGAAATCATCTGTCCTCCATCAGGAGTATATCCGTCTGCCATGGCCGTCATCCCTTCGTCGCCCCGCTTTCCAAGCCTTGGATCATGGCCTTGTTCAGGACCAGGAAGACCAGGAGCAGAGGCGTGATGGTCACGCACACCGCGGCGAAGGTGGCAGTCCAGTCGACTTTGCCCATGGCACCGATGTAGTTCTGCAGACCCAAAGGAATGGTTTTCAGTTCTTCAGAGAGAACGAACGTGTTGGCGAAGACGAAGTCGTTCCAGATGAAGATGCTGTTGACCAAAACAACGGTCACGACGGTGTTCAGTGACAACGGCAGGGTGATCAAGCCAAAGATCCTGTACGGGCCGGCGCCGTCAATGGAGGCCGCTTCGTAGGTTTCCCGGGGGATGTATTCGAAGAATGATGAGAACAGGTAGATGGACATGGGCAGCGCGAAGCCGGCCAAGGGGATGATCATCGATTGGTAGGTGTCCAGCAGGTTCACTGTGGAGTAGTCGATGAACAGCGGGACCAAAGCGATCTGGACGGGAACGATGATCCCGATCAGGAACAGCCCACGGACAAACCTGCTGAGGCGGAAACCAAGGACCTGGATGGCGTAGGCGGCCATCATTCCCAGCAGGACAATGAGGACGTTGGCACCCATCGTGACGATGAAGCTGTTAAGGATGTTCCGGCCGAGGTCGCCTGTTTCGAACGCCCGGGCGTAGTTCTCCCAGGTCAGGGAGCTTGGCAGCGCGAAAGGGTCACCGGTCGCGAAGTCGTGCTCGGTGCGCAGGCTGGTCAGGAACAGCCAGGCGAGAGGGTAGACCTGGACGATCACGATCAGCATGATCAGCACGCGTGACAAGGTCCGGTACAGGCTGGGCTTGCGCCGGCGTCTCTTGATGGTGGGTGTGGGCGGCAGCGTGGTTGGCGGGGCGGCCGGGGCTGTTTGGGCGATCATTAGTCTGCCTTCCGCTTGAGCATGAACAGGATGAGGCCGACGGCGACGAGACATTCGATCACGATGAACACGGAGATGGTGCTGGCGTACCCGAAATCGGTACTGGTGAATGCAGTCTTGTACATGTAGGTGGTGAGCAGTTCGGAGGATTGTCCGGGGCCGCCGTTGGTCATGAGATAGGGGATGTCGAAGCCGCGCAGGCCGTAGGTGGTGGCCATGATGGTTGTGGTGATCCACACTGGCCGGATGTAAGGGAACCGGATTTTCGTGAATAGCGTCCACTTTGAGGCGCCGTCCAAAACCGCGGCTTCTTCCAGTTCCTTGGGTACGGCGATCAGCGCCGCGTAGATGATGAGCATGTAAAGCCCCGTGAACCGCCAGCCTTCGGGTGCGGAAACGGCGGCCAGTACGGTATTCACGTCTGACAACCAGGCGCGTTCGAAGGTGCCCAGGCCCACCCAGTGCAGCAACTGGTTGAGCAGGCCGACTGGATCAATGGAATAGATGCGCACGAAGAGGAACGCGATCGCCACCGTGGAGATGACGGCAGGCAGCAGATAGAGCGTTTTGATGAGCTCCCGCCCCCGGCGCAGAGACGTGAGCAGGCTGGCTACGAGCAGTGCACCGCCGAGCTGCAGGACCAGGCAGATGGCCAGGTAGAGGAGTGCATTGAAGAACGAGCGCCAGAAGATGTCATCGGCGGTGATCATCCGGATGTAGTTGGCCAGTCCGACGAACTCCATGTCGCTGATGCCGTTCCAGGAGAAGAAGCTCAGGAACAGGGATTGCAGAATGGGGAAAAGAACCGCTGCGCAGTAGAGCAGCAGAGGTGGGAGCAGGAAGACCAGGACGGATGTCCTTGACCTGTTGGGAAGCATGGCTGGGCCTTTCGGGCGGGGGCCTTTCGGCCCCCCGCCGCTACGGTTTACTTGAAGAACTTGGGGGCGTTCTGCTTGATGGTGGCGTCCATCGTGCTGGTGAATTGCTCGGGCGTGATGTTGCCCTGGACGAGAAGGACGAGCTCCTGCTGCAGCCTGCCGTTGGTAGTGGGGTCCAGTTGGGTGTCCCACGGCATGGCCTGCTTTGCCCCGAGGCCGTTGGCTGTTTCCAAGGCCTTCTTGTACAGGGGCGTGGCGTTGCCGGGGAGCGCGGTCTGCACGTTGGTGGTGGGGGAAAGGGCCCCCGTGGCTGCGTATTCAGTGGGGTACTTCTCCAAGGCGAACTTCAGGAAGTCGCTTACGAGCGGATCGTAGGTCTTCGTGTTCACGGCCATGCCGATGCCGGATGGGGAGACGAACTCATTGGCTGACGTCACCGAACCCTTTGTGGTTGGGAGGGTGAAGAAGTCGATGTCCTCGCGCACCGCGGGGTTCAGTTTGTCGGTGGCCAGGCTGGGCAGCTCCCAGGTGCCGATGTTGTACATTGCCGCCTGGCCGGAGGTGAACTGGTTCTGCGCGTCCGAGTAGCCCTGGGCGGAAAAGCCCTCTTGGAAGCACTTGGCCTTGCCGAGCTCTGCCATCCATTGAACGGTCTTTTGTCCGGCAGGATCCGTGAACTTGGCTTCGCCCTGCTTGAGCTTTTGGACGAACTCCGGTCCGGCTTCCCGGAACGGCTGGTACGCGACGTAGCGTTCCAGCGGCCACTGGTCCTGTCCGTCGATGGCGATCGGGGTGATCCCTGCACTCCGCAGCGCGGTGCACATCGCAGGGAGGTCATCCAGGGACTTCGGCACCGCGACGCCCGCCTTTTCCAACAGTGCCTTGTTGTACCAGATGAATTCCAGCTCGAACTGGAACGGGATCATGTACAAGGAGCCGTCGTCGAATCGCTGGTAGTCCAGGGCGCTGGGCCGGTAGTCATCGTAGATGTCCAGGGACTTCAAGAGCTTCTCGGCGTCCACCATCTTGCCCTGTTTTGCGAGCTGCTGGGCAAATGGAGTGGCGTCCGTGTCGAACAGTTCGGGGAGCTTGTTTGCCGCGGCCAGGGTCTCCAGTTTTTGGATGTAGGAGGGCCGGTCCGGAGTGGTAATGAGGTTCAGCGCGAAGCCCGGGTGGTCCTTGGCATAGTCGTCAGCGAGCTTCTTCATGATGTTGATGACGGCCCCGTCAGCGGGACGTGAAAGCAGCCACGAAATCTCGCGCGGCTTGACTTCCCCGGTGGGGCTGACGTTGGACGGGTCGCTGGAACTTCCTCCGCCGCCACAGGCTGTCAAAGCCAAGGCAGCGGCGGCGGCGATGGCGGCAGCACGGAACAGTTTTTTCATTGCGACAATCTCCCTTGATTGGTACGGGGGTGGGGATGGGGGTGGGGTTGGCGTATTCAGTTGTCGGTGCGCTTGCGTATCTCAAGTTCGGTGACGGTGGCGGATCCTTCGCCGGCGAAAAGGCCGATCCGTCCCGCTGACAGCTCGTAGATCCGGGCGCTGAGCGCCACCTGCCGGTCGACGACGGCGACGCACAGATCGCCGTCGACGATGACCTCCAGAGTGTGTTCGCCGGGGGTGAGGTCGCAGGGGCGTTCCAGTTCGATGTCGAACGGGACGTCACCGGAAACATGCCATTGCGCGTCCCCGGTGATGGTGCGTGGCCAGCGGTCGAAGACGAGCCGGCCGCGTTTCGGTTCCAGCCGCAGGACGTAGGAGTGGTCCCCGTCCTGGCTGGAGCGCAGCAGAAGCCCGCATTCGGTGGTGTTGGGGGCGATGTCCAGCACTGCCTTGGCATAGAACTGGCTGGGCAGTTCTTCGTCGGAGATGACGGCGGTGTACCCGTCCGGCACGTCCAGTCGTGTGGGCAGCTCGTTCGGCAGGGTTACCGGGACGTCATCCCAGAAGCTGTCTACGAGTTCGTCGGCGAAGGAGAATCCCAGTGTTCCGTCGGGGTTCTGGCGTGCTTCCAGGACGGACATCGTGCCGGCCCACTGCCAGGGACCGTCGTCGGTGTTGCCTTCCTTGCTGGCGATCCATCCAAAGAAGAAGCGGCGTCCGTCACGCTCCGCGGACTTGGATGCGTAGAAGGCACGGCCGTCAATGCTGTCCAGGTTCGGCACGGTCCACGGGCCGTCGGGGCTCTTGGCCATTCTGTAGCGGGTTGTGAACGATTCGGAAAACTCCGAATAGACCATGTACCACCAGTCGCCCCACGAGAAGACGTCCGGGCATTCATGGGTGATGTAGCGGCGCGGATCCCAGAACGGTTCGGTGTGCTGCCAGGTCATCAGATCATTGGAGATGCACTGGGCGATGACACCGCGGCGCCGGTCCGGTCCCGTGTAATGCCTTGCCGCGAGCAGCATCCTCCACTGGCCTTTGCTTTCATCCCGGAACACGAAGGGATCCCGCCAGTCACCGGACTCGTAGCCGTGGGGAGCGCCGAAGGTGAGTTCCGGATGTTTTGTCCAGCTCTGCATGTCGTCAGTGCTTGTGGCGTGCATGACCAACTGGAGAGGGGCGCCGTCGGCTCCGAGGTTGCGGGGGTTCTGGCCTGTGTAGAAGAGGTGGTGGACGCCGGCGTCGTCGATGACGATACTGCCCGTGTAGGCATTGAAGTCGAGGTCGGTTTCAGTGCCGTGCTGAAGCGAAACGCCGTGGTCCTCAAACTGCGTGAGGTCCTTGGTGGTGACGAGGTTCCAGGAAGTGCCGGGTTTGGGGTCTGAGCGGTCTTCGTGGAGGTAGAAGAGCCAGAACTCTCCATCCTTCTCGAAGGGGATGAGGTCCCCAACCCATCCATCGTTGGGCTGGAAGAAGACTGAGCGATTCATCTGCGCTGATGTCCATTCTGCTAAAGCGTTTGATCACTTGAAAGCTAGCGTTAATTCCCGAGATGATCAAGCGTTTTAGCAAATTTTGCTGGTTCAGCTGCTCGGCCCCCGCCATCGTTCATCCGGGCAGGTCCACGGCGCTGCCCCAGGGATAGCCGCGGAACACTTCTTCCTCGATATCGTTGTCGGCAATGCCCTCCCCACGGAGGATCCGCAGGGTGCCCGCGACCATTCCGAGGGTGCCGCTGACGTAGTAGACCGGCTTCACCAGATCGCCGGCCGCTTGGCGGAGGAGGCTTGGACCGATGCGGCCAATGGCGCCGTCCCAACTCGGGTCGGCGGCGCGCGTAAGGGTGTGGAACACACGGAAGCGGGCGTTCTCCTTTTCCAGCGCCGCCAAACTGTCCCGGTAGGCGATTTCGTCCTCGCTGCGGCTGCTGTAGACGAGCCGGATCTCAATGGGCAACGCCCTGTCGGCCGCATATTCGGCCATTCCTTTGAGGGGAGTGACTCCGATGCCGCCCGCTATGAGGACAGCGGGTCTGGTTTCGTGCAGCACGAAGTCACCGATCGGGCCAAAGACCGCCACCTCGTCCCCGGGGCGCAGGGCGGCGAACGCGCGTTTGAAGGCTGAGTCGGAGAGGCGGACTGCATACTCCAGGTGGGGCCGCGTGGGGCTCGTCGCCAGCGACATCGGACGGACGTCCAGGCCGGCCTCCGTCAGCAGCTGAAGGAACGTGAACTGGGTGGGTTCGAACACGAACGATTTCGGCTTCTCGACCTGAATCGCGTGCGTCGTGGGCGTGAGTTGCCGCGAGGAGACTACAGCGCTGGTGAAGTGCATACCGGGCCTCAAGTACCGGGCATCCGCTGGGCCTGGCCGAGATTGTTCCGGCGGCGGGCTAGAGCGGGATGCCGGGTGTGACGCGGGCGATCAGCTTCTCCGATGAGTCGATGATGCTCTTTGCGTGGTCGGGCGTCATGCCGGATGAAGGCATGATCGCCCGTGCTTTCTGGTCGAACATGGAGCCACTATGGCTCTCGATGCCGGGCGAAACGAGCAGCGGGACGATGTGTTCTGCGTAGCTCTCCACGCTGGGTGTGAGCACCCCGATCACCCATTCCATGGCGCCGTACCTGAAGCGGTTCGCGCCGGCCATGTTGCTTCGGATGTTCGTCTTGTGCAGCCCCGGATTCAGCCCGTAGAAGTTGATCTCCGGGTAGCGCTGCGCCGAGTCCCTGACAAGCGCTTCGTTGCCCGCCACGGTACTCATGTGCGCCGACATCGAGCTGTACGATTTCTCGAAATTCAGGTCGTCGATTTTGGCGGTCTGACCCGTGCCCGGGAATCCCATGATGAACACGCGCGGTTTCGTGGCGGGCTCCTGCCTGGTCTTGCCGAGGCGTGGGGCGAGGTTGCGGAGGAGGACCAGCCGGTTGAGGTAGCTCACGGCCATATCGCGTTCAAGGCCCTCCGCGGTCTGCTGTCGCTGAGGGGCCGCGAAGATTCCGGTCGTCAGGACCAGCAGGTCCAGGTTTTCCGCAGGCAGCAAGCCCGCAACCCGCACCGCCTCGCCCATCAGGCTCAGGTCTGCCTGGACGAAATCGATGTTGGCGGAACCGAAGTCGCGGAAGGTTTGCCCCACCACCGTCACTGCGGCCCCGCGCGAGGCCATCAGGCGGCTGAGGGCGCGTCCCAGGCCGCCGGTGCCACCGACGACTGCAACCCTCGTCCCGCTCAGGTCCAGTTGCTCGGAACTGACCCGCTCCCACTGGATGCTCTTGTCGTGTTTCACCGGGATGCTCCACTTCCCTGGGCACAGCTCTCTGTACGTCCAATGCTACGGGCTTCCCGTCCGGCCAGCGCGGGCGCTCCTGTGAGCGCAAAAAACGGCCGTGAACGCAAAGCGGCGGGCCCGCCGCTCGTCATCCAGGGCCCTGGACAACACGTGGGACGGACCGCCGCTTTGCTCTTGCCCGGTGGTACAGACCGAGCAATACGCTGCCAGGCCGGGATTAGGACCGGTCTGCCAGCAACCGGCCCCACCTTGGTGCGAGCAAGGGGGCGCCGGCAAGTTTCAAACAGTGCCACAGGGTCACGGCCACGGAGTCGAGCACCGGCACGCCGGTCTTCTCCTCCACCTCGGCCGTGATGTTGGCGCCGTACAGGTTGGTGCACAGGTAGACCAGGGCATCCGGGGTGGAGGCCGCGAGTTCCAGCGAGCCCGGCAGCATCTCGGCGTCCGTGACCGAGGCGAAGGACTCGTTGTCGCTCAGGTCCAGGTGCCGGTGGTCGATCGTCTTCACTCCGTGGCGCGCATACGACTCGATCACGGCCTCGTTGACATCACCCGTGTAGGGCGTGAACAGCCCGATCCGCTCGGTTCCGAAGGCAGCAAAGGCCTCCAGGTAGGCCAGCGTGGAGGTGGTGGCGGGGATGCCGGTGGCCTCGGTGATCTCGCGGACCAGCTCCTCGTCATGGGAGGCGCCAAGCCACGAGCCGGAGGTGCCGTTCCAGGCGATCACGTCCACGTCCGAGGTCGCGAGCAGTTCCGCGGCGGCGCGCATCCCGGCGGCGTCGAACTGCTTGTCCGAGGAATCATCCAGTGCGATGCGGGTGACGTTGATGCGGGTGAAGTGCAGCGTGACGTCGCGGCGGTCACCCAGGATCCGGTAGCTCTGCGGCTCCAGGCAGGTGTTGGAGGACGGCACGATCATGCCGATGCGGATGGGGCGGTTGGCGGAAGGCATGGGGGCTCCTAGCGGGTGAAAGCGGGATCGACGGCGGGCGCAACAGTGGCGGGCGCTGCCGGGGTCAGCGGAGACAGGGCATCGCGGTGTTCGGTGAAGCCGTTGCGGGCCACGAAGCGGCCCACGGGGCCGGGATCCTGGAACCCGCCCTCGTCCACCACCACGCGCCCGGCGGAGACGACGACGGCGGGCCAGCCGTTCAGCGTCTTCCCCTCGAACGGCGAGAAATCAGTGCCCATGTGCAGCGCACCGCCGTCGACGACGTGTTCTGCAGCGGGATCGAAAACGACCAGGTCGGCGTCGAAGCCTTCCACGATGGCGCCCTTGCGCGGCAGTGCGTTGATCCGGGCCGGGCCCGCGGAGAAGACCTCCACGAAGTCCTCCACGGAGCCGCCGGCCGAGGCCAGTGCGGTGAAGGTCACCGGCATGCGGGTCTCGACGCCGGGGAGGCCATGCGGCATGTAGCGGACGTCGTCCGTGCGCTCGCGCTTCTGCGAGAGGTCGTAGCAGGAGTGGTCCGAGGCCACCGTGTGGATGGCCCCGGCCGCGAGGCGGTCCTTGAGGGCGGCCACGGTTTCGGCGCTGCGCATGGGCGGGCAGCAGGCGTACCACTCGGGGAAGGCGCTGCCGTAGACGGTGTCGTCCAAGGTCAGGTAGTGCGGGCAGGTCTCGGAGTAGGCTTCCTGGCCGCGCCGGCGGGCCTCGGTGACCAGGTCCACGGCGCCGGGCGTCGACTGGTGCACGAAGTACACGGGGGCCCCGGTGTATTCGGCCATGGCGAGGGTTTCCTTGACGGAGATTTCCTCGGCCAGCTCGGGCCGGGTGCGGTGCAGGTGTTCGATCCCGATGCGGCCGTCCGCTGCGTGCTGCTCGGTGCAGTCGGCAATGATGGGGTCGTGCTCCGCATGGATGTAGGTGAGGCCGTCCAGGCGGACCATTTCGCGCATGACCTTGAGGATGGTGTCCCCGTCGGCCATGGTGGAGCCGCGGTTGGTGGTGTACATCTTCACGGAGCGCACACCCTCCGCGGCGAGCTGCTCCAGCTGCCACGGCACGGTCTCGTCCCAGCTGACCACGGAGCCGTGCAGTGCCACGTCGCAGCGCGATTCGGCGGCCAGGCGCTTCTTGTTCAGGACGGCGTCCAGCGGGGTTTCCTGCGCGTCGCGGGGGATGCCGAAATCGATGATGGTGGTGGTGCCGCCCCACAGCGCTGCCGTGGAGGTGGTGCGGTAGTCGTCCAGGGTGCGGAAGCGGCCGGTCACCTGGGCCACGTGGCAGTGGCCGTCCACGCCGCCCGGAATCACCAGCCGGCCGCTGGCGTCCACCGTGCGGGCTGCCGCAGGGACGGGCTCGGCGGCGTCGATGAGCTGGGTGATGCGGCCGCCGTCGACCACTACGTGCGCGGCCTGCCGGCCGAAGCTATTGACCACGGTGCCGTGGGCGATGACGAGATCTGGGGTGTGGGACATCGTTGTCCTCCTACTTCCGGGTGGCGGGCCGTGCGGCCGGGGCGGTGACGTTGGCCTGCGCGGCGGCCAGGGCGGCGTCGAGGTTCTCGGACAGTCCGCGGCGGCGCTTGACGGGCGGCGGGGCAAAGGCGCCCTGGCGGTGGAAGCCGGACTGCAGGGCCACCACGGCTTCGGTCATCCGGATGCCGGCGGAGATGCCGTCAACCACGGGAACGGGGATCTGTCCCTCAAGTTCGCGGGCCAGCCCGGCCAGCGGGGCACCTGCCAGGATCACGACGTCGGCGCCGTCCTCCGCGACCGCCTGCCGGCTGAGTGCCAGGAGGGTTTCCTTAAAGTCGGCCTGCACGGAGCCGATCGAGTTCAGGCTCTGGTTGATGGACCGGATCGAGGCGAGCCGGCCGCCGAGGCCGAAGTGCTCAACGCAGTCCCGGTACCAGGCGGTGATGCGGTCCGAGATGGCGATGATGGAAAAGCGCTGGCCCTGCAGGGCGGCGGCGCAGAGGGCGGCCTCGGTGATGCCGATGACCGGCGCATCCACCAGCTCCTTGAGGGCCGGCATGCCGGGATCGCCGAAAGCGGCCACGACGACGCCGTCCACCTGGCCGTGATATTCGGCGATGATTTCGGCGACGGCGCCGGCCGCAATGAGCGACTCGAAGCGGGTCTCGATGTATTCCACGCCGTGCGCTGCGGTGCGCACGGTCAGTTCGGTGTCCGGTCCGGCCGAGCGCAGGGCTTCGGCCTCGATCAGCGCGGTGACGTCGTCGCTGATGTTGGGGTTGATGACGAGGAGTTTCATGTTCGTTTCCGTTGGAGGGTGAGTTCGGCGGTGGGGGAGTCTTCGGGGAACTGTTCGCGGTACTTGCCGATGTGCGACGCCGATTGGGCGGCGGCGCGTTCCGGGTCGCCGCTGGCGATGGCGGCGTAGAGGTCGCGGTGTTCCTGGATCAATTCGGGGAGGTCGCTGACGTGGCGGAAGAGCCAGTGCATGCGGCCTTGGAGGGGTTCGAGCGCGGAGCGGAGAAAGTCGTTGTTGGCGATGCGGGTGATGGCGTCGTGGAATTCGCTGTTGGCGCGGTGGGCTTCCAGGATTGATCCCTTGGCCAGGCAGCGGTCGGCCTCGTCCAGCAGGCCCTGGAGCTGTTCCAGGTCCGCGGCCGTGGCGCGGGCGGCGGCCAGCCGGCAGGCGAGGACCTCGAGGGACTGGCGGACGTCGAAGAGGTCCTCGACGTCCTTGGCGCTCAGTCCGCTGACCTCCATGCCGCGGGAGGCGCGGTCGCGGATCAGGCCTTCCTGGCGGAGCATCCGGAGGGCTTCCCTGACGGGGAGCCGGGAGACGTTGAATTCCGCGGCAAGGTCCCGTTCCACGAGCCGGGTACCGGGCGCATAGTGTCCGTCGAAGATCCTGGTGCGGAGGGTATCGCGCACGGCTTCCCGGAGGGGGCGGTCCGTGTTGGGTGTCTCAGGTGCGGCCAGCATCTTTGCTCCATTCGTGGTTTTTTAGTGACTCTATGTCCTCGGTGGCATCCATCTCAGCTCAGTCCACTGGCCGGGAGCCGAATGGCGGCGGGCTGAGTCGGCCAAAGGCCTGTTCAAGGGCCGCCGCGACGGCAAGTACTTCGCGGTCGCGGTAGGGGCGGCCCACCACTTGGATGCCGGCCGGCAGTCCCTCCTCGGACAGGCCGCAAGGTACCACCACCACCGGGAACCCAAGGATGCTGATGGCCCGGCAGCAGGACCCGAGCTCGGTCCAGGGAATGTCCTTGCCGTCGACGGTGAGGCTTTCGTTCCGGGGGTCCGACGCCGGCACGCTCGCCACCGGGAGGAGGAGGATGTTGTGCTCCTCCATGAACCCCAGAACCTGGGCGCGGATGGCGTCGCGTTCCGCGGCGGCCTTGCGGTACTCGACGACGGTGGCGGGGGCTCCCAGCAAGCCATGGAGGTGCCCGCCCAGTTCATCCTCGCGGCCGGTGGCAAGCTCCACGACGTCGGGCATTCCCTCGGCCGTGCGCAGGGCCACGAAGGCAGCTGCTGCCCGCTCGAGGCCCGGCGGCCGGCCATGCGTCACCGCTACGCCGAGGCCCTCGAGGGCCTGCGCGGCGGAGCGGACGGCAGCCACGAGGTCGTTCCGGACGGGGTGGGTGCCCTCATCTTCGAACCATGCCGCGGTGATGCCGGCCAGGGTTTCCACGGGACCGCCCAGTGGCACCGGGACCGTAGAAGGATCGACGCCGTCCGGCCCGGCGAGGATGCCGAGCAAGACATCGAGGTCCTCCACGCTGCGGGCCAGCCACGCCACGGTGCCCAGCCGGTGCAGGGCGGACATCGAGTTTGGGGCGGGAATGCTCCCGTCCGCCGGCGGAACATAGGGCAGCAGCCCGGTCTCCGGGACCAGCCCCGCGGTGGGGCGCAGGCTGGCGATGCCTGTGCAATGGGCCGGCCAGCGGATGGAACCGCCAAAGTCGGTGCCGAGCCCGAAGGCGCTCATGCCCGAGGCCACGGCCGCGCTGTCCCCGCCCGTGGACCCGCCGGAGGTGAGGCTGGTGTCCCAGGGATTCCAGGTGTCACCGAAGAGCGGGTTGCGGCTGTGCGTTTCCACCGCGAATTCCGAGCAATTTGCCTTGCCCAACAACACCGCACCTGCCTCCTGCAGGCGGCGGACCGCCGTCGCGGACTGCTCAGGAACGTAGTCCCCCAGAAGGGGGCTTCCCGCCGTCGAGCGCAAACCCTTGGTGGCGAGCGTGTCCTTCACCGTGAACGGGACCCCGTGCAGCGGGCCAAGGAACCGGCCCTCGGCCGCGGCGGCGTCGGCTGCCTCGGCCTCCTGCCGCGCCCGCGGGTTGAGGGTGACCACCGCGTTCAGGCGGGGGTTCTCCTGGGCGATCCGTTCGAGGTGCAGTTCCAGGCATTCGACGGCGGTCAGCTGGCCCTCCCGCAGGGCGCGAGCCCATTCGGTCATGGACAGGCTGGTCAACTGCTCGATGCCGGGTACTGCGGAAGGCAGGGCGGTGTTGTTCATTGTCGGGGCTCCCTATCGGGTGGTGGCAGCGGTCTTGTTGCCGGCGTCGGTCATGGCGATCTTGGATGTTTCCTTGGCGACAAAGACGCAGTAGACCATGAGCAGCAAGGCCGCGGACAGGTACCCGGCCACGGAGAAGCCGGTGCTGGTGAGGGTGATCAGCTGGATGGCGATCAACGGGGCGAAACCGCCGCCGAAGACGCCCGCGAGCTGGAAGCCGACGGCCGCGCCGGTGTAGCGGACCTTGGTAGGGAACAGCTCGGGGATGAACGATGCCACGGGGGCGTACATTGCGGCCACGATCACCAGGCCGATGGCGGGGGCGATCATCACCAGGAACGGATCCCTGGAATTGAGCATCGCGATGAACACGAAGCTGTAGATGATGCCGGCTACGGCACCGCCGATCATCACCGGGCGGCGGCCCACCTTGTCGCAGAGCGCACCGAACAGCGGGATGGCGATCATCTGTGCGACGGCGGAAACGGTGGAGGCTGCAAGGGCCAGGCTCTTGGGCAGGCCGAGGTGTTCGGTGCCGTAGACGAGGACGAACAGGGCGAAGATGTAGAACGCGATGTCGCTGCCGATGCGGGCTCCGACGGCCAGGGCCAGGGCCTTCTTGTAGTGCGTGAAGACGTAGAGGATCGGGGCCTTGACCTCGTCCTGCTTCTTTTCGTCGGCCTTCCTCTCGGCTTCTTCGAAGACGGGGGATTCGGCGAGCTTCATGCGGATGTACAGGCCGATCGCAACCAGCAGGAAGCTGATCAGGAACGGGATGCGCCAGCCCCAGGACAGGAAGGCGTCCTTGGCAAGGACGGACGTCATGAGCGTGAAGATGCCGGTGGCCAGGAGCAGGCCCGTGGGGGCCGCGCTCTGCACGAGGCTGCCGAAGAAGCCCCGGCGGCCGCTCTTGTCCGATTCGGTGACCATGAGGGCGGCGCCGCCCCATTCGCCGCCGATGCCGATGCCCTGCAGGAAACGCAGGGAGACCAGCAGGATCGGGGCCCAGACGCCGATGTTCTCGTAGGTGGGCAGGAGGCCGACGGCGGCACTTGCCAGGCCCATCAGGAGCAGGGTGGTGACCAGGACGTTCTTGCGGCCGATCTTGTCGCCGAAGTGGCCGAAGATCGCGGCGCCCAGCGGCCGGACCACGTAGCCCACAGCGTAGGTGGCCAGGGCCAGCAACAGGCCGGTGGCCGGGTCCGAGCCGGGGAAGAACAGGATGGGGAAGACGATGGAGGCTGCGGTGCTGTACGCGAAGAAGTCGTAGTACTCAAGGGTGGTTCCGACGAAACTCGCGGCGACGACCCTCTTCATTGAGTTCTCGCCGCCTTTCGGCGTGGAGCCGGACACGGTGCTTTGGGTTCGGGAGTTGATCGACATTGGCCCTCCTGGGCGATGCGACGAGGCTCAACGTGTTGAGCGATTTCAACAGGCGGTGGGCGAGGGCGGTGGCCCTCGAAGCCCTACATCAATCAACCGGGCGGGAGCCGGGTTGGGTCTTGCGGTGAGGAGGTTGCCCTCGGTATGCCAGTTTGGGATCCCAAATACAACGGTATTTCACTGACACCCTTACGTCAATGATTTGGGATCCCAAACCGGGCCGTGCTGTACCGGCTAGACCGGGAGT
The DNA here is from genome assembly GCF_024741795.1 of Arthrobacter sp. CJ23. Lineage (NCBI taxonomy): Bacteria > Bacillati > Actinomycetota > Actinomycetes > Micrococcales > Micrococcaceae > Arthrobacter > Arthrobacter sp. CJ23. The sequence continues at coordinate 4,473,738 of NZ_CP102950.1, read as the reverse complement.
CGCTTGTTGTAGTTCAGGGTCAGCACGGAAACGCCCATGATGATCGCGGACCCAACAAAGTAGAGCAGCGCCCAGGTGTAGGAGCCTGTGGCCCCGACAATCAGGCCAACCACAATCGGGGTGACGAAGCCCGCGATGTTGCCGCTGAAGTTCATGGCGCCGCCCAGGACGCCGGCATTTGTCCGGCCGCCCAGGATGGAGGGGATGCTCCAGAAGAGGCCCACCCAGCGGAGGAAGAACATGACCACGGACAGCAGGACAACCGCCGTCGTGGGGTCGGCCACGATGGTGACACCGACCAGGCCGCCCACCACCACGACGCTGGAGATGCCCAGCAGCGTGCGCATGACCAAGTTGGCCGAGGCGCCGGAGTTGCGCCACTTGTCGGCGATGTGGCCGCCAAGGATTTCGCCGACGAAGCCGGCGCCGAAGATCACGAACGTGGACCAGCCGATGGTCTTCAGGTCGAAGCCCTTGGCCTGGGCGAGGTAGAGCGGACCCCAGGTGAGCAGGCCGTAGAACACGCCGTTGAAGCCCAGCCAGCCGAAGCACATGGCCCAGAAGGAGCGGAACTTCAGGTACGGAAGCAGGGCGCGCTTGCCCTTGGCGCCTTCCGCCGCTGCTTCGGCGTCCTCAGCGGCGTGGGAAGCCTCGATGTAGTCGGCCTCGGCCGCGTTGACGCCGCGGTGCTGGCGCGGGTTGTCCCGGACGTACCACCAGACGGCCAGGCCCATGAGGACCGTGGCGGCGCCGGCGATGATGAACGCAGTGCGCCAGCTGCCCGTCGAGGCGATGAGCCCGGCGATGAGGATGCCGCCCAGGCCGGCACCGAGGGGAGCCCCGGCGTCCAGGATGGTGGCGCCACGGCCGCGTTCGGACTTGTGCATCCAGATGGCATTGAGCTTGCCGCCGGCCGGCATCACGCCGGCCTCGGTCACGCCGATGCCCAGGCGGGCAATGAACATGCTCAGGAAGCCGCCGGCAAAACCCGAGGCGGCCGTTGCGGCGCCCCAGCCCACGCAGGAGGCCGTCATGACCTTGCGCGGACCGAACTTGTCGATCAGCCAACCGACCGGGATCTGCATGAGGGCGTAGGTCCAGAAGAAGGCCGAGAGCAGGAGCCCGACGAGCTCAGGTGCGAGGTTGAATTCCTTCTGGATGATGGGCAGGGCCACGGAGATGGAGCCGCGGTCGATGTAGTTGACGGCGACCAGGACCAGGAGCAGGAGGAAGAGTTTCCAGCGGACATGGGTGCGTCGCTGCACGCCGTCCTTGCCGGTTTTTTCTTCGCCTTCCTGGGCCACTACTTCAGTGTTTTGGAGAGACACAGCTTCTCCTTCAAGGGAGTCAGGGGAATGGAATGGGGGGATGTCTGTGGGCAATGTGGATGTCTGTGAGGCGAACCGCACGGGATGCCGCTGCGGCCGGACTCGTCCCGGCGGCACGTGCTGCGGTTCCGGCCAGTCGGTGGGGGAAACGCATCCGGTGAATCCTTTGGGATCCCGATTTGGGATCCCAAAATCAAAGGTAAGTGTGACGCGGGGCACTGTCAAGGGGTTTGGTATACAAAGCCAAAAAACGGATTGTGACCGGGCGGGTTGGCGTGGCTGCTACGACGCTTCGAGCAGCCTCTTGATGCGTTGGTGGACTTCGCGGACCTGGCCCCGGGATTGCCGCTTGATGATCGGTTCGAAAAGCCGGGTGAAGCCGCGGACGCGCATTTCGAGCACCTCGGTGACGGTGGTGCTCGCGCCCTGATCTTCGAAAGTCTGCGTGGCCACAACGTCCACCGGCCCGTTGCCGCTCTTGATCGCGAGCCTCCGGTCCGGCTCGTATTCGACAATCTCGATGGGGGCCTCGAACCGTCGACGGCCCATGATGCGGATGTGGCTCCAAGTGCTTCCCACGCCGACTGGCCCCTCCGACGTCCGCCACGCCTTCTCAACCCACGGCTCGTGTTCGGGCAGGTGCTCGAAGTCTGCCATGTAGGCGAAGACCACTCCGACCGGGCGGTTGATGACAACGCTGGACTGGCTTCGGATCACGGCTTGGTCCCTTGTTCGACGATGCGGGCGGGTCACGCTCCAGGGTTAACTGCGACTCCTTGGAGGGGCATCACCGCTGCCCGCGCGGCCTCATGTCCGAAGCTACGCCGGGCCGGTGGGGCCGTCAATGAACTCCGTAGGATGCGCAAGCGCGCCCGTAGTTTGGCGAGGCCCCGGGCGGTGCGCGAGCATCTCGGCAAGCTCGGCCAGGCGGTGGGCGCGGGCGGATTCGGCGGGCGTGAAGGGCTCGTCCGGGCGGGAGAACACGAGCGGTCCGTGCCAGGCCGTGGGGATCTTGAGCAGTGTCCCTGAGGGCCCGACGCCGGCGGCCGGCTCTTCGGCGGAGCCTTCCGGAGCGTTGGGGACCACTCTGGCGGAGAGCAGTTCGGCGACGGCGAGGGGGAGCTCGTCCGGGTTGCCGGCGATGCGGGCCGCGATGCTCAGCGCCCTGGTCTGCCCGTCCGCCATGGCGAGCGCGGTGGTGGGCCACACATGGGACTCACGGCCGCCGCCGTCGTCGAGCGCTTTCAGCAGCTCCGTCTCACCCAGGTGGCCGGGCGCGGACAGCACGAACTCGTCCAGGACCGTGCCGTCCATCGGGTGCACGTGGATGCTGAGGATGTTCGTGTCCAGGCGTGCGAGGGACTGGGTGATCTTCTTCAGGGAGCCGGGCTGGTCGCGCAGCACGGTGCGGGCCCGCCACAGGGCCGGCGCGGTGTGGAGCTTGCGCCGGTGCCGCAGCGCGGGGGCGTGGAGCCAGCTCCGCAGCACCCTGGCGGCGGACGGCTCGGCCACCCAGATGACCAGGACCGTGGCGGTGACGGTCAGCAGGAGCACCTTGGCCAGGTACGGCAGGTGGGTTTCCACCACCGCGGCGTGCACCAGCAGTTCGATGGGGAGCATCACGGCGATCTGGGCCGCGGTAAAGCGGGCCTTGGGCGGTTCGGGCATCTGGCCGCACACTTCGCAGGAGAGCTCAGCGGTGGCGGGAGTCTTCTGCTTCGGCTTCATGTCCCCATGGTGCCCGGTGGGTGTTTCGGCGCGGTTGCCTGTGCGTCACGATCGTGCGCAGGACGGTTGGAGAGCCTGTGGCGCAGCCAGCGGACCACAGCTTCGCTTTGCTGCCGTTGAAAGGTCCGGAGGCTTGGGAGCCCCGGTGGCGGCGCCAGTCTGGCGGCATCAGTGAAGTACGCACCAAGACCAGCGAGGACACGGTCAACGCTGTCCGGCCGGACCGTCGCGAACGCTGCATGGGACTGCAGCACGGATTCAACGTCGAACATTGGATCGAACACGCGCACGTTGATCAGGGCGGAGAGGGCATCAATCCACGATGAGCCGACGCATGCCCAAGGCCAGTCCACAAGGACCGCTGTGTTGTTGGGTGTAATCAGGATGTTGTCGGCCCGGATGTCCGTGTGTACCAGGGAATCGCCACCGAGGTCCTTCAAGCCGGATAGGGCAAGCCCTTCCAATGACTCAAGATTCCTGAGGACCCAGGAATCGCAGTCCTCTGGAGGATCGCTTCTGATGCGGCTCCACGCATTGAATGCCTCACTTAGCTCCTTCTCGAGTGTTGGCAGGTTCTCGAGGGCTGCGGGGACGGGCGTTCGGGCCAGCCGTAGCAGGGCATCCAGGACAATCGTCAGTTCCGATAAGCGCCAAGGGATGTGCGGGTGCCTGCCTTCCACGTCGCTAAGGACCAAGGCAACCCACTCGCCGTCGTCGTAGGTGCCGATCAGCCTCGGCGCCGGAACTGTGTCTGCCAGCGCCCCTGTGACTGCCGCTTCCTTTCGATGGATGGCCGGTGACTGCTCGTTCAGTTGCGGACTGACCGCTTTGATGAACGCCCGGCCTCCCGAAACGGTGCGAACCCTGTCCGCCGTGCCTGGCGAAAATCCTCCCTGCTGGCCTGTGGCCGCCGTGACCCGGTCTCCGAGGATCTGTTCGATTCCCGCCTGCACACGCAGGGGCAAATCGTCCCAGCCGATCCGTGGACTCCATTCCGGTTGCATGGGAGCCAATAGTAATCCGGCCATCGGCGGCATGCAGCATTCCTGCCCAGTTAGTGGCCGTCTCAGTGACGGTCCAGACGCAAGAACCCGGTGTTCTCGGGGTGGGAACGCCGGGTTCAGCGAAGCAACTGGGAAGGGGCGCCGGAGAGGGCGCCGGGGCCCCTAGCGGACGGCGTCGGAGTCCCGCTCGGAGCCGCGGTTGGCTGCTGCGAGCTCGGACAGCAGGTCGCGGATTTCGGCGAGCAGTGCGGTGTCGGCCGGCAGCGGCTCTTCCTCGGGCTCCTCGGTGGCCAGGCGGGCCTTGACCATGGCGTTGATCTTGTTCATGGGCGCCACGAAGATGAAGTAGACCACGGCGGCGGTGATCAGGAAGGTCACGAACGCCGTGATGACGGCGCCGAAGTTCACGAACGTTGCGGGGTTGTCCGGCCAGATCGCGAAGCCCAGTCCCTCGGCGTTGACGCCGCCGGCGGCCGCAATGACCGGGTTGATGATGTTCGTGGTGAACGCTGCCACGAGGGCCGTGAACGCCGTGCCGACCACGACGGCGATCGCCAGTTCGATGACGTTGCCGCGAAGAATGAAATCCTTGAATCCCTTGAGCATGGAAAGACCTCCGGTAGTTTCGGGTTGCCGCCGCCGTTGGTGGAGGGCGGGCGCGGCGCGTGCAGAGATCAAACTACCACTTGAAGGTTTCGGGGAAGTCTTGGTTGGCTCACGGTCGGGGCGGCTGTGCCACACAGCGGCGGGCCCTGCGGATGGTCCGCAGGGCCGCCGCGATTGCCGACTCAGCCCACGAGGGCGCGCGTGTGGTCGTTGAGGAACATTCCCCGGGGATCGAACTCGCGGCGTACCTGGATGAAGGTGTCGAGCCCAGGGTAGAGGCGCTCCAGGCGGCTCCGGGTCATGAAATGGATCTTTCCCCAGTGTGCCCGCGGTTCGAAGTCCTGCAGCACGGCATCGGCGTCCCGGAAGAACTGCCAGTAGTCGGTTCCGGGCTTGGTGGTCAGGGTGACCACGGTGCTGTCGCGTCCTTGGAACTGTGACATGTAGCCGTCGTCGGCCTTCACCCAGCGGACCTCCACGGGGTATTTCTGGTCCGGGTGCTTGGTGCGGATCAGGTCCTGGATGGCCTCGACGGCGGCCAGTCCGTCCTCGCTGCGAACGAAGTACTCCAGTTCGTGGAACTGCGTGGTGAAGCCGCCCGGGTAGATCCGGTAGGAGCGGTCCAGCCGGGCACCTTCAACAGAGGAGATTTCGCTCTCGTCCTGGATCTGCGCCACGTTGTACCGCTTGGTGTAGCTGCGGTCCGCCATGCTCTGGCCCGGCGAACCCGGCAAATCCAGGAGCTCGCAGGAATCGTCGTCCGGGCACCAGAGGAACGAGTAGTGGCGGTTCGAGTCAATGTCGGCCTGCCACGTAGCCGCAGTCTCGGCCCACGTGGGATACGTGATCTGTTCCTGCAGGTAATAGCTGTCCTCGACGGCCAGCTCGACTTCCAGGAAGATCCCCAGCGTGCCAAGGGCGACCTGGGCAGCCCGGAGTTCGCGGAGCTGCCCCTCGCCGATTTCGACAATCTCGCCGTGGCCGTTGATCAGCTTCACCCAGCGCAGCTTGGAAGAGAAGCTGCCCAGGTCCCTGCCGGAGCCATGGGTGCTGGTGGCCAGCGCTCCGGCGATTTGCTGCTTGTCGATGTCTCCCTGGTTGCTGAGCGCCAGGCCCTGCTCCCACAACGCATCGCCAAAGGCATTGATGGTGGTGCCGGCCAAGGCCCTGGCTCGGCGCGCAACGGCATCCGTGCCGGTGATCGCCGAGAGGCCGGACATGTCCATCAGGACGCCGCCTGTCTGAACCAACGGCGAGGACGAGTGGCCTGAACCGACCGCCCGCACGGGCAGGCCTTCGCGGATGGCGAACCGGACGGCGTCGAGCGCTTCCTGTTCAGTCCGCGGCCGGACGGTGAAGGCGGGTGTGGCGCTCTGGTTCCCGCCCCAGTTGGTCCAGGTGACGTCCGTCCCGAAGGGAGCGGATGGGGTTGCCGCCCTGGCCGGGGACGCGGCCCGGGGAACGTTGGTGGTGGTCATTGCTAAGCTCCGTTGCTTGTCTGAACGCTCACGCGCCGTGGTTGATCATGACGTGCTTGGTGCGGGAGTAATCATCCAGCGCGTAGAGCGAGAGGTCGCGGCCGTAGCCGGATCCCTTGAACCCGCCCCACGGTACCTCGCAGGCCAGGACCAAGTGTGAATTGACCCAGACCGTGCCGAAATCGAGCTGCTTGGGGATCCTCAGCGAAAGGCTTGAGTCTTTCGTCCATACGGAGGCGGACAGGCCGTAGGGGCTCTCGTTCGCCCGGGTGACGGCCTCCTCGGTGGAACTGAATGTCTCCACCGTGACCACGGGTCCAAAGATCTCGTGCGTGGCAATAGGGGCTCCCGCGGGCACGTTGCTGATCACCGTGGGTTCGATGAAGTAGCCGGGGCCTTCAAGGGCAGACCCGCCGATCGCCATCGTCAGGCCGGCGGCCTTGGCGTCAGCCAGCGATTCCTTGACGCGTTCGAAGTGCGGGCGCGAAATCATGGGGCCGATTTCCACGTCGTCTCCCGCGTCCGGGGACCCCACCACCAGAGTGCTGACCTCACGCACCAGGTGCTCCGTGAACTCGGCTGCCACGGATTCGTGGACGAGGACGCGGCAGGCGGCGCCGCAGTCCTGGCCGGCATTCCAGAAGCCTGCATTCCGTACGCCGGCGGCGGCCGCGCGGAGGTCGGCGTCGGGGAAGACCACAACGGGAGCCTTGCCGCCGAGTTCCAAGTGGACGCGCTTGACCGACTTTGCTGCGGTTTCCGCCACGGCCTGGCCGCTGACCACACTGCCGGTCAAGGCGACGAGGGCGATGTCAGGGTGTTCGGACAGCCGCTGTCCTACGGTGCGGCCCTGTCCCGTGACGACGTTGAGGATTCCGTCCGGGATGTGTCCGGCCACGAGTTCTGCCAGCTTCAGCGTGGACAGCGGGGTCTGCTCGGACGGCTTGAGGACGATGCTGTTTCCAGCAGCCAGGATCGGGGCGATCTTCCAGGCGGCCATGAGCAGCGGGTAGTTCCAAGGGGTGATGACCCCGACCACGCCCACGGGCTCGCGGAGGATCACCGAGGTGTGGCCGGTGGCGTAGTCCCCGCCGGCCATGGACGTCAGGGTGCGCGACGCGCCAGCCATGAAACGGAACGTGTCGATGGTGCTGGAGACATCGTCCTCCGCGACGGTTCGCGGCTTGCCGGTGTTGGCGGACTCGATGATTTCGAACGCTTCACGGTTGGCTTCGATGATGTTCGCGATCAGGGACAAGACCTCGGAGCGCTCCTTGGGCGTGGTGGCACCCCAGGACTTTTGGGCCTCGACGGCGGCTGCGACGGCGACGTCGACGTCGGCTGCGGTGCCGGCCCGCACCGACGCCAGGACCTGCTCGGTGGTGGGGTCAACGACGTCGATGAGCTCGGTGGAGGAACCCGGCACGAAGGATCCTCCAATGAAGTGCCCGGTGGGAGGCAGGGGCAGGGGCGGCACGCCGCTGAAGCCTGCGGAGCTGGCGGAGGAACGTCGGACGGCGAACTGTTCGGTCTGGGAGGTGGTCATGATGTTTCGCTTTCAGATGAGGTCAGATGCGAGTGCAGGGGCTTGAAAGGGGGCGGCCGCCGGCTTGTTCCGGAAGATGCGTGCCGCGAAGTAGTAGAGCGGGGCAACAACCACCAGCCCCACGATCCAGGAGACGTCCACGCCGCCCATGGCCGCGGCCACGGGGCCCGTGTAGATCGCTGTGGCGGAGAAGGGGACCTGGATCAAGGCGCCTGCTACGTAGGAGCCGATGGCGACCCAATTGAACCGTCCGTACACGCCGCCGTCGCGCTTGAAGAAGTCTTCAACCTTGTAGTCGCCGTGCCGGAGAAGGTAGTAGTCCACCAGGTTGATGGCCGTCCAGGGGACCAGGACGTACATCAGGAACGAGAGGAAGTTGGTGTAGAAGAGGATGAAGTTGTCGCGGGCGAACAGTGCGATCAGCAGGGCGAGTGCGAAGATGACAACCGCGGCTATGCTCCGGGTCTTGGCGTGGGGCAGCCAGTTCGGCCTGAACGTCTGGCCGATGGTGAGGCTGCACAGGACTCCACAGTAAAGATTCATGGCATTCGACGCGGCCACGCCCAGGCAGAAGATCCCGATAATGGCGAGCGTCCAAGGCCCCAGCAGGGCTCCCAGGCTGCCCACGATTTCAACGTTGCCGCCATCGCTGCTCAGGGCCAGGGCCAGCGTTCCTACCAGGGCGCCCAGGATCATGGGAAACAGGGTTCCCAGGACGCAGCCTGAGTAGGACGCCCAGAAGGCCGGGGCCGAGCCCGTGCCCTGGGGCATGTAGCGGGAGTAATCCGAGACGTACGGGGCGTAGGCGAGCTGCCACAGGGCGGATACGGAGATGGTGCCCATGAAGCCAACCCAGTTGAAGTTTCCCTGGTCCAGGAAGCTGGCCGGCAGTCCCTGGACGAACAGGATCCAGGCGAAGGCCAGCAGCAGCGCCAGGCCGGCCGCGATGCTCAGGATGCGTGCGTAGGCGTGAATGAGCCGGTAGCCGAAGATCGTGGCAATAACGCTGACGACGCCGATGATGATGATGCCCGCGTCAACACTGATGCCCGGGCTGACGGCTGCCATTGCCTCGCCGCCAAAGACCAGGTTCGCCGCGAAGAAACCGACGTACATGATCACCACGATCACCACGATCAGCAGCGCCCCGAATGAACCGAACTGGCCGCGGGTCTGGATCATTTGCGCCACGCCCAGTTGCGGGCCCTGGGCGGAATGCAGCGCCATGAAGATGCCGCCCACCACGTTGCCGATGATGATTCCCACGATCGCGGGCACAAAGTTGAGGCCGAACACCGTGGTGGCGAGCCCGCCGGTCACGATGGTCATGATCATGATGTTGGAGCCGAACCAGATGGTGAAGAGGTCCCGGGCTTTTCCGTGGCGTTCGTTCGCGGGGATGGGCTGGATGGTCTTGTCCTCGAGCCGGGGTACCTCGGCCGTGGCGACGGGCGCGTTCATGACAGTGTCCGGGATGCCGAAGCGAGTTCGCGCACGGAGTCGGTGGAGGCCTTGCTGCGGTTCACCATGAGCGCGAGCAGGTCGAAAACGAGGGTGGCCGCCGCGACCGTGGTGATGTCTGCGTGGTCGTAGGCCGGAGCCACTTCCACGACGTCGGCGCCCACAATGTTGATGCCGTTCAGTCCGCGGAGCAGGGCCAGGAGTTCGCGGGAGTGGAGCCCGCCCATCTCCGGGGTTCCGGTGCCTGGTGCGAATGCCGGGTCCAGGACGTCGATGTCTATGGAGACGTAGACGGGCGTGTCGCCGAGCCGCTCCTTCACTTGGGCAATTGCTGCCGGGACACCGATGACGTCAAGGTCCGAGCAGCGGATGATCTGGAACCCGAATTCGTGGTCGCGGAGGAAGTCGTTGCGGTCATAGACCGGCCCGCGGATGCCGACGTGCATGGACTTGTCCTCCACAAGCAGGCCTTCTTCGAAGGCGCGGCGGAAGATGGTGCCATGGGTGACGGGCTGGTCGAAGTACGTGTCCCAGGTATCCAGGTGGGCGTCGAAGTGCAGCAACGCGACGGGTCCGTGGACCTTGTTCAGGGCCCTCAGCATGGGGAGGGCGATGGTGTGGTCGCCGCCGATCGAGATGAGCCTCTTGTCCCCGCTGATCAGGGGCAGCGCCTGCTCCTCGATTTCGCGGACGGCACGTGCGATGTCGTAGGGCGTGCAGGCGATGTCGCCGGCGTCAACAACCTGGGCTTCGTAGACGGGCTCGACGTCGAGCTCTGGGTGGTAGCCGGGGCGCAGGAGCCGGGAGGCCTCGCGGACTGCGGCAGGACCGAAACGGGCGCCGGGCCGGAAGGAGGTCCCGCCGTCGAACGGGACGCCGACGATCGCAATGTCGTAGTCCGGAACGCGGTCGATCTGGGGAAGCCTGGCGAAGGTGCCAAGGCCTGCATACCGGGGGACTTTGGTTGCGTCGACGGGGCCGATGGGCTTGTGCGTTGTCATGCCGGGATCCTTCGTTTGCTGTGCTGCCTGGCGGCTGGGCCACCGGCATTTCGGTGATGGTTGCGGGTGCTCGTCGTTGAGCGGGAGTAGTGCGGGAATGGTGGCGGGAAGTTCGTAATTCCATTCTTCGTGACGCGCATCACGGTGAATAGCGGTACATTGACTACAAATGGCCGAGGCGCTTAGACAAATGTCTAAACTCCGCCACATGCCGCCGTTCTGGAGAGCCGGGAGCACGTTTCAATGGCAATCACCGTGGCCGAACTCGTGGCCGAGCCGCAGCTGGGGCTGACGCTCCTGGCTGGGGCGGAAGGCCGCGACAACCGCATCACCTGGGCCCACACCTCCGACCTGCCCAGGCTGTGGGAATGGGTGACCGGGGGTGAGCTCATGATGACCAACGGCTTGTCCATACCCGCCGACGCTGCCGGGCAGGTGGCGCTCGCAGCGGCACTGGTGGACTCCGGAGCAAGCGCCCTGGCCATCGGCGAGAAGATGCACGCGCCTGAGCTCTTGCCGGAGTTCCTGGAGGCCTGCGACCGCCTGCCGCTGCCGCTGATCAACGTCCCCTACCCCTTGCCGTTTATCGCCATCGCCCGCACGGTTGCTGAAGCTTCGCTGCTCGAAGAATCGCGGCGCCTACGCCAGACCGCGCGGGTCTACGACCTTCTCCGGACGGCCGGTGCGTCCGAGGACAATTGGCAGAGCCTTGTCCAGAGGTTGGCCACGGAACTGGACGCGGATCTGTTTGTGGTTGATCGGCGCTGCCTCCATCCCTGGCATCCCGAAGGCCGGCCGCTCCCGGTGTTCCTCGCGGACGAATGGGCTCCGCTGTCCGGGCAGGTAGCCCTCGCGGGCAAGAACTTCCAGTGGCATCGCGTCAGGGGCAGGCACGTACTGACCATGGACATTCCGACCCATGCCAATGCGCTCCTGGTGGTGCTGCCGAACAGCGAGCCGCATCCGGACGCCGTCGTACTTCTGCACGCCGCAACGGTGCTGGGGCTGCAGCTTTCGCGCATTGTCCTGTCCTTGGAAGGCGAGCACAGGCTGGCGGGCGAGTTCCTGCTGCAGGCCTTCGACGGCCGCCTGGGGACAGCGGAAATGGAAAGCAGGCTGGCGGCTTTCGGGCTCCCGGCACAGGAGTTCCTGCTCGCCTCGATCTCAGCGGACGACGGCGACAGGCTGGCAAACGTGCACATCGAACTTTGGCGCCACGGAGTTCCGGCCGCGTCCTTGAGGCGCAACAATCGGCTGCACGTGGTGGTCTGCGCGGAGGTAGCCGACGATGTGCTGATTCACTGCGCCGGGCAGGGTGCCACGATCGGCATCAGCGCGCCGGCGGCCGTGGCCGGCATTCAGCGGGCGCTTCAGGAATCGCTCTGGGCGCTCGGTTCCGCCCAAGGGAACAAGGTGACCCTGGCCCGGTACGCCCAGGGTTCTTCGTGGCTTGGACTCACGAGCTTCGAGGAGGGAACGGCTTTGGTTCGGCGTCTTCTCGGTCCGATTTTCGAGTACGAACAGGGTGAGCACGGGGACCTCATTGTCACGCTGGGGACCTTCCTGGACAAGCAGCGTTCGTGGCAGAAGACCGCGGCTGCCCTCTTTACCCACCGGCAGACGGTCATGTACCGGATGCGCAAGATCGGCGAGCTGACCGGACTGGACATGAACGAGACCTCCACCGTGGCGCAGCTGTGGTTCGCCCTGCAGATCCATGAGGCCATGGATCCCCAGGGCAGCCTCACCCCGCGCCCGGCGTAGGCGGCGCCGCGGTGGACCGCGTCGGTCACCGTGGATTGACCGCTACCGCGCGGTTTCTCCCCAAGGCCTTGGCCTCATAGAGAGCGGCGTCGGCGGTCGCGATCATGTGCGCGAGCCCGGCGCCGGTGTTTGCGCTGGAGGCTATGCCATAGCTCACCGTGGGAAAGGCCATACCCTCAGGCGGGTTCGACGCAGCCAGAGTGCGGCTGATCTCCGCCGTGATGGTGGCGGCCCGATCTTGATCGGCGCCCGCCAGCAGGATGATGAATTCCTCACCCCCGTACCGCCCCACCAGGTCCGTGCGACGGACGGAATCCACGCAGGCAGAGGCAAACGCCTGGATCGCCGCGTCCCCGGCCGAATGGCCGTGCGTGTCATTCACAGCCTTGAAGTGGTCCAAGTCAGCCAGGATCACCGTGGAAACGGACCCTGCGGCCTCGAGCCTGCGGCATTCCTGGTCCGCCAATTCCGTGAACGCTTCACGGTTCAGAAGCCCAGTCAGACCGTCCCGGGTGGCCCGTTCCCTGAGGGCCTTGATGAGTTGCTCGTTACTCAGCTCCGTCATGCTGAAAGACACTGTAATCAGAAGGACTATGAGGAACAGGCAGGTCACCGCCGGGCTGAAGTAGGTGCGGAACTCCGGACCCTGGGGGCCGTCCAGAGCGTAGACGATTCCCCGGCACAGGAAGTAGGCAACCAAGACTGCGGCGACTAACCGGAGCGGCCGGTGGGCTTGCGAACCGTTGGGCTTCAACAGCGATAGTTCCCGGGCCGCAAGGGCCATCCCTGTTCCCATCATCAGCAAGTACACCAGGCCCCCGGACCAGGCATTGATGGCCGGGTTCTCCATAATGGATGCCACGACCGTGACTCCGGGGCCGGCGAGAAGCTGCCATCGCGCCGTCCGGAGCAGCCGCAGGGAACGGGTGCCTGCCCACACGCTGAACGCCCCAGCCACCAACAGGGCGTTCCCGAGCGGATTGGCCCAGACCTGGTGAGGTGTTCCAGTGAGCAGGAACGATGCGTTCCCGACAAGCCAAAACGCCAGCGCCACGCACCACCAGCCGCTGTACGGGGACCTGGTCCGGCGAAACGATCCCAAGAACAAGCAACACAGGGTCAACGTGACGACCCCCAGGGCCAACTTCAGACTTACCGTATCCAGCACCGTTCTCCCCCTTGCTGAGAACACACTAGCCCACCGCATCCGTCGAGCTGGCCTGGCAAGTGTCAGTTGGTGACGTGGTCACTCGCAGGGTTGTACTCCCACAAAGCCGGCTTAGCTCACCCTCGCTGTCAGCCTGGAGACGAGGTCGTCGATCTGGCGGAACTCTGTCGGGTCAATTTGGGAGGTGAGCTCGACAAGTGTGGTTCGGAGTCCTGCCAGGTTCTCCTGTGCAGTCTGACTCTTGAGGAGGGACTTCTGGAATGACTTGAGCTGGTCTTCGAGGCGCTTGTAAGGCTCTTTTGCCAGTGCCCCTGACTTATTCATCTCCCTGAGCCGATCTGAGACGTTCTCCGGTGTCAGCGCATAGCGGATCCTCACAGTTCGACTTGCACCGACGGCATCGGCTACGTCTGCGCTGATCCGCGTCTTGCCATTCACCCGGGTGGTGGTGATGCCCGGGTCGGCTGACAGGACATCGCCCGATTCGATATCGAGATCGATGACCACGCTCGTGGAGGTTTGGGTGGGATCGCTCACCGTGACGATCATTTCGGCATCCTGCTCTTCGATCCCGACAGCACATGCTTGAGCTGCCGTGACGAAGGAGACCGAGCCCGCGGCAAAGAACGTTGCAGCCCACCGGCCGGACGGTTCGTGGCGCGCCGAATGAGTGGCCCCGGTTTGGGACAGGACGCGGATGGGCGACTGCGCTGCGTACTGTTTGGTCGAGTCAACGGTGGCGTTTGGCAGAACGATGTAGCTGTACGTGTCAGTGGCCGACTTCGTGTGGTCCAGCCAGAGAGTGGAGAACGTGTTGCTCATGACGGCTGACGTCTTGTTCGGGCTGATGTCGCTCAGCTTTCCGCTTCGTGTCTGGCGTTGGGCGTTCAACACAGCAGGGGTGGGGAAGACGTAGCCTGCGACGCCATCCAGGTGGGCCCAGCCGGCGCCTTGAACGATATCGGTTGATCCGTCCACCGCAGCCACCGCCTTGCCGTCAATGGTGATCGTCGCGGCGGCCGCAGAGGTGGCTCGGCGGTTCTCCAGAATCGTCTCGGCGGTGCGGCCGGGAGCGGTGCTGATGCCGTCGCCGAGGCACAGGATCTCATCTCCAAAGAAGAACCATGATTTCCGGCACGTCAAGGACGACGGCGGCTGGGCCGTGAGGCGCAAACCGGCGGCTCCCCACGTGGTGGCCGCAACGCCACCTGCCCAATAATCCGGGTTGTGGTATTCCGCCCGCCACGGAACAGTGGCACGCGTTCTTTCCACACGGTCCACGGTGGTTCCAGGGATGCGGTAGGGATCCACCGTAAACCAGTACCCATTGTCGAACTGGGCAAGGTCGTCGGTGTAAAGATACAGAGCGCCGTCGGCTGTGTACCACGCAGCGAGATTCTCGTTGTTGCCCGTTTCGTAGTTGGAGATACGCAGCGAGTTCATGGCCAGGGCGGCGGCGAATGTCTCCGTCCGATGTATCACGCGGTCCATGGCGCCGAAGACCTGCGTCTTGACCAGCGGGCCGCGGGCCGGAGTGGCGCCATCGGCAAGGAGAGCACGTGCGGCCGTCAGGGATGCCAGTGAGAATGACGCTGTGAGATCGTCGGCCGTGTCCGAGCCGAGCTCCTGCTTCAACATCGCGGCCAAGCGTTCCCTGGTTGCGCCGGTGGCACCCCTCAGCAGTGGCAGGCAAGCGGCGAGGATTCCGTGTCCGCTGTCGTGGTCGCCCGCTGGTGAGAAGGCGACGTTGCGTCCGCGGACGGTGTCCATGACGAGCCCGTTCCAGAGGAAGGGTTCGAAAGCATCGTGGATCCAGTTGTAAACGATGGATGTATCCAATGCTGTTCCCAGCGCTGCGGTCCGGATGATGGTGGCGACCAACGAGCTGAGGAAGCTTGCACCATAGCCCCCAACGTAGGGGAACTGGCCGTGCTGAATGAAGGATCCGTCAGGGTAGAAGCCGTCGTGGCTAAAGAAGGCAACCTCATTGGGGCCGCCGTTGATGGCCCCCACATTGCCTCCGTTGAGCAGCCCGACGGTGCCGCCAATCGGCTCGGCGTAGGAGAGGAGGGAAGCGACGCTCTCCAAGGCTGCAGTGACGGTGGGCATGTCATCGGAGAGCACCCCACGGCCACTGAATCCGTCGGCGATGAGGGCCAGGTTTGCTGCCGCTGCCTGCGTACCGGTGGTCGGCATCTGTGGGACTTGCCGTGCTTGGGCAGCTACGCAGGAGCCGATCTGCGCCGCCGTCAACTGGTCAAACATGAGCACTGCAGTGTCGTTCAACGCCTGTGGTGTGGAGACCATCCACTCGTACCAGTTGTCGTATGCCTTGGTGGTGGCCGTGTAGGCGTTTGAAGTGAACCAGCCAAGACCGTCGATGATGGCTGCACGCAGTTGATCGTTCCCATAGGTAGGGGACCCAATAGCCGCCCAACCAATCGCCATGTCGCGGAGCCGCCGGGCTGTGGAGGTGAGGTTGGCGGACTTGGTCCCCAAGGGGAGGTCCGTCCATAGGGTGGTTCGCGAAGTGCCGGTGGCCATGGAGGTCTGCCATTTGACCGCGGTTGTGGCCAACGCGCGAAGGCGGGCTGCAATGGCCGCGTCCTCGGGGTCGTAACCCGAACCGACGAGTGCCGCTTGCCACGCCTGCCTCGCCAGGGTGAAGGAACCATCGGCAGCGGCAGCCTTCTGCGGCGTGAACTGAAGCGCCCCAAGCAAGGCCGCGGCCGCCGAACCGGCGATCAACAAGGACCTCCGGCTAAACGTCGCCATTCCGCTGACGTGAGGTTGGTGGACTTGAGACGTGGCATCCGTCGAGATTTCCATGATTCACCTTTGAATTCGTTGGGTCGTCATCCCGCGGACGCGGGAGACCGGTCTTGCATGAAATGGCGCTTCAGGTAGTGCTCGACCGTGGTGCGGGGGCCCCAAAAGTCCCCCCACCGCCGTCGAGAGTTAGGCAGCCGCTGAGTCGTTGCGACGGCTATGCGGTGAAGGCCAGGTCCTCCGCCTGGACGGGGAAGAGCAGCGGTTCGCCGCGGGCAACGCGGTGTGCTTCGGCCACGGTGGTGGCGGCCAGCCGCTCCAGCTCACTGCCGAGGGAACCGGCAAGATGCGGAGTCAGCAGGACGTTCGGGTTGGAGTAGAAGCCCGAATCTGCGGGCAGGACCCAGGGTGTGGTGACGTCCAGGACGGCAAACAGCTCGTGCCGTTCCAGGCGCGCAAGGAGTGCAGCCTGGTCAACCAACTCTCCGCGGGCGGTGTTGATGAACGTGGACCCGGCCCGGAGGCGCCCAATCAGCTCTGCATTGATCAGGTTCCGGGTGGAGGGAAGCGACGGCGCATGCAGAGACACCACGTCGCTGCTTTCCACGAGTTTCTCCAGGCTCACCAAGTGGGCGCCGAGGGCTGCGGCATCCTCCGGGCTCAAGTACGGGTCGGCCACCACGACGTCGAGCTCATACGGCTCGAGCAGCTGGATGACGTGCCTGCCGATCTTGGATGCGCCGATGATGCCCACGCGTTTGCGGTAGTTGCCCATGTCCGGGAAGAGCTGTTCGGGGATGACCTCGGCGCGTGTGGTGTGCAGGGCCAGGGCGATCTGCAACACCCTCTTGTTGGCCAGGATAATCATGGCCACGGTGTATTCGGCGACGGGGATGGCGTTGGCGTCCGCGGCGGTGCTGACCTGGAGGCCACGTTCCCAGCAAGCGTCCCCGACATGGTGCTTGATGCTGCCGGCGGCGTGCAGGATGTAGCGCAGCCGTGGGGCAGCGTCCAGGACAGCGTCGTCGATCAGTGGGCAACCCCAGCCTGTGATGAGGATGTCGGTTTCGGCGAGTAGCGCCCTGCCTTCGGACGAGTGAAAGTCCTGGATGGGTTCGCGGCTCAGGAGGTTCAGCACAGGCTCAAGGGAATCGAGGCTGCGTGCCGGGAATACGGCGCGTGCGGTGTGGGCCGGCATGGCGAGGGCAACGTTGAGTGCTTGGCTCATTTGACACTCCCCGCCGTCAGGCCGGACTTCCAGAACCTCTGGAGCATGATGAAAGCCAGCAGCAGGGGGATGATGGACAGCAGCGAGCCGGTAATGACCATCGGGACGAACTCGGGTTGTGGAATGGCGTAGCCCTGCCAGATGGAGATACCCACGCTGACCGGCAGGAGCTGCTGGTCCTGGAGCATGACCAAGGGAAGCATGAAGTTGTTCCACACGCCCACGAACTGGAACAGGGCGATGGTGATGAATCCGGGCAGCATCATGGGAAGGCCCAGCGAAAAGAAGGAGCGGATGGGTCCGGCGCCGTCCACCCGCGCGGCCTCCAGGGTTTCGGCGGGTACGTACGCTGCGCTGTAGACCCTGGCCAGGTACACGCCGAAGGGGTTGCACAGAACCGGGATGAGGATGGCCCAGATCGTGTTGGTGATGCCCACTACTGAGGCCAGAAGATACATCGGCAGCACCGTTGCGGTGTTGGGAATCAGTACGCCCACAAGCACAATCCCGAAGAACGAATCCTTGCCGCGGAAATTGAACTTGTCGAAGGCGTAGCCGGCCATGACGGAGATGAGTCCGCCGAAGACGGCCCCGAACGCGGCGTAGAACAGCGAGTTGGCCATCCAGCGGAAGAAGACGCCGCCGTCCTGGGTGATGACTGCCACGACGTTTTCGAAGAACGCCGGCTGTCCGAAGGCGTACGCGCCGGTGGAGTAGAGATCGGCCGCATTCTTGGTGGACGCGAAGAAGAGCCACAGCACCGGAAGGACCATGTATGCGCAGCCAAGAATCAGCAGGGCATTCACCGTGAAGGCGCTGGCGAAGCCGCCGCCGGGGCTGGAACGACGGCGCTTGACGGGGCTGGCCGGGAGATTGGTGTGCGGGCGGGAAATCATGCCGGTGCTCATGCTTTGTTCATCCTTGAGCTGAAGCGGGTGACGGCCCAGGACAGTGCGGCGGCCAGAAGGGCGATGATGATGGACGCGGCTGCGGCCTGGTTGAGGTTGTGCCGGTTGAAGGCGGCATCGTAGGCCCACATGTTCGGAACCCATGTGCTGGTGACCGATGCCGTGGCTTTGGCAAGGATGGACGGTTCGGTGAAGAGCTGGAGGGTGCCGATCACGGTGAAGAGCATGATGACGCTGATCGCGGGCAGGATCAAGGGCAGTTTGATGCTGATGGCTGCACGGATTTCCCCGGCGCCGTCCACGCGGGCGGCTTCCAGGATTTCCCGCGGAACCGCCTGTAGCGCGGTGAACAGGACGATCACGTTGTAGCCGGTCCACTCCCACACGGCGATGTTGACGATGGAGGGCAGGATCAGATGCGCATCCAGGAAGTTCAGGGAGATCCCGCCGGATTCCAGGACCGAGACGATCGGGCTGACGCCCGGCGTGTAGAGGTACGCCCAGATCAAAGCGGCGATGACGCCGGGAACGGCGTGGGGTAGAAAGACGAGGAGCTGGAACAGTTTCCGGGCACGGGCAACGGCGGCATCCAGCAGGAGTGCGAAGACCAAGGCGCCGCCCACCATGCAGGGGATGTACAGAGCGCAGTACATGATGAGGCGTCCGATGCCGCCCACGAAGCTCTCCGATTGGAGGACCTGAAGATAGTTTTCAAGTCCGACGAACGAGGTCTTGGCCTCGCCGAAGCCCAATCCGGACTTCTGCTGGGCGAAGAAGCTCAGCACGATCGAGTAGATGACGGGCGCCACCATCGCGAGTGCGAAGACTGCGAAGAAGGGGGTCAGGAACAATGCGGCGGTTTTCCCGCCGGTTCCTGACATGGCGCGTGACTTGCCCGGTGATGTAGCGCGGGTGGACGGCTTGGCGCGTCCGGTCTTTGTTGGGGTCTGGTTGACCATGAAATATCTCCTCGCTGGCAGGGCGGCCTCCGTTGAGGCCGCCCTGCCGGGCGGGCCTACTCCTTGACGGAGAGGCCATTCTGCTTGAGTCCGGCCACTGTGGATTTCTGGGCCGTTTCAACGGCTTCCTTGACCGTGCCGCCGGTGGTCAATTTGCCGTAGGCGTCCTTGAGGGCAGTGTTGGTGATGTCCCAGTTGGGTCCCCACTGCCAGCCCTTGCTGATCGTGCCGTAGGCCTTGTCGAAGACGGCGTAGATGTCGTTGCCGAAGTAGCTCGCGTCATAGGCCTTCTGGGCCACAGGGGTCAAACCCGGGAAGGCCAGGTAGGCGGAGCCGGTGTTGCCGCGGGCCTTGATGGCGTCCTGGTTGGTGCCCAGGTACTCGATGAACTTTGCTGCCGCGGCCGGGTTTTTGCTGCTCTTGGTGATGTTGAAGCTGGATCCGCCGTAAAACGCATCCGCTGACGTACCCCAGTTCGGTACTTCGGCGGCGATCCATTGGCCCTTCTGGCCACTGGCCTCGGTGCGCTTCTGGATGCCTGTGGCGCTCCAGTTGGCGCCGAGGACGCCGACGACGGCGCCGCTCGCCAGATCTGCTGACCATTCGTCGCTGAAGGCCTGCTGGACCTTGACGACCTTCTGATCGATCAGCTTCTGCCAGTAGGTGGCGACCTTTTGCGTCGCGGCGTCGTTGACGCCGACCTTCCAGCTGTCGCCTTCGGTGCCGAACCACCTGGCGCCGGCCTGCCAGGACAGTGATGCGGTCAGGGTCGGCTCATTCGGGTTGAAGCTCGCCAGATAGGCGTCCGGGGCAACAGCCTTGAGCTTCTTCCCTGCTTCCTCGAATTCCTGCCAGGTCTTGGGCGTTTCGACGCCGGCCTTGGCCAGCATGTCCTTGCGGTACCACATGATCATCGGAGCGGCATCGTAGGGCAGTGCGTAAGTCTTGTCGCCAAACTGGACCAGGGAACGGACCTGCTCGGACAACTTGTCCACGGTGGCTGCCTTGTCGATCAGCCCGTCCAGCGGCTGGAGCTGACCGTTGCTGGCAAACTGCGCCAGCTGCGGATACTCGATCGTGGCTACGTCCGGACCGTTGCCTGCAGTGATGGCCGTGGACAGCTTGGCATAGCCGCCGTTGGCACCGTTCGGGACGGTCTCAAAGTTGACCTTGATCTTGCTCTGGCTGGCGTTGAACGCAGCGGCTACCTTGTCCATTCCAGCCAGGGAGGACCAGAACGTGATGGTACCGCTGGGGTCTTCAGTGGGGGTCGAGGCTGCGGACGGGGTGGGGCCGGTCCCGCAGGCGGTGATGAGGGCAGCGCTGGCCATAAGGCTGGCTGCGCCCAGTAGAAGTTGGCGACGCTTCATTGTGTTCTCCTTTGAAATCCACGATGCGAAGGTGGCATGTGGTTTGCACCACATGATCTACAACCATGGAATCGCCATTTCTGAACAAATTCAATGAATCGAACAAATTCGAACAAGGCTGGGCGGCTCGATCATCTTAGGCTGGTGCTGCTGGAATCCCGAATGACGAGCGTTGGTGAGAGGTTGACCCTCTGAAGGGCCGCCGTGCCCCCGCGGTGCGCCCCAATGCGGTTGAGGCACATCACCAGTGCCTGGTGCCCTACGTCAAATTTGGGGGGCGCCACAGCGCTCAAGGGAACCGTGCCGAGTGAGGCAATCTCATCGTCGTAGGCAATTATCGCCATATTTTCCGGGACCTGGATTAGCCGTTCCTGGCAGGCGCTGGCGAATCGCAGCGCGTCCTCGTCGTTGTGCACGATGGCCGCGCTTACACCCGCTTCGAGACACCAGTCGAGGATACCTTCCACCGTTTGTTCGTGTGGCTGGGGATCGTTGCGCGCCCGCGAGATCGTGCGCACCATAGTGTCATCGTGGGGAAGCCCTGCGCGCTGCAGCGCCCTGCGGTATCCCTCTCTCAGGCGCGATGCGGTAGGGCTGCCCTCGAGGATGCACAGTGCGATGTTGCGGTGCCCCTGGGCAAGAAGGTGGTTGACGGCTATTTCAGCCCCCCGCGCGTGATCACTGCGAACGGACTCCAACTGGCCGTCGTCGAGAGCGTCCTCGATGGAACGTTCGACGACGACCACTGGCACTGCCGCTTGGGCCAGAAGCGCCAGCGTGGCCGTGCCGGCGAGCGATTCCTCACTCGGGGTGACAAGCAGGCCATCCACGCCGTTTTGGAGCAGGCGCTGGATCTGACGTCGCTCTTCCACCTCGGAGTAACTGGACACACCCAGCACCAAGCGCACGCCGGACTCTTTCGCCGCCGCTTCCGCCCCTCGGATGATCCCAGGGAAGTAGTACGCGGACGAGGGAACCACCATGCCGATTGTGGCCAGAGGGAGCCTGGACCCGGTCCGGTCGGCGCCCTGGGCGGCTGTCGAGACGGACTCGCCATGCGGCGCGAATGCGGCCCGGCTGCTGCCTCCGTTCATCCCGGAGAGCGGTGCCGTGGCGATCGCTCCTCCGTGAACCCTGTGCAGCAGCCCCCCGGCGTCGAGTACGGCCAGGTCGCGCCGTACGGTCATTCCCGAGATGCCCATCTTGGCGGCAAACTCTGTGACGTTGAGGGACCCACGGAGAGTCAGCTCACGCAGGATGAGTTCATGGCGATCTTCGGACAGCATCATGTCGCCTCCGTAAAGGTAAGTGCAGAAATGTTCAACTGCTACTTTATGAACTAGAGCGGACATATCCTTTGTAGTCAAGATGTCTATACGAAAGTGCGCAGTTTTGATGGGCGTAACCCCGCCGCCCCGGATTGCGGCGGCACCGTCATCTTGCCGGGCGGCCGCAAGCAACCATGGGAGGCTCCGGTGACCGATTTCGCTATGCCGCCGCTCGACTACACGCTCAGCCCCATCACCGGCTGGACGCGGGAACACTGGGTGGCCTTCGCCGACCAGCAGCTGCTTGCCGCCCGGGCGCACTTTTCCCCGCGGAAGGCGCTGATTCCGCTCGCCGGCCGGCCGTCGTCGTCGGGGGTCCTGTCCGACGGCATGGAGGGCTTCGCCCGGACCTTCATGCTGGCTGCCTTCCGCGTGGCCGGAGAGCAGGGGCACGATCCCCACGGGCACCTCGAGGTGTACCGGGAGGGCCTGCTGGAAGGCACCCGGCCGGGCAGCCCCGAAGCCTGGCTCCCCATTGTGGACCGCTCGCAGCCGATCGTGGAGGCCGCGTCCGTGGTGCTGGCGCTGCAGCTGACCAAGCCGTGGCTGTGGGACACGCTGTCCGCCAGCGATCAGGCGCGCGTGGCCGACTGGCTCCAGGGCTCATCGGGCAGCACGTGCGTGGACAACAACTGGGTGCTGTTCCAGGTCCTGATCGCGGAATTCCTGGCGGGTGCCGGGTACGGGCACAACGCCGCCCAGATCGAGGACGGCTTGGAGCGCCTGGAGGACTGGTACGCCGGCGGCGGCTGGTACCGCGACGGCGACAACGGCGGCACCGGCGACTTCTTCGACTACTACTGCGGCTGGGCCCTTCATCTATACCCGGTCCTGTGGTCCACGTTCGCGGCGGGGCGGCACCCCCAGGCCGATGCCCGGGGCCGGAAGTACACGGCCCGGCTGTCCGAGTTCCTCAAGGACCACGCCCTGTTCTTCGGCGGCAACGGCGCCCCCGTCTTCCACGGCCGCTCGCTCATCTACCGCTATGCCGCCGTCGCGCCCTTGTTCCTGGGGGCAGCCAACGAGTGCAGCCCCCTCACGCCCGGCCAGACGCGAAGGATGGCCAGCGGCGCCGCCAAGTACTTCCTGGACGGCGGGGCGTATCCGGACGGCCTGCCGGCGTTGGGCTGGTTCGGGCCATTCGAGCCCATGACCCAGAGCTACTCGGGGCCCGCGTCGCCGTACTGGACCTCGAAGGCGTTTGTCGGGCTGCTGCTGCCGGCCACACACCCTGTCTGGACCGCCGTCGAAGAGCCCGCACCTACCGAGGTGGAGGACCGTCTGCAGCTCAGCGAAGCCCCGAACTTCCTACTCCACTCCACCGCCGGCGACGGCGTGGCCCGGCTACTCAACCATGGCAGCGACAAGTACTACGGGCCCGGTGCCGACGATCCCCAGTACCGCAGGCTCGCGTACTCCAGCCACACGGCACCCTTGTTCACCTCGGACCCGGTGGACAACCACTTCGCCGTGCTGGATGCGGCCGGGACGCCCAGCCGCCGCTCCCGGATCAACCGGCTGGCGGCCGGGGAGCGCCAGGCGGCGAGCTTCCACCGCCCGGTGTGGGACGACGCCGAGGACCAGCAGGATTCCCCGTGGCGGGTGGCCTCCGGGACGGCGGCGTCCGGGGGATATGAGCTGCGGGTGCACGTGGTGGAGTCGCCTGCTGGCCCCGCCGCCGCCGGCCCGGCCGCGGTGCGTGAAGGCGGCTATGCGCTGGCGGGGGACCGGCCGATTGCGGCGGGCGGGGACGTCCTCTCGCACGACGGCCTCCGCTCCGGAATCTGGCCGCTGGCCGGCTACACCGGGAGCGGAACCGTGCAGCTGCAGGGCGTCTCGCCGCTCGGCGAACATGCTGCCTGCGGCTACGTGGAGGGCGCCCTTTCCGGGCCGCGGAGCCTCTTCGCCTCCCTTGTGTACCTCGGCGGCAGCGCGCTGTCCCTGCTTCCCGCCGGCGTCGAACTGCACGACGACGGCACCCGGGTGAGTGCCTCGGTGACGCTGGTTGCTGCCGGGGCTGCGCCGGTCCGGCTGGAGCTGGCTTTCGAGTTCTAGGTGCCGTTACTGGGCGGGCTGCCGGGCCGGCAGGAGGGGCGCGAAGAACGCGGCGAGTTCCGCCGTCGCGGTCAAAGGCAGCACGTTGGCCACGTACTGGTCCGGCCGCACGACCACTACGACGCCGTCGCGGCTGAGGTCGCGCTGCTCGAAGATGTCAGCGGCGGGATCCGTGCCGAAGACCTTCTCCAGGTAATTGAGCCGGAACGGACCCACAATCGGCTTGAACACCGCCGGGACGGCGCCGATGTCGATGTTCGTGTGGTCCTGCTGGTAGATCACCTTCACGTCGAACCAGGCGTCGCGGTCGGCGCCCGACGGCGTTGCCGCGAGCGGTGAGTCCGGCGAGTTCGCGATCCACTCGGCAAAGTCCGTGGTCGCCGATGCGGTTCCGGGTGCAGCGGGGTCGGCGAAGACGTAGATGCGCCAGCGGCCGTCCGCCTTGGCGTGGTGGCCCAGGTGCATGGGGTTGGTGTCGCAGACCCTGAGCACGGGGGCGGACTTGAAGCGCTTGCCGACGGGGAAGCCGGTGGCCAGGCCCTGGTGCTTCGCCTCGGCGACCAGCATGGACGGCGCGTACTGGGTCATGAAGCCGGCGGGGAACTCGGCTGTGCTGACGTAGAAGTTCTCCAGCTCGGTGGGGTCCTCGAACTCTTCGGGCTTCTTCGCCATGAGCGTGGACCACTCTTTGTCGAAGTCGATGAGGTTCTTGGCCACCACCTGGCGCTCGGCCGAATACGTGTCCAGCAGGCTTTCCGGGCTGCGGCCCTCCAGGACGTGCCCCAGCTTCCAGCCGATGTTGAAGCCGTCCTGCATGGAGACGTTCATGCCCTGGCCGGCCTTGGCGCTGTGCGTGTGGCAGGCGTCGCCGGTGATGAACACGCGCGGCGTGCGCGTTCCGCGCTCCTCCGGCAGGACGTCGTCGAACCGGTCCGTGAGACGGTGGCCCACCTCGTACACGCTGTTCCAGGCGACGTTGCGGACGTCCAGGGTGTAGGGGTGGAGGATCTCGTTGGCCTTGTGGATGACCTGATCGATGGTGGTCTTGCGCACGGCGCCGTGATCTTCCGCGGCGACCTCGCCGAGGTCCACGTACATGCGGAACAGGTGGCCGCCTTCGCGCGGGATCAGCAGGATGCTGCCGCCCGAGCCGGACTGGATGGCGCACTTGGTGCGGATGTCCGGGAAGTCGGTGACGGCCAGGACGTCCATGACACCCCAGGCGTGGTTGGCCTGGTCGCCGGCGAGTTGGCAGCCGATCGATTCGCGGACCTTGCTGCGTGCGCCGTCCGCCCCGACCACGTACTTGGCCCGGACGATCCGTTCCTGTCCTTCGTTCTCGCCCGTCGTGTGCAGCAGGGTCACGGTGACGGGGTAGTTGCCCTCGCCGGTGACCTCGAGGGCGCGGAATTCGTAGCCGTAGTCCGGTGCCATGCGGGCGGGGGAGTTCGCCATGAATTCGGAGAAGTAGTCCAGCACGCGGGCCTGGTTGACGATCAGGTGCGGGAACTCGCTGATGCCGGTGGGGTCATCCACGGTGCGGGCGGCGCGGACAATGCGGGAGTGGTCCGCAGGGTCCGGCTTCCAGAAGGCCATCTCGGTGATGCGGTAGGCCTCGGCGATGATGCGCTCGGCGAAGCCGAAGGCCTGGAACGTCTCCACGCTGCGGGCCTGGATGCCGTCGGCCTGGCCGATGGCGAGCCTGCCCGGGCGCCGCTCGACGATGCGCGTGGTGATGCCCGGGAACTGGGACAGCTGAGCGGCGGTGAGCATGCCTGCCGGGCCGCTGCCCACGATGAGCACATCGACTTCGTCGGGAAGGTCCCCGGGCCGGTTGATGCCGACGCCGGCCGCTGGCTCGACCCGCGGGTCGCCGGATACGTAACCGTGGTGGTGGAATTGCACGGGATTTCCTCACTTCGTTGTGTGGTTGTTCAATTATAGAATTCTAGGTTCCATAGTTGAACTACTGTCTTGACTGAGAACTGTACGCCAGCCGTGACGTGGGTGACAAGGGTGCGTTGGTGCATTCGTGGTGGGGTGCCGCCGGGAATCGCACGCCCCTGCGCGTCAGATTCTGCTGGATCACTCGCCGGCCGCACGCAAGCATCCGCGGAATTCCGGGCCTTGGTGCGAGGGTGGGGCTGGGTGATTGAGCAGAATGTGCAGGCCGACGGGGCCTGAGTCTGCGCCTGAGCCTGGTGGGGCTCTTGTACCCTGAGAGGCATGGGACATGGGGGAGTATCCAGGCGGCGGCGCGCCGTTGCCGCCGGGGCCGTGGGCCTCGTGCTTGTTGCGGGATATGCGGTTGCCGGCGCATTCCAGATTCTCGTGTGGAATCCGCTGGCTGCGGTTCCTGGCGCCACACTCGAAGAAATTCATGCCGAAATGGCCCGTGCCAACGAAACACTTGCCGCGCCCTTGGTCCTGACGTGGGCCGTAGTCGGAGTGGTACTGGCGGCATCCGTGGTGCTTGCCGCACTGGCGGGGTCAACCACGCGCGTCAAGACCGTAGTGGTGCTGGAGTTGTTGATTCTGGTGCTCGGAGCTCCGTCGCATTGGTTCGCGGCATTTCCCGCAGGCATGGGCATTGCCGATGCCTTCTTGATAGGAGGCGGGGACTACGCTCCGTGGGGCGGGCTGCTCTACGCCGTCAGCTTGGCGGCGCTTTTCGCGTTGGTGGTGATCGCCCTGGCGGGCAGGCGGCGCAGGGAGGATGCGATCCTCAAATGAGCGCAACCACCCCTGGGCCCCGCGATGATGCAGGCATTCCCGACTACCTGGGCGCCCTGGGGATTCCCGGGCTGGCGGACATCCACGTGCACTTCCTCCCGGACGAGATGATGCGCAAGGTCTGGGGCTACTTCGACGGGGCCGAGGAATCCTACGGCCGCGCCTGGCCGATCCACTACCGCACGACCGAGGCCTCGCGGCTGGAGCAGCTGCGCGGATTCGGACTCAAGGCCATCCCAGCCCTGTCCTATCCCCACAAGGCCGGCATGGCCGCATGGCTGAATGAATGGAGTGCGGGCTTCGCCCTGCGGACGCCGCGCGCACTTCACTGCGCCACGTTCTACCCTGAACCGGGCGCCGGGGACTACGTCCGCAAGGCCATCGCCGATGGGGCCCAGCTGTTCAAAGTCCACTTGGAAGTCGGCGGTTTCGCGCCGGATGATGCCCTCCTTGGCGAGGTGTGGGAGGCTCTTGAGAACTCGGGAACGCCTGTGGTTATCCATGCGGGATCGGCGCCCCTATCGGGACCTTTCACCGGTCCGGACCGCATTCGCCGGCTCCTGGCCACGCACCCGCGGCTGGTCCTGGTGATCGCGCATATGGGCATGCCCGAGTACGACGCCTTCGCGGACATCGTCGAGGAATACGCCAACGTCCATCTGGATACGACCATGGTGGGGACCGACTTCACCAACGGCTTCGCCCCCATGCCGGACAGCTACCTTGCCCGGCTCCCCGCGCTGCGCGATCGGATCATCTTGGGCTCGGACTTCCCCAATATCCCGTACCCGTACGCCCACCAACTCGATGCCCTCGCCCGGCTCGGCCTTGGCGACGATTGGATGCGCGCAGTGCTCTGGGGAAACGGTGCCCGCCTGCTGGGCCTCGCGGACGAGTAGCCGGCCCCAGAGGGCCTGCCCTAGGGAGCCGTTTTGGGGCGCCTGCGCGGCGCGTACGTTTCCGGCGCAAGCCCCTCGCTGCCCGCAACGTGGGTTTGCATCCCGGGAACCACATCGGTGTTCTGTGCACTGACTGCCAGCCACTGTCCACCGTCCTGCCGGGCCGCCGTGAAGCTGATGACGCCGCGCCTGGTCCCCGCTCTGTCGCCCGTGGGCGTGATCTGGCCGGTCATGGTCCAAGCCGCGTGAACCACGGCTGCGTCGGGCCCGAGTTCGCGGACCGTGACGCGGTCCAGCATCATGACGGTGTCCGGAAACATGTGCCGGAAACCGTAGGCATGGTTGTCCTGGATCTGCTGGCGGGTGGTCCACCAGAGGCCCACAACATTGACGAAGTCGGCGTCCTCAACGAAGAGAGCCGCGAGGGCTGCCGGATCAGCCGCGTTCCATGCGGCCGCAAAGCCCTCGGCGACGCCACGCGCACTTGATGCCATGGGAAGCTACTGCTTTCCGTATTTGCGGTGGACGGCCTGCTTGCTGACGCCGAGGCACAGTGCGATCGCTTCCCAGGACAGGCCTGCCTGCCGGGCCTTGCGGACCAGGGACGCTTCGGCGCGCCCGACTTCCTTTTGCAGTTCCGCCACGGCATGCAGCGCCTCGGCGGGACCTTTCCCGTCCATCGATGCCACCAGTATCTTCATCCGCTCCACCTCCACGCACACGCGTCAACTTTAGTTGACGCGTGTGCGTGTGTCAACTAAAGTTGACGCCGCGCGGCGGGGTGCGACGCGCTCAGACCCGGGCCGGGGCCAAGACGCGCTCGCCGTTGAAATATTCGAGCTCCCAGCCGTCAACGGGATGGTGGTGGGCCAGGTTGAGCGTGGCATTGTCGATGCCCTGCAGCGTGCGCCCGATGGCACTGCTGAGGCTCAGGCGGAGGAGTGTGCCGTGGGCGACCACCAGGACGCGCTGGCCGGGGAACTCTTCGGCCAGCGCGTTCAGCGCGCCCAAGCCGCGGCTGGCGGCATCGTCCTCGCTTTCCGCGCCCTGAAAACCGCCCGGAATGCGCAGGGCCTCCAGTTCGGGGCCGGCCTGCAGGCCCTCCGCGCGTCCGTAGCCGCGCTCGCTGAGCTCCTCCATGCGCCGGGCCACGGTCAGGCCCAGGCCGTCGGCAATCAGATCGGCCGTCTCCGCTGCACGGCTCAGCGGCGAGGACACGATCGCGTCCCATTCGTAGCCGGAAAGAACCTCCACGGCGTCACGCGCCTGGCCGCGGCCGACGTCGTTCAGCGGAATATCTGTGGCTCCCTGCAACCGGCGCTCCGCGTTCCAGTCGGTCTGGCCATGGCGGACGAGGGCGAATGTCGTAAGGCTCATGCCCTCCATTCTGCCTTGGGGCCGGCCGGGAGCTGCAGTTCCTTACGCCACGTGAGATGCGCTCGACGGCGGGAGGCCGGCGTCGGGCGTTCGGCTTGCCTTCACGGGTTCAGTGGGAGCCCAGTTCCTCGAGCAGCCGCGTCACGTGGGCCGGTTGTTCGATGGTGGCGAAGTGTCCGCATCGCCGAATGGTGGCCGTTTGCAGGTGCGGGATCAGTTGGGCCAAGCGGTCGAGGTCGGACGCTGGCGTGAACACGTCGCGGTCTCCCCGGATTGCCAGGGCGGGGCAGCGGATGCCGCGCCACCGGCCAAGGTCGTAGCGGGCAGCCGCCAATACTGCCGCGGTGAAGCTGGCGGGACGGGCGTCCGCCGCGAGCCTGCGGATGACGTCTACCGGTATGGCCGCCGGCACTGCAAAAAGCGGCGACAGCAACAGCCGCATCAGCGGTGTGTTCCCGAGCGCGCGGACGAGCGCCCTTCCGGCGGCTCCGAAGACTGCCGTGGAGCGCATGAGCAGCAGCATGCCCACGAAAAACGGCAGGCCGTGGAGCGGCCGCCGGATGGATTCGTGAACTCCGAATGTGGTGGCGGAAATTGTCGCCACGCTGGCCGTAAGCTCCGGCCGATCCGCGGCAATATGAAGCGCCAGGAAGCCTCCCATGGAGTGCCCCACCAGGTTCCAGCGCCGATACCCGAGGGCATCCAGGACCTGCACAACAACGCGTCCCATGGCCTCGATGCTGAAGTCTTCCAAGCGGGCGCCCGCCGTGGAATCGCCCCAACCCGGCAGGTCAATCAGCACCCGATCATGAGCGGGCGCCTCACGGAGCAACGGCAGGAACGTTGTCCAGGATCCGGCGGCACCGTGAAGGTAGACATCCGCGGCGCCGGATGAGGAGCTGCGGAGCCGGGCTCCCTGTATGCGGACCGCGCAGCGCCCCAGCTCCGTGGGAAAGAACTCCAGCCGCAGCGCGGCCTTAGCCGACGCCGCGGTCACCTGCGTAACGCTCATTTTCGCCCTTTCCTCCTGGTCTCTGACGGAGATTCGGAGCAGCAGGCGTTGTGGATTGGAAGGTTGAGCTGGATCGCCTATACCATGGGCTAATTTCCTCCAGGGTGGCGGGGACCTCGGGAGTTCACGCAGTCCTGTCCACGGCCGCAAGAATCGCGGCACCAAGCTCGGCAGGCTTGGTGAACTGCGGCCAATGGCCCGTTGGCAGGTCCACGAGTTCGATGTCCTTGATGCGGGCCAGTTCCGCCACGAACGGGTGGCCGGAATCCATCCATTCCGTCAGTAGCGACGAAGGGAACTCGCAGGCGATGACCGTGGCCGGCACGTCGTAGCGGCGCACGTCATGGAGGTGCTGCTGCTCGACGGCGACGCCCTTGGGCTGGCGGATGGCGCGCGCCCGGAAGGCCGTGCGCAGTTCCTCATCGAGGTCCACCAGGTCTGCGTCCTCGAAGCCATCCCACGGCGGCAGCGGGATCTCGTCCCCTTCAGCGGGCAGTTGGTCGTTGATGACTCCGCCCTCTCCCAGCGGGCCGCTGTCCACGTAGACGGCCCGGGCCACGCGCTCCGGGCGGGAATCGACCACGCCGTGGATGATGGCGCCGCCGCCGGAATGTCCCACCAGCACCACCTTGCCGTCGAGGGCGTCCACCGCCGCCGCCACGGCGTCAATATGCGTGCGCAGCCCAATGCCGGCCCGTGGTGCCCCGGGCGATTCAAGCCCGGGGAGGGTCAGCGGGTGCACTTGGTGCCCCGCTGCAATCAAGGGTGGAGTCACCTCCGACCAAGACGACGCGTCCAACCAGAATCCGGGAACCAGGATGATGTCCATGCCGGTACCCTACGACGGGCCACCGACAGAATGCACGCACATCCAGGAACGTGCCCGGCCTTCCGTCCTGGCCCGGCCGCGCCCCCGTCATGGCGGGGGGCATCCGTTCCGGCCTGAATTGTCCAGATGGCGTCTGGACAATTGCAGCCGGCATTGTCTGAGCCTCCACCTAGGGTGGCACCATGACCCAGCTCGAACCGGACCTTCCCAGCGACTATGCCGCCGCGCTCACCATATTGAAAGGCCTCATACAGGCGGCACAGCAGCGGGCGCAGCGCACCGTCAATACCGCCATGATCGAGCTCTACTGGAGCATCGGGCGGACCATCCTCGACAGGCAGGACAGTGAACCCTGGGGTAGCAAGGTGCTGGACCGGCTCGCACTCGACCTGCGGAGGGAGTTTCCCCACATGAAGGGATTCTCCCGCACCAATCTATACAACATGCGCGCCTTCGCCGCAGCGTGGAACGGTACTGAACCAATTGTCCAGACAACGTATGGACAATTGAGCTGGAGCCACAATGTAGCGCTCCTGAACAGGCTGAACGACCAAGGCCTACGTCAGTGGTACGCATCGCGGGCCGTCCTGCATGGTTGGTCGGTGGCCGTGCTGGAACACCAGATTCTCACGGGCCTCCACACCCGTAACGGCTCCGCCCCGAACAACTTCGAGGCAAGACTGCCTGGCGGGGGCGCCGACCTGGCAGGGGAAGTCGCCAAGGACCCGCTGGTGCTTGACTTCCTGGGCCTGACCGAAGAGGCCCAGGAACATGCCATCGAGGAAGCGATGACGCTGCGCATGGCCCAGACGCTGGCCGAGTTCGGACCCGGCTTCGCTTTCGTCGGCCGCCAGTACCATCTCGATGTCGATGGAGATGATTTCTTCATTGACCTGCTCCTCTACCACGTCCCATCCGACAGGTACGTTGTCGTGGAGCTGAAAGCAGGCAAATTCAAACCCGAGCATCTGGGACAACTGAACTTCTATGTCGCTGCAGTGAACGACATGCTCCGGCTGCCCAGGCAGGCCCCAACTGTCGGGATCCTTGTGTGCGGTTCCCGGAACGAACGCACTGTGCGCTACGCGCTCGATGGTTCCGCTCAACCACTCACGGTGGCCTCCTACACGTACGAGGCACTTCCGGCCGACGAGCAGGCCGCCCTACCGTCCCCGGCTGCCATCACGGCGGCGCTGGAAAGCGATCTAACCAACGCTCCCGCCGAAGCGACTTAGAAGCATGGTCAGAAGCGGTGGTGAAAGAAGCCCCGCCCCGATGTCCTTCCCGATTCGCTGCAGGGCCATCTGTAACCCGTGAATGGGAGGGAGGAGAAGTTGGCTGGCGACGGCGATGATCGGGAAGCGCGAGGGGTTGACGGGTTCCCATTTCTCGGCCATAGTGTTTCGTATACGATTTCGTACTCGATGAAGAGGAGGCGCTGTGACCGAGGGATCCATCACCCCGGAACTGACGCAGGACATGTTGGCCCGGACGCGCAAGGTCATCGCGGTCCACATCAACTACCCCAGCCGCGCCGCCCAGCGCGGACGCACCCCCGCGCAGCCCTCGTACTTCCTGAAGCCCTCCAGCTCCCTGGCCCTCGGTTCTGCCGGGAACCCCGGGACCGTCGAGCGCCCCGCTGGCTGTGAACTGCTCGGCTATGAAGGCGAAATCGCCCTCATCATCGGCACCGCCGCCCGCCGCGTCGGCGTCGAGGACGCCTGGGGCCACGTCGAATGGGTCACCGCCAGCAACGACCTCGGCGTCTACGATCTCCGTTACGCGGACAAAGGCTCCAACGTCCGCTCGAAGGGCGGCGACGGCTTCACGCCGGTGGGGCCCGCGCTCATCCCGGCCGCCGCCGTCGAGCCTTCCGCCCTGCGCATCCGCACCTGGCACAACGGCGAACTCGTCCAGGACGACACCACCGCGGACCTGCTGTTCCCCTTCGCCCGCCTCGTTGCGGACCTCTCCCAGCTCCTCACCCTGGAACCCGGCGACATCATCCTCACCGGCACCCCGGCCGGCGCCTCCGTCGCCCAGCCGGGCGACGTCGTCGAGGTTGAGGTCACCGCCGGCGGGCTCAGCAGCGGCCGCCTGGCCACCGCCGTCGTGGAAGGCACGACGCCGTTGGCCGACTTTGGTGCCCGGCCCCAGGCCGATGACACCCAGCGGGAGGAGGCGTACGGATCGCGCGAAGCGGCAGGACTCGCCCCCCTGGAGACCGCCGCGGCCTTCGTCCTGACGCCCGAACTGAAGAAGAAGCTCGAAAGCGTCTGCACCGCCACCCTCTCCAGCCAGCTGCGCAAGCGCGGCCTGGACAACGTCAGCATCGACGGACTGCAGGCCACCCGCCCGGACCGCCGCGTGGTCGGGCTCGCCCGGACCCTGCGTTACGTGCCCAACCGTGAAGACCTCTTCAAGACCCACGGCGGCGGCTTCAACGCCCAGAAACGCGCCATCGACTCCGTCAACGACGGCGAAATCCTGGTCATGGAGGCCCGCGGCGAAAAGGGCACCGGCACCGTGGGGGACATCCTGGCGCTGCGCGCCCAGATCCGCGGCGCGGCCGCCATCATCACCGACGGCGGCGTCCGCGACTTCACCGCCGTGGCCGATCTGGAGATGCCCACCTACTTCGCCAACGCCCACCCGGCGGTGCTGGGCCGGCGCCACATCCCCTGGGACACGGACATCACCATCGCCTGCGGCGGCGCCACAGTGCAGCCCGGCGACATCATCGTGGCCGACGCCGACGGCATCCTGGTGATCCCGCCGGCCCTCGCCGAGGAACTCGCGGACGACTCGATCGCCCAGGAACGCGAGGAGACCTTCATCGCCCAGATGGTCCAGGAGGGCCACAGCGTGGACGGGCTCTACCCGCTCAACGCCGCCTGGCGCGCCAAGTACGAGGAATGGGGAGGGACGCACAGTGAGTAACACCGCCGTGGACGTTTCCGCGGGCAGCAAGTCCGAGCAGGCCTATGCCGCCGTCAAGGCACGCATCGTGGAGGGCGCCTACACGCCGGGCTACCGCCTGGTGCTCGCCAAGATCGCCGAGGACCTGGGCGTCAGCGTGGTCCCGGTCCGCGAGGCCATCCGCCGCCTGGAAGCCGAAGGGCTGGTGACGTTCGAACGGAACGTCGGCGCCACGGTGTCCGGAATCGACCCCACCGAATACCTGTACACGATGCAGACCCTGAGCATCGTGGAGGGCGCCGCCACGGCCCTGTCCGCACCCTTGATCGGCCCCGTGGACATCGCCAGGGCGCGGGCCGTGAATGCCGAGATGCGTGACTGCCTGGACCACTTCGACCCGGTCCGCTTCACCGCGCTGAACCAGGATTTCCACAGCGTCCTGTTTGAGCACTGCCCCAATCCGCACATCCTGGACCTCGTGCACCGCGGCTGGAACCGGCTCGCCTCGCTGAGGTCCTCCACCTTCCGCTTCGTCCCCGGGCGGGCGCACGACTCCGTGGACGAACACGAGGCGCTGCTTCAACTCATCGAAAGCAACGCCGACGCCGACACGATCGAACACGCCGCCCGCCGCCACCGCGCCGCCACCCTGGACGCGTACCTCGCCCAGGCAGCCGCCGCCCCCACCCCCGCGTTGCACTAGTAGCAAGGAAGAAAACAATGACGTTCACTGCTCCTGAAACCACCACCCACTACGTCCCGCAGGACCTGCCGACGCATATCCAGCACTACATCAACGGCCAGTTCGTGGACTCGGTCAGCGGCAAGACCTTCAACGTTCTGGACCCGGTCTCCAACAGCAACTACGCCACGGCCGCGGCAGGCCAGAAGGAAGACATCGACCTCGCTGTCGCCGCCGCCCGCGAGGCGTTCGTGAACGGCCCGTGGCCGAGGATGAAGCCGCGCGAACGTGCCCGTGTCCTGAACAAGATCGCCGACGCCGTGGAGGCCCAGGAAGAGCGCCTCGCCGAGCTCGAGACGTTCGATACCGGCCTTCCGATCACCCAGGCCAAGGGCCAGGCCCTGCGCGCCGCCGAGAACTTCCGCTTCTTCGCGGACCTGATCGTGGCCCAGTTCGACGACGCCATGAAGGTCCCCGGCTCGCAGATCAACTACGTGAACCGCAAGCCGATCGGCGTCGCCGGCCTCATCACTCCGTGGAACACCCCGTTCATGCTGGAGTCCTGGAAGCTCGCCCCGGCCCTGGCCACCGGCAACACCGTGGTTCTGAAGCCGGCCGAATTCACGCCGCTCTCCGCCTCGCTCTGGGCGCAGATCTTCAAGGACGCCGGCCTGCCGGACGGTGTCTTCAACCTGGTCAACGGCCTGGGCGAGGAAGCCGGCGACGCCCTCGTGAAGCACCCGGACGTCCCGCTGATCTCCTTCACCGGGGAGACCACCACGGGCCAGACGATCTTCCGCAACGCCGCAGCCAACCTCAAGGGCCTGTCCATGGAACTTGGCGGCAAGTCCCCGTGCGTGGTGTTCGCCGACGCCGACCTGGACGCCGCGATCGACTCCGCCCTGTTCGGCGTCTTCTCCCTCAACGGCGAGCGCTGCACGGCAGGCTCCCGCATCCTGGTGGAACGCCCCATCTACGAGGAGTTCTGCGAAAAGTACGCCGCCCGCGCCAAGAACATCGTGGTGGGCGATCCGCACGATCCCAAGACGCAGGTGGGCGCCCTGGTCCACCCGGAGCACTTCGCCAAGGTGGCTTCCTACGTGGAGATCGGCAAGTCCGAGGGCCGGCTCCTGGCCGGCGGCGGACGCCCGGAGCACCTCCCCGAAGGCAACTACATCGCACCCACGGTGTTTGCCGACGTCGCGCCCGACGCGCGGATCTTCCAGGAGGAAATCTTCGGACCCGTCGTGGCCATCACGCCGTTCGACTCGGACGAGGAAGCCCTCGCCCTGGCGAACAACACCAAGTACGGCCTGGCGGCCTACATCTGGACCCAGAACCTCACCCGGGCCCACAACTTCTCGCAGAACGTGGAGGCCGGCATGGTCTGGCTGAACAGCCACAACGTCCGCGATCTGCGCACCCCGTTCGGCGGCGTCAAGGCCTCCGGGCTGGGCCACGAGGGCGGCTACCGCTCCATCGACTTCTACACCGACCAGCAGGCCGTGCACATCACCCTGGGCTCGGTCCACACCCCCAAGTTCGGCGCCTAAGCCTCCACCCGCCGTCGGCATTCCTGAACCCCTTTCAAAGAAGAGAGACCACCATGACCAACTTCGTCCCCACCCCCACCGTTCCCGCGCCGGACATCGTCCGCTGCGCCTACCTGGAACTGGTGGTCACGGACCTCGCCAAGTCCCGCGCGTTCTACGTGGACCTCCTCGGCCTGCACGTCACCGAGGAAGACGAGAACGCCATCTACCTGCGCTCCTTCGAGGAGTTCATCCACCACAACCTGGTGCTGCGCAAGGGCCCGATCGCCGCGGCCGCGGCCTTCGCCTACCGGGTGAAGTCGCCGGCCGAGGTGGACGCCGCCGAGGCTTACTACAAGGAATTGGGCTGCCGGGTCGAGCGCCGCAAGGAAGGCTTCACCAAGGGCGTGGGCGACTCCGTCCGCGTGGAGGACCCGCTGGGCTTCCCGTACGAATTCTTCTACGAGGTGGAGCACGTGGAGCGCCTCACCCAGCGCTACGACCTCTACAGTGCGGGCGAACTGGTCCGCCTGGACCACTTCAACCAGGTCACGCCGGACGTCCCCCGCGGCCGCAAGTACCTGGAGGACCTCGGCTTCCGCGTCTCCGAGGACATCAAGGACTCCGACGGCGTCACGTACGCCGCCTGGATGCACCGCAAGCAGACCGTGCACGATACGGCCCTGACCGGCGGCAACGGCCCGCGCTTGCACCACATCGCCTTCTCCACCCACGAGAAGCACAACATCATCCAGATCTGCGACAAGATGGGCGCCTTGCGCATCAGCGACCGGATCGAGCGTGGCCCCGGCCGCCACGGCGTGTCCAACGCGTTCTACCTCTACATCCTGGACCCGGACGGCCACCGCGTGGAGATCTACACGCAGGACTACTACACCGGCGACCCGGACAACCCCACGGTCACCTGGGACGTCCACGACAACCAGCGCCGCGACTGGTGGGGCAACCCCGTGGTCCCGTCCTGGTACACCGAGGCCTCCCTGGTCCTGGACCTGGATGGCAATCCGCAGCCGGTTATCGAACGCACCGATGCCTCCGAAATGGCCGTCACCGTGGGGGCCGACGGATTCTCCTACACCCGCCCGGAAGGCGCTGCCGCCGAGGGCTTCAAGCTGGGAGCCCAGGTCTAAATCATGCTGGACGCGAAGACGATCGAGGCCATCGCCGATGAGCTCCTGGAGGCGGGCCGGAACCGCAAGCCGGTACCGCGACTCACCGCCCGCTACCCCGAGATGACGGTGGAGGATTCCTACGCCGTGCAGCAGCTGTGGCGGCGCCGGAACGAGGAAGCCGGGCGCACGCTGGTGGGCCGGAAGATCGGCCTCACGTCCAAGGCCATGCAGGCCGCCACAGGCATCACGGAGCCGGACTACGGGGCCATCTTCGATGACATGGTGCTCGACACCGGCTGCTCGGTGCAGTGGGACAAGTACACGCACCCCCGGGTGGAGGTGGAGCTGGCGTTCGTGCTCAAGGACGCGCTCAAGGGCCCGGGCTGCACCATTTTCGACGTCCTGAGCGCCACGGACTACGTGGTTCCGGCCCTCGAGATCCTGGACTCCCGGATCGAGATGGAGGGCCGGACCATCGTGGACACCATTGCGGACAACGCCGCGATGGGCGCCATGGTGGTGGGCGGGCGCCCGGTAAGGCCCGACGCCGTTGACCTCCGTTGGGTCTCGGCCATCCTCTACAAGAACCAGACCGTGGAGGAAACCGGCGTGGCCGCGGGCGTGCTGGACCACCCGGCCAACGGGGTGCACTGGCTCGCCAACAAGCTCGCGCCGCACGGCGACGGCATGAAGGCCGGCGACATCATCCTGGCGGGCTCGTTTACCCGCCCGCTCTGGGTGTACAAGGGCGATACCGTCCACGCCGACTACGGACCCCTGGGAGTTGTCACGTGCCGATTCGAATGAGCCGTACGTTTTACTCCGCGCTCGGGGAGGCGGACCGGCCGTTGGCCGGCATGTGGGTGTGCTCCGGCAGCCCCCTGGTGGCCGAGATCTGCGCCGGCTCCGGCCTGGACTGGCTGCTGATCGACGCCGAGCACAGCCCCAACGGGCTCGAATCGATCCTCGCCCAGCTCCAGGCCGTGGCCGGCTACCCCGTCCAGGTCATGGTGCGGCCCCCGGTCAACGACACCGTGCTCATCAAGCAGTACCTGGACCTGGGCGCGCAGAACCTGCTCATCCCCATGGTGAACTCGGCGGCTGAGGCGGAGGACGCCGTCGCTGCCGTCCGCTACCCGCCGCTCGGCGTCCGCGGCGTCGGTTCGGCTCTGGCCCGCGCCTCGCGGTGGAACCGCATCCCGGACTACCTGGCCCGGGCCTCGGAAACCATCAGCCTCACGGTCCAGATCGAGTCAGAGGCAGCGGCATCGGCCGTGGAGGAGATCCTGGCGGTCGACGGTGTGGACGGCATTTTCCTGGGCCCGTCGGACCTCGCAGCTTCCATGGGCCTGCTGGGACAGCAGGAAGATCCTTTGGTGAGGGCCGCCGTCGAGCACTGCCTTGCCGCCGCCCGAGCGGCCGGAAAACCCGCCGGCGTCAACGCGTTCAACGAGGCCACGGCGCGGGCGTATCTCGACGCCGGAGCGTCGTTTGTGCTGGTCAGCGCGGACGTGGCGATGCTGGCGCGCGGCAGCGAGCAGCTCGCGGCAACATTTGTTCCCAAGACCGAGGAAACGCCCGACGCCGGTCCGCGCGGGAGCTACTGACGCCCGCTACTTCCGCGCCATGAACCACTCGGTGAATTCGCGGGCGCGGCCGTCCGGGGCGAAGCGGATGACCCAGAGATTGTCGTAGGTGGGCTCGCCGTTCAGGTACGTGGTGAGGCCCTGCACGAAGGCAACATCGCCGTCCTGGCCCAGCAGGGTCCACTCGAAGGTCCAGTCATGCGGCTGGTCCCCGGCCTCAATCCACCCCTCCACGATCTCCCGGTGGCCACGCCATGGGGATTCGGCGTTCGGCCGCGTGGAGTACACCGCGTCCTCGGTGAACAAGGCCCGGATGTCATCGGGTTCGTTCGAGGTCCATGCCCGTTCGTATCGGTCCATCCAGGAATTCACGTCGCTCATGCCTCCGTTGTACTCCCGGAGGCGGACGGGTTCAACGGTCCGCGAGGATGGGGGCAGGCTACGCCGTCCGCACCAGGCCCCGGCTCGCCCGCCGGATATGGTCCGGGGTGAGCCCCGTCAGCGAGGCAAGTTCGAGGTCATCGCAGGCCTGTGTGCGGAGGGCCATGACGATCAGCGCCTCCCTGCGCTCGATGATCTGGCCGCGATGCCTTTCGGCCGCCTTGAGTTCCTCGCTCTTCGCCTGCAGCGCCGCCAGATGGGCACTGCGCGAGACGCCGCTGAGGTGCAGTTCGTCATAAGCCAATCCGATGGTCCGGACTGCGCGCATGTTTTCCCCGGTCACCGCGGAAATCGTGGCCAGCGCGAGCCCGTCTTCCAGCGCCTGGGCGATCATTTCGTTGCGGGCCGCAGTCAAGGTCCGGATGGCGCTGGACGCGTGGGACAGGAGCTGGCGCTGCGCGGCGAGGGCATGCGTCAGCTTGGCCTGCTCACCGGTGGCAGCGGCTTGGGGCCGTACCGGGGACTTGGCCCGGTAGGTGTAGCGGCCCGTGGCCGAGCGGCCCTGAAGGGATGCGGATTGGGCTGGCATTGGCTCCCTTTGGGGTCTCTCACGAACGTCTTGAGCTATGAATCTAGGCTGCGTTCACCGGACCGGGGAAATACCAATACCGAGTGAACCCATAAGTGAAGTGCATGGAACTGACCCATCTGGGGCAGAAGAAGGCCGAAACCACGCTGGGGGCACTGTTGACCGCCCGACGGTCATAAGGCGCCCTTATTGATCCACGCACATTAGGTCTTATCCAGAGCGTCCGCCGATCCCTAGTCTCGAAATGGAGATACGCGAATCCG
Organism: Arthrobacter sp. CJ23; assembly: GCF_024741795.1. Taxonomy (NCBI): domain Bacteria; kingdom Bacillati; phylum Actinomycetota; class Actinomycetes; order Micrococcales; family Micrococcaceae; genus Arthrobacter; species Arthrobacter sp. CJ23. Next base: position 4,434,102 of record NZ_CP102950.1, on the reverse strand, counting down.
CGCGTCCCGAGTTCCACGTTTCTGGAGGAGACAATGTCCGACTATCTGCCGGCGTCGAGGGTCACCCGCATCAAGTCCTCAGCCAGCGTCGCGGCTGCCGCCCGCGTCCGCGAACTACGGGCTGAAGGCATCCCGATCATCGACCTGACCGTCGGCGAGCCGGACTTCGACACCCCGGACCACATCAAGGCGGCCGCCATCGCGGCGATCAACGCCGGCGAAACCAAGTACACCTCGGTGACTGGCACGCCGGAACTGCAGACCGCCATCCTCCGCCGGATCGAGAGCCACACGGGCGTGCGCTACGAGCCGAACCAGCTGACCATCGGCGGCGGCGCGAAGCAGGTCCTCTACGTCGCCCTCATGGCGTCGCTCAACGAAGGCGACGAGGTCATCGTCCCGGCGCCCTACTGGGTGTCCTACCCGGACATGGTCCTCGCCAACGACGGCACCCCGGTGATCGTTTCCTGCGGCGAGGACACGGGCTTCAAGCTCACACCGGCGGCACTCCGTGAAGCCATCACGCCCAACACCACATGGCTCATCCTCAACGCCCCGTCCAACCCCACGGGCGCCGTGTACTCCAGGGAAGAGCTGCAGGCCCTGGGCGCGGTCCTCGAGGACCACCCCCACGTCTTCATCCTCACCGACGAGATCTATGACGAAATCCACTTCGGCGACGGCCGCGTCACCAGCCTGGTCACGGCCGCCCCCGCCCTCCAGGACCGCATCCTGCTGGTCAACGGCGTCTCGAAGGCCTACGCCATGACCGGGTGGCGCCTTGGCTACGGCGTGGGCCCGGCCCCCTTGATCGCCGCGATGAACAAACTCCAGTCGCAGACGTCCTCGTGCCCGTCCTCCATCAGCCAGGCCGCGGCGGCCGCTGCCCTGGCGGGCGAGCAGTCGTTCGTCCGCGACAGCGTGGAGGTGTACCGCAAGCGCCGGGATGCCGCCGTCGAGGGCCTCAACGCCATCGACGGGCTGTCCGTCGCTCCCGCCGACGGCGCCTTCTACGCGTACGTGAACTGCGGCGGCGTCATCGGCAAGACCGCCTCGGACGGCACCGTGATCGGGAACGACCAGGACTTCACGCTGTACCTGCTCGACGCGGCACGGGTGGCCGTCATCCAGGGCTCGGCCTACGGACTGGGCCCCTACTTCCGGATCTCCTTCGCCACGTCGTTGGAGACCATCAACGCCGGCGTGGATGCCATCCGCGAAGCCGTCAGCGCCCTCAACTGAGCCCGTCGGGCGCCCCACCGAATCCAGACCACCAGAAAGTTGCAGGAAATGATCCACGTTAAGACCAAGTTCGAGCGTCCCGACGTCGACGTCGTCAGCCGCCTTGCCAAGTTCTCTTCCGCCACCATCCACGAAGCCCAGGGCCGCCGCGGCGCCTTGAGTTCCAAGATCAAGCCGATCGACCGCTCCATGTCCTTCTGCGGCCCGGCCGTGACCGTGGCGTGTGCCCCGCAGGACAACCTCATGCTCCAGGTGGCCATCCACTATGCGCAGGCCGGCGACGTGGTCCTGGTGGGAGCACAGGAATTCACCGACGCCGGCACCTTTGGCGACGTCCTGGGCAACGCCATGAAGGCCAAGGGCATCGCAGCCATGGTGACGGACTCCGGCGTGCGTGACACCCAGGACCTGATCGAGCTGGGCCTGCCCGTCTTTTCCGGCAGCGTCTGCATCAAGGGCACCGTCAAGGAGACCCTCGGCCCCATCAACCACCCGCTGGTCTTCGGCGACGAGATCATCTACCCGGGCGACATCCTCCGCGGCGACGCCGACGGTGTGGTGGTGGTCCGCCGCGAGGAGGCCGAGGAAGTCATCGCACTGTCCCAGGCCCGCGACGACCACGAGCGCGAACTCATCAAGCTGTACCACGACGGCGGCAACACCATCGAGCTGTGCGGCCTGACGGACAAGCTGAAGGCCAAGGGGCTCCTGGTCGAAGACTGAACACGTAGCCAGGGCCGGTCACCGCACGCGGCGGCCGGCCCTCTGGCGTGCCCATCCCCGGACCGGACCGGCCCGCCGAGGCGGGCACAACCCCCGGACCGGACCGGCCCGCCGAGGCGGGCACAAAGAAGGCGCCTTGCCGGTGGCAGGGCGCCTTTTGTGCTGCTGGCTTGGGGAAGGTACGACGGCGGTGGATCAGTCAAGTCCAGAGTGTCCCGGCCGGGTATCCACCAGATGCCATTCGATGCTGGTTCCCGCGTGCGCGGGCATCAGGCTGCCTTCAAAGACGAACAGCGGTTCACCGATGCCGCCCAAGGGACGCCAGAAACCATTCCGCGGGCAGTGGAATCCGGTTCGTGCGCTGATCGTTCCGCGGGTTGGATTCGAAACCCATCCGGTGGTGCTGATCTTTTTCACGGTTGTTTCCTTTGAACAGGCCCGCGGAATCCGTGAGCTGCTTTCGAATTACTTGTTAATTCGATATTAGGAAATTAAACCGGCCTTGAATAAGACCAAAGCTGTCTGTCCAGATAAGCGTTTGTTATGGATGGGCCGGCAACTGGACCGGGTCCGTCCCGTACTTGGTGATCAGCTGTTGATGCAGCATCTCCTTGACCAGGATGAGCACGGCCGAGGCGGCCTCGGACAGTGGTTCGTGGTCCGGGGTGCACAGCGCGATCTTGCTCTGAAGCCCGGGCTCGACGATCCGCAGCACCTTGAAGTTCTCATCGGGGAACAGCGCGTCAGCGGCGGATTTCGGCAGGACCGTGGCCCCGAGGTTCGCCCGGATGAGCCGGATCAGCGACGGCACGGACTCCACTTCACCCACAAGCTTCAGGGGCAGCCCCTGCTCGGACAGGCCCTTCTCGATGATCTGCCGCAGGGTGTGGTTCTTCTCGGGGAGGAACAAGCCCACAGTGCTGGCTTCTGCCAGGGTGACCGTGTTCTTGCCATGGGAAATGTCCACGTCCGGGTGCACCACCAGGTGCAGGTCCTCCACGATCATGGTGGTGAACTGCACGCCACGGATCTTCCCCGGCTCGTAGATCAGGGCCATGTCCAGGCGGCCGTTCTTGATGGCTTCACTCAGTACGCCGCCGAAGATCTCCGTCAGGTGCACCACGATGCCCGGGTAACGCCGGCCCACCTCGCGGATGATCTGCGGCGTCAGGCTGGATGCCATGCTGTAGGGCGCGATGGCGATGGACACCCGTCCCGACGGCGCCGCACCGGAGGCCGCGACGTCCAGCCGCGCCTGTTCCACCAGGCGCAGGATGGTCTGCGCGTGCCGGTACAGGGTGTGCCCTGCCGCCGTGGGCTCGACGCCTTGCTTGCTGCGGATCAGGAGGCGCTGCTTGAGGTCGTTCTCCAGCGAGGACACCTGTTGGCTGAGGGCCGGCTGGGCGACGTGGAGGGCGGCAGCGGCCTTGGTGATGCTCCCCGAGTCCACGATCTGCACAAAGTATGAGAGCTTCCGAGTGTCCATTGCTCCGCCTTCCTGTGGGCCTTCAGCCGGCCCGTATGCCATAAGGAAATTCTATGTAGGGACACACATTTCGTCTTTGTGTGACTTGCCTCTCAGCGACTACTTTGAGATCCACATCCCCTTGGTGGCATTTCCCAACTATCGGTGACTTTCTTGATTCCTACCCATCAAGAAAATCCCAATGTTCAAATATAGACGCATTCAGCACGCCGCCGCACAAACCGTTCATTCAGGAAAAGAGCACCCTATGAGATTTTCCCGCAAAGCACCCGTCGCTGCCACCGCCATCTTCGCCGCCTCGGCATTCGTCCTGTCCGGCTGCGGCGGCAATGCCGGCGCCCAGTCCAGCGGCTCGGCAAGCTCGGGCGAAGTCAACCTGATCGCTTACTCCGGCGTGTGGCAGGACCAGTACAACGCCGCCGTCGTCGAGCCCTTCAAGGCGAAGTACCCCGACATCAAGATCAACTACGTCTCCAAGCGGTCCTCCGCGGAAATGCTCAGCGCACTGCAGGGCCAGAAGGGCAACCCGGCCACGGACGTCGCCATCATGGACAACTCGGTCTCGGAGAGCGGCAACACCCAGGGCCTGTTCGACAAGGTCGACGCAACGGCAGTGCCGAACCTGGCCAATGTGCCGGACAAGTTCAAGAACAAGGACGGCTACGGTCCCGTGGTCATGCTCGACGCCGTCGGCCTGGTCTATGACACCGCCACCTTCCCCAAGGCCCCCGAGAGCTGGAACGTCCTCTGGGATCCGGCCTACGCGGGCAAGATCAACGTCAACGCGCCGCCGTCGCTCTTGGGCCTGTCCCTGACCGCCATCACCTCCAAGATGCAGGGCGAGGACTACACCAAGGGAATCGACGCCGCGGTGGCCCGCCTCAAGGAACTGGCGCCGTCGGTGCAGACCTTTGCCCCCAACCCCGATGAGTACCAGAACGTCATCACCGGCCAGACGGTCCTGGGCCTGGGCCAGAACGCCCGCGGCCAGTTCTACAGCGATCAGAGCAACAAGAAGATCGGCGTGACCTTCCCCAAGGAGGGGACGGTCTTCCAGATCAACACCGTGAACCTCGTGAAGAACGCCCCGCACTCGGCAGCGGCCAAGACGTTCGTCAACTACGCCCTGTCCGCCGAGGCCCAGTCGGCGTTCGCCAAGGCCCTGTTCTACGCGCCCTCCGTCAGCAACGCCACCTTGCCGGCCGAGGTCAAGCAGCGCGTTGTCCCCACCGACGGTTCCCTCAACATCGTGCCGTTGGACGTCACTTTCCTGTCCTCCGCCCGCGACAAGTGGACCGACACGTGGAAGCGCCAGATCATCACCAAGTAGCCGCTCGGATGACCGTCACCGCGTCCCCGATCCAGGAGAACCGAGAACCGTGAACTCAAAATTGTCGATCATCGACCTGACCAAGAGGTACGCCCCCGGCCTCGACCCCGCCGTGGACCGCCTCAACATGAACGTGGAGGAAGGGCACCTGGTGGCCCTGCTGGGCCCCTCCGGCTGCGGCAAGACCACCACCCTGCGGATGGTCGCCGGCCTGATGGACCCCACAGCGGGCTCCATCGTGGTGGATGGCAAGGAGATCACCCACACGCCGGTGAACCAGCGCGGCATGGGCATGGTCTTCCAGTCCTATGCGCTCTTCCCGCACATGAACGTGGCACAGAACGTGGCCTTCGGACTGCAGATGCGCAAGGTCCCGGGTGCCGAACAGGCCAAGCGGGTCGCCGAGGCCCTGGACATGGTCCAGCTGGGCCACCTGTCCAAGCGGCGGGTCAAGGAACTCTCCGGCGGCCAGCAGCAGCGCATCGCCCTGGCACGCGCGCTGGTGGTGGAGCCGACCCTGCTGCTGTTGGACGAGCCCCTATCCAACCTGGACGCGAAGCTGCGGGAGACCATGCGCAGCGAAATCCGCTCCATCCAGCAGCGCACCAAGGCCACCACGCTCTTCGTGACCCACGACCAGGACGAGGCCCTGGACATGGCGGACCGCATCGCGGTGATGAACGGAGGCCTGATTGAGCAGTTCGGTTCGCCCACCGACGTCTACGAGCGGCCGCAGACAAGGTTCGTCGCCAACTTCATCGGCCAGGCCAACTTCCTCACCGCCGACATCCTCTCCGAAAACGGTGCCGCGGAGAACGGCGAGCGGTTCTACAAGGTGAACGTCGAGGGCCTTGGCCGCTACGGCGCCGTCGGTGCGCCGGGCCTTGGCGGCACTACGCACGAACTGGTGATCCGGCCGCACCGGCTCAAGGTCTCCCTCCAGGCCCCGGAAGGGGACACGGCCGGTGACAACACGATCGCAGGAACCATTGAGCACGTCAGCTACACCGGCGACACCTTGGGCTACTCCGTCCGCGTCGGCGAACAGCACATCAATGCCCAGTTGCTGACATCCAGCGCCGAGGTTCCCCGCCGCGGGGACACCGCGTTCCTCTCTTGGGATGCCTCGGATGCCTACATCATCCCCGGCACCTCCAAGGGATCGCCGCGATGACGGGCACCCAGACCGAGCAGCTGCAGCTCCTGCAGCCGGGCGGGCAGGAGGGGGAACTCGAGAAGGCCAAGCGGACCCGGGACCGCCGCACCTACCTGGCGCTTCTCCTGCCCGCGGTCCTCGGACTGCTCGTCAGCTTCGTCTTCCCCCTCGCCTACATGATCCGGATGTCCTTCAACAAGGGCGCGCCCGATGGTGTGGTCATCGAGACGTTCACCCTGGACACCTACATCCAGCCGCTCACGGATCCCTACTACTGGCGGGTCACCCTGGAGACGTTCCAGATGGGCGTGGTGGTGGGCCTGCTGTGCGTGCTGGTCTCCTACCCCGTGGCGCTGTTCCTCGCCCGGACCACCAGCAAGTACAAGGGCCTGCTGATCGCCATTGCCATCGCCCCGCTGCTCACCTCCGCGGTGGTCCGGACGTACGGCTGGATGGTCATCCTCGGCACCAACGGCCTGGTGAACTCGTCCCTGGAGGGCATGGGCCTGATCGATGCGCCGCTGAAGCTCACCAACAACATGACCGGCGTGACCATCGGCCTGGTGGAGATCTTCATGCCCTACGCCATCCTGGCCATGATTTCCGGCTTCGGACGCCTCAACCCGCAGCTCGAAGAAGCCGCAGGATCGCTCGGGGCCAGCAAGCTGAGCGTCTTCACGAAAGTGGTGCTGCCGCTCAGCCTGCCGGGAATCCTCACGGCCTTCCTGATGGTCTTCGTCCTCTCGATCAGCACCTTTATCACGCCGCGGCTCCTGGGCGGCGGCAGCGTGCAGGTCCTGGCGACCGAGATCTACGACCAGACCACCGGCCTGCTCAACTGGCCGTTCGCGGCAGCCCTGTCGGTCATCCTGCTGGTGCTGTTCGGCCTGATCATCGCGGTCTACCAGCGCCTCACCAAGAGAATCGGAGGTTGATGATGAGCGAAGTCCGTCTTTTCAAGCCGCGTTTCAACGTGGCGAAGCCTGCTTTTGGAATTCTTGTTTTCCTGCTTTATCTGTTCCTGCTGGCGCCTTTGCTGATTGTCTGCGTCATTTCCTTCGCCTCCAACCAGTACCTTTCTTTCCCGCCCGAGGGTTTCACGCTCAAATGGTATGAATTGCTTCCCCAGGAAAGCACGTTCATGGCCGGAATGCAGGTCAGCCTGATTGTCGCCGCCATTGTGACGGTGATTGTGCTGGCCATCGGGGTGCCTGCCGCCCTGGCCCTGGACCGTTTCGAGTTCAGGGGCAAGGGCGCGGTGCAGTCGTTCTTCCTCTCGCCCCTGCTGATCCCCAGCATCGTGCTGGCGCTGGGCATGGTCCTCCTGTTCGGGCCCCTGCACCTGAACAACACGTACGCCGGCATCATCATCGGGCACGTGGCCGTGACCTTCCCGTTTGTCGTCAGGACCACGCTCATGAGCCTGGCCACCACGGACACCTCGTGCGAGTCCGCGGCCCGGATCCTGGGCGCCGGATCGTGGACGGTCTTCCGCCGCGTCACGCTTCCGATCATCCAGCCGGGCGTCATCGCGGGCGGCGTGATCGCCTTCATCGTGTCCTTCGACGAGGCCGTGATCTCGCTGTTTGTGGCCGAATCCGGGCTGCCCACGCTCCCCGTCCAGGTACTGCGCTACGTGGAGAACTCGGCCGATGCCGCCGTCGCGGCACTGTCCGTGATCCTGATCCTCATCTCGCTCGTGGTGGTCATCATCGTGGAGCGCGTCATGGGACTCCGGAAGGCGCTCCGCTAGGGTTCCGCGCCTGCTGCCGGCCCGCCGTCGTCGACCTCCGCGCAGGGGCCGACGACGGCGGGCCGGCGTTGCGCTGTCCGCCTACCCGCCGCTCCGTTTCCGGAGACAGCGCCGGCCGGTGTGCCGCAGGTCATAACGGAGAACTATCCCGTGATACGGATTAGGTCTTTGTGCAAGGCAGTTCGCGGGTGCGAGACTTCTAGAAAGAACCCGGCAGTGCTTTGGATCACCAGGCAACCGCCAATTCCAGGAATTCGCATAACCTTCCCGTGAGGTAATTCTGCGCATTTCCGGACCCCATTGCAGAACCACGGAAAGAGAACCACGTGAACCCGACAATTGATCTTGTAGCGGATCTCGGAGAGGGATTCGGCGCCTACACCATTGGCGACGACACCGAGCTCCTGGAGATCGTTTCAAGCGCCAATATCGCGTGCGGGTTCCATGCCGGCGATCCGGACATCATGGATGCCACGGTTGCTGAATGTGTCCGCCGCGGCGTCGGCATCGGCGCGCATCCGAGTTTCCCCGACCTTCGGGGCTTCGGCCGCCGGGACATGGGCCTCACCGCAGCCGAGGTCCGCGCAGACGTGCTGTACCAGCTGGGCGCCCTCAACGGCTTCGCCTCATTCCACGGCACCAAAGTCACCCACCTTGCCCCGCACGGCCGGCTCGGAAACCTCGTGGCCGTCCGCGCCGACTACGCCCGGGCCGTGGCTGAAGCCGCCGCCCGCGTGGACAAGGAACTCATCGTGGTCGCCCAGGAAGGCGAGCTGGCCAAGGCCTCCCGTGAAGCCGGACTCGGTGTGGCGATTGTGGGCATCGTGGACCGCGCCTACCAGGAAGACGGCACGCTGGTTCCGCGCAGCCAGCCCGGCGCCGTACTGCACCATCCCGCCGCCATCGTGGAGCGGACCCTGCGCATGGTGTGCGAAGGCAAGATCCGCTGCGCGAACGGCGCAGACATCGAGATCGACGTGGACACGGTCCTTCTCCACGGGGACAACCCCGGTGCCGTGGAACTCGCCCGCCTGATCCGCTCGGAGCTCGTCTCCGCCGGCGTCCGCATTGCCCCGCTGGCCGAGGTCATGGACGCCAAGAGGAAGGCGGCCTGACATGTCCGTGCTCACAGCGGCTCCCACTGAGATCTACGAGTCCGGAGACTCCGCACTGCGCGTCGTGGCGATCTCGGAGGCCAGCGAGGACAACTGGCTCACCGTCCACCGCCTTGCCGACTGGCTGGAAAGCTGCGGGGCCGAAGGCCTCCACGGCGCCGTCCCCACGTACGATTCCGTGCTGGTGGAGTTCGATCCCGTCCTCGTCTCGGCACGCCAGGTGCGCGCCTTCGTCAAGCTCGGCCTCCTGGAGCTGGGACGGTCCGACGGCGGCGCTGCCGCACCCCGCGAGTTCGACGTCCCCGTGGTGTACGGCGGAAAATACGGCCCCGACCTGGAGAAAGTCGCCGAGCACCAGGGCATCTCCACCGAGGACGTCATCCGCCTCCACACCGACAAGACGTACACCGTCCGCTGCCTGGGTGCCCCCGCCGGCTCGCCCATGATGGACGGCCCCGCGTTCCCCAAGCCCGTTCCGCGCCTGAAGGATCCGCGCCTCAGCGTCCCTGCAGGGGCCGTGGCAGTGGCCGGACGCCAGGCGGTCATCGCTCCCGCAGTGGCTCCCGGCGGCTGGTGCGTCATCGGCCAGACCCCGCTCTCGGTCCTGAACATCCGCCGCGAACCCCTGGTCCCCTACAAGCCCGGCGACATCCTCCGGTTCCGGCAGATCCAGGCCGAAGCTTTCAACGACTACGCCGGCATGGAACTGGAACCCCGGCCATGAGCGGGCACATCCTCATCCAGCAGCCCGGAAACTCCGTGGTCACCGACCTCGGCCGCTTCCGCGGACCGCGCTTCGGGCTACCCGTGAACGGCGCCCTGGACCAGTACTCGGCCCGGGCCGCCAACATCCTGGCCGGCAACCTGGACAACGAGCCCCTGGTGGAGATCACGGCCCTCGACTTCCGGATGACGGCCAACGCCGACATCCTGATCGCCGTCACCGGCGCACCGTTGACACTCACCGTCGGCGGCCGCCCCTGCAGCCAGTGGGAACCGGTGTCCGTCCGTGCAGGGGAGGCCGTCTCCATCCGCGGCATCAACCGGGGCCTCCGGGCCTACCTTGCCATCCATGGCTCGATCGAGGCAGAGACCCTGCTGGACAGTTGCGCCCCGGACACCGTGGTGGGCTTCGGCCTGCAGCTCAAGGAGGGAACCACGCTCCTCACGCGCCGCAGCGTCACCCCCATGCGCCAACCGTACTTCGACCTTCCGCTCTTCCGGCTCGGCCTTGAACGGCCCAGCATGGGACCGGAACTGCTGGTGGAGGTCACGGATGGGCCGGACGTTGACGAGTTCGGCGCATCCGGCGAACTCCTCTTCACCTCGGAGTACGCCGTGAGCGGCCGCAGCAACCACATCGGCCTGCGCCTCGGCGGGGAACTGCCGGAAAGAACCTCCAGCGGCGAAGTGCTGTCCCGCGGAGTGCCGGTGGGCGCCGTCGAGGTTCCCTCCCGGGAAGAACTGCTGGTGCTGCACCGGGGGCGCGGCGTCACCGCCGGGTATCCCGTGCTGGCAGTGGTGACCAGTAACGGACTGGACGTCCTGGCCCAAGCCCGGCCGGGGGACAAAGTCCACTTCCGCAGAACCACCGTGGCGGAGGCAACCGCCGCCCACCGGCGCTCGCGGGCCCAGCTTGAAACCCTCCGCGAATCCGTCAACACCGTCTTCGGACTCCTCGGCATTGGATGCCGGCCCCAGTGGCAGGACTTACCGGTTGCGGCATGCAGCTAAATACCTGTCGTCAATCCCAGTAGGCGTTGCTACGCTCTTCTTCAGTAAGGAAATGTCATGACCGCAAGGACCAGCGCTGCACCAGTGCAGCATGATCGGCTCACGGGCCGCCAAACACGCAAGGTTGTCACCGCAGGCTGCGTGGGCATCTTCGTGGAACTGTACGACAACGGCATCTTCGCATTCATGGCAGGAACACTGGCCCTCGTGTTCCTGGCCCCGGGCAACCCGGACAACGCCCTGCTCTTCGTCTTCGCAGGCTATGCGGTGTCCTTCTTCGTCCGGCCGCTCGGCGCTGTGGTGTGTGGCTACCTCGGAGACCGGATCGGCAGGCAAAAACTGCTGGTCTTCGTGATCCTCCTGATCAGCGTGGCCACCGCGGGCATCGGGCTGCTGCCTGCCTACTCGGCCATCGGCATCGCAGCCCCCATCCTGCTGGTGCTGCTGCGCATGCTGCAGGGCTTCTCCGTGGGCGGCGAAGCTGCAGGCGCCATGACCTTCCTGGCCGAGCACGCCCCCGAAGGCAAGCGCGGCGTCATCACCTCCTACGCGCAGATCGCCTCCTTCGCGGCCCTGCTCACCGGTACCCTCGTGGCGTTCTCCATGTCCCCGTGGCTGACGCAGGCAGCCATCGACGGCGGCGGCTTCGGCTCCTTCGCCTGGCGCATTCCGTTCCTCGTGGCCATCCCCATGGGCGTCATCGGCTGGTACATCCGCAAGGCCATCGCCGACACCCCCAACTTCGTGAAGCTCAAGGAAGAGGGCGGCCTCTCCAAGAACCCGCTGAAGGAAGCCTTCAAGTCCGCCGAGCACCGCCGCGCCATGCTCCTGGCCCTCTTCATCCCGCTCATGAACGGCTCCGGCTACTACGTCCTCTTCTCCTACATGCCCACGTTCCTCAAGGGCAAGCAGCTGAACTTCACCATCGGCGAAGCCCTCCTGGTCACCGCCTGCAGCCTGGTCGTGATCTGCATCGCCATCCCGTTCATGGGTGCCCTGTCCGACCGCGTTGGACGCAAGAAGGTCATCGCCGGATCCGCCATTGCCATGGCTGCCCTCGGCATCCCCTCCTACGCCCTGATCGCCACCGGTGAAATGGGCTTGGCCATCCTCGGTGCCTGCATCATGGCAATCGTCTTCGCCGGCCACACCGCAGTCATCCACATCCTGATCGTCGAACTGTTCCCCACACGGGTCCGGTACTCGGCCTACGGCCTTGGCTACAACATCTCCTCCGCCCTCTTCGGCGGCACCGCACCGCTGCTCATGACCTGGTTGATTTCCAGCACCGGCAACATCTACATGCCGGCCTTCTACGCAGTCATCACGGCACTGGGCACGCTCATGGCCGTGAGCACCGTCAAGGACCGCGCCCACGAACCCCTGCGCGACGCCTAAAACACACCTGACCTCCGGGCAGTGCGCGGGCTTCCCGGCCCGGCGCACTGAGCCCTTCCGATTCCCCACCGTTTGGAGAACCAATGTCTTTTTCCGACTACACCACGGCCCTCGTCACCGGAGCCTCGACCGGCATGGGCGCAGCCATCGCCGAACGCCTCGCCAAGCGGGGCCTGACGGTGCACGCCGTGGCCCGCAACGAGGATCGCCTCGCCGAACTGGCAGACCGTACGGGAGCCATCCCGCACGTGGTGGACCTGACCGATACCGCCGCGCTGGCCGCCGTCGTGGGCGAACTCAAGGTGGACGTCCTGGTCAACTGCGCCGGCGTCTCCCGGCCCGGCAACATCCTGGACTCCTCCGAAGAGGACATCGACGAGCTGGTGGACGTGAACCTCCGCGGCCTGCTGCAGCTCACGCGCCTGGTCCTGCCGGGCATGGTGGAGCGCGATCTCGGCCACGTCATCAACATCAGTTCGATCGCCGGCACGTACAACTTCTACGGCCACACGGTCTACCACGCCACCAAGGCCGCCGTGCACCAGATCTCCCGCCAGCTCCGCAACGACACGGTGGGCAAGCGCATCCGCGTCACCGAGATCTGCCCCGGCCGGGTGGAAACCGAGATCTTCGGCCGCAACATGGGCGGCACGCCCGAGGCCATGGAAGAAGCGTGGAAGACCTACTACGAAGGCTACGAGTCGCTCACCACGGACGACATCGTCAACGCCCTGGACTACGCCATCGGGACGCCGCGCCACGTCAACGTGGGCATGCTGGAGCTCATGCCGACGTTCCAGGTCCCCGGCGGCCTGACGTTCGACCGGCGCTAAGGCGCCCCGCAGGTTCCGGTGGCATCACTCCTGCCACCGGAAGTACAAGCCGGCGGCCGCGTTGTCGCGGCCGCCGGCACCCGTTAAGGCGCGCTCTGTTGGGGGCCGGACGCCCAAAGCAGGCCCCGGCGTCGGCGGTTCAGTCCTCGTGCAGCGCCTGGGTCAGGTGGTGCGTGGGGATGCGGTCGCGGTCGTAGGTGATTTCGGTGTAGCCGTGCGGCTCGGGGCGGCCGTCGGTGCCGAGGTTCACGAACACGATTTCCTCGATGGTCAGGATGCTCTGGCGCGTGATCATGTTGCGGACCTCCGCGCGCATGGTCAGCGACGTCCGGCCGAAGCGCGTGGCCGTCAGGCCCATCTCGATCAGGTCGCCCTGCACGGCCGAGCTGACGAAGTTGATTTCGGAGATGTACTTGGTGACCGCACGGCCGTTGCCCAGCTGGAGGATGGCGTAGATCGCGGCCTCCTCGTCGATCCACTTCAGCAGGCTCCCGCCGAACAGCGTGCCGTTCGCGTTGAGGTCTTCGGGGCGCACCCATTTGCGGGTGCGGAAAGTGATGTCTGCCGATTCCATAATGCGAGACTAGTCGAGGCCGCGGCGGGGGCCGTAGTCGGTAACGGTGCGCTACGGGCGGGCCCGTCCTCGGCAGCGGAAGGTGTTGACACCGGTGCAAGGATGTTGGCATGTCCTTCTTTGACGACGTGCCCGTGCCGGACAGACCACGCCAGCCCGAGAATGTACCGCCGGCCTGGTCGGGGCCGCCGCCTGACGAACTGCCCGATGTGGTGTCGGTGGGACGGTTCCTCAAGCGCTCCGGGCAGATGGTGATGGCCGTGAAGAGCATCGAAGTCTTTTCGACGGGCTGTTGGATCAACCTTGTCTGGAGCGTGCGCAGGGCCAAGGAAACGGACCGGGAATGGAGCCTGTTGACCGGCCGGTCCTTTGACCATCCCCACCGGACGAATGCGTACCCCGACGACGGCGGCCTCCGGATCGGTGTCGCGTTCGCCGACGGGCGCAAGACAACCACCACGCACCTGCACCCCGGCATGTTTGACGGCACCGAACCGGTGGCCGGGCCGGTGCTGCTGCGCTCCGGTGGCGGAGGCGGCTCAAGCAGCGACAGCCATGCAGTGTCCAACAGCACGCTCTGGCTGTGGCCGCTGCCGGCCGAAGGTGACATCCGGGTTGTGGCGCAGTGGGATGACCTCGGCATGGCGGAGCAGTCAGTGGTGATCGAGGGCGGGCTCCTGGCGGAGGCTGCCCGCAAGGTGCAGAATTACTGGGCGACGTAGCGCGTCAGCCCCGCGTCCGTGAGGCTGCGGAGTCTTGCGGAGCGGGGCACGCCCCAGGCCCGCTACGCCATGGCTGTGTGCGAGGCGCTGTGCGAGTCGAGGGCCTTCGAGTAGCAGTACGAGCCGCTGACACCCACATACGGTCCGAAGTTGGGTACCTCGGCGAACCCGGCACTCTGGTAGAAGCTGCGCCCGTCCGATTGCGCCGAGCCCGCCTCGGCCGCGATCACCGTAAAGCCGTGCGCGTGCGCCTGGGCTTCGAGGGCGGCCAGGATGGAGCTCGCCACTCCCGAACCCCGCGCATACGGCACCACGTAGAGCCGCTTGATCTCCGCCGTCGTGCCGTCCAGCATCCGCAGCCCGCCGCAGCCCAGTGGCTGGCCCGAGCACTTTTCGTAGGCCACCACGAAGACGGCGGTATCGGCTTCCGAGGGCGCCGGGCCCGGCTCGTGCTCGGTGGTGCCGAAGCGGCCGTCCAGCTCGGCCTGCTGTGCGGCGCGGAGGTCGGCGCCCACCGGGTTGGCCCAGGTGACCTGCCTGATGTTAAGCCGTGGGTTGGTCTGCATCGCGAGCCTCTTTCGCCGGAGGGGTTATGCACATCAAGCCTAGGAAGCCGCGGTTACCGTGGTGTTTCCTTGGCGTAAGCGTCCGGAGAACTACGGGCTACCGACGTGCCTTGCGTTGCGAGGCCTGCTCTCTACGTCCTTTGGCCGGGCGGAAGCACGTAGGGCTGGCCCAGCAACGTCCCACCGCCCAATTAGAGGGCGTCGCCCGTGGGATCCTCCGCCGTCGGGTCCGCCATCGCGAGTCCGCCCACCGGCATCTGGTCCCAGTGCAGCACTTTCCATCCGGAGGCGGGATCGCCCTCCAAGGCCACGATGCCGGTGTTGGGCAGCTGGTGCGTTTCGGCAAAGCGGGTATCGATATCCTCAGCCCGGCGCCCGGCCCAGCAACGGATGGCCGCCCCGTGGCTCACGATCGCCGCAGTCGCATGCCCGGCCGCCGCGACCTTGTCCACCGAAGCGTCGAAGCGTGCAAAGAATGCGTGCCCGTCGAAGGCCCCCGGCATGCGGACGTCCAGATCGCCGTCGGTCCAGGCGAACACCGTGCTCATGTACCGGACGTGCGATTCGTGGTCCGTCTTCTTTTCGAGCGCGCCGGCTTCGATCTCGTGGACACCGTCCAGGACCTCAGCGTCCAGTCCCTTCGCCTTCGCCAGCGGCGCCGCCGTCAGCTGGGTCCGGAGCAGCGTGGACGTGTAGATGGCCTCGATGGGCTCGTCGGCCAGGGCGGCCGGAAGGGCCTCCGCCTGGCGTTGTCCAAGCTCGGTGAGTCCAGGGCCCGGGAAGGCCGTGTCCAGTTGGCCCAGGACGTTGCCGGGGGTCTGGCCGTGGCGGATCAGCAAGAGCCTCATGGCTGCTCAGCTCCTCACTTTGTCGCGGTCCGGGCGAACGGTGGAGGCGACGCTCCTGCCCGGTTGCTTTCAGCCAAGCAGCCGCGGCACCGGTGTCCGGAGCGACACGCCGGTTAAGCGCCGATGGCGGACCAGGGCACCCAGCCCCGGCCCGCCGTCGTGCGGTGTTCGGTCCTACTGCAGGTGGTTGACCAGCTGCTCGGCGATGCCGGTGTACTTGCCCGGGGTCAGCGCCAGCAGGCGTGCCTCGGCGTCGGCGGACAGGCCCAGGCTGGAGACGAACTCCTGCATGCGGGCGGCGTCCACGCGCTGGCCGCGGGTGAGGTCCTTGAGGCGCTCATACGGGTTTTCCATGCCTTCGACGCCGGCGATGGCTTCGGCGCGCATGACCATCTGAATGGCCTCGCCCAGGACTTCCCAGTTGGTGTCGAGGTCGCCCGCGAGGACTTCCGCGGCCACGTCCAGGGCTTTCAGGCCCTTGACGACGTTGGAGATCGCCAGCAGGGAGTGGCCAAAGGCCACGCCGATGTTGCGCTGCGAGGAGGAGTCCGTGAGGTCCCGCTGCCAGCGGGAGGTGACCAGGGTGGCGGCGAGGGTGTCCAGGAGGCCGTTGGAGATCTCCAGGTTGGCTTCGGCGTTCTCGAAGCGGATCGGGTTGACCTTGTGCGGCATGGTGGAGGAGCCGGTGGCGCCGGCAACCGGGATCTGGCGGAAGTATCCGATGGAGATGTAGCTCCAGATGTCCGTGCAGACGTTGTGCAGGATGCGGTTGAAGCGGGCAACGTCGGCGTACAGCTCGGCCTGCCAGTCGTGGCTTTCGATCTGCGTGGTCAGCGGGTTCCAGGTGAGGCCCAGGCCCTCGACGAAGGACTTGGCCACGGACTCCCAGTCGGCGCCCGGGACGGAGGCAACGTGTGCCGCGTAGGTGCCGGTGGCGCCGTTGATCTTGCCGAGGTATTCGGTCTTGGCGATGCGGGCCAGCTGGCGGTTAAGGCGGTGGGCCACCACGGCCAGTTCCTTGCCGAGGGTGGTGGGGGTGGCCGGCTGGCCGTGCGTGCGGGAAAGCATCGGGACGGCGCGGTTTTCCTCGGCCATCGCTTCGATCTGCTTCACCAAGGCGGTGGCGGCGGGCAGCCAGACGTCTTCCACCGCGCCCTTGATGCCTACGGCGTAGGAGAGGTTGTTGATGTCCTCGGAGGTGCAGCCGAAGTGCACCATGGCCGTGAGGTTCTCGATGCCGATCGCCGGGAGGCGGCGGCCGATGTAGTACTCCACTGCCTTGACGTCGTGGACGGTGACGGCTTCGATCTCGGCCAGTTCGGTGACCGATGCGGCGTCGAACTCGGTGACGATGGCGCGCAGCTTCGCGTTCTGCTCTTCGGTGAGAGGGCCGGCGCCCGGGAGAACGGACTGGCTGGTCAGGTGGATCAGCCACTCGACCTCGACGTGAACACGGTCGCGGTTCAGGGCGGCCTCGGACAAGTAGTCAACGAGGGGCGCGACGGCGGCGCGGTAGCGGCCGTCGAGGGCGCCGAGGGCGAGGGGTTCGGATGCGAGGGAAATACGAGCGGAATCAGCCATGGGCCCTATTCTTTCACGATCTGCAAGGGCCCCGGGAGTTGGTGACGGGCCGGCCACCCTGCCCAGCCGCCGGAACGCCTTGCGCAGCCTGGGCGCACACTTCCCCTCCACACGCGGGCGTCCGGCGGCTTGCGCGGGTCCTGACGGCGGCTTTTCCACATAGCCGACGACGGCGGTTCCGCCCCGCGGCGCCGCTCCGTAGCGTCTGATTCAGCACCACAGCCGGCTTTATCACCACACAACCGCACGATCCGGAGGAGCAGGACATGAGCGGCATCCTCACCCAGGCGGGCAGCCCGCCGGTTTTCGACCCCCAGGAATGCGCCTCGCGCGGCCATGAGGTCCAGCAGTTGGCCTGGCGAATGGCGGCCTGTGCGGACCGGGCGGACGCCGTGCTGGCCTCCCTGAGCAGGCTGCAATTGGAGCAGTGGCAGTCGCCGGCAGGCCGGGCCTACCGGACCACCATTGGCCTGCAGGCGGCATCCTTGCGCCGTGCCCGGGAAACGTTGGAGGAAGCTTCGGCGCTGGTGCTGCGGCACTCACGGAACGTGGTGGTCTCCGGGCGGGCGGGATTCTGATGGCCGAGGTGACACCGATCGGTTCCGGCGGCGCACCCCACCCCATGGCGCCGCCGCCGGACGGCACCCTGCAGATACGTGGCGGCGTGGGTGGAATCGCCTTCCAGTTCGAGGAACTTCTGGCCGGCGCGGCGGCCCTCGACGAGCTGCATGGCCAGCTCCAGGATATTGAAAGAGAAGCAGAAGCGGTGCGTCAGGCGTTGTTTCCGTACCAGGCGGATTCCTATGCCTCGGGCAGCAACGCCGTCAACGCCGTGGGGGAGGGCGGCAGGGAAGTGGGCCGGGTCCGCGATCAGTTGTATCGGATCAGCAGGGAGGTCAGGGCCAGCCATCGAGAGTACGAGTTCACTGAGGATCTCAACGCGCTCCAGTTGCGCGCGGGGCTGCGCAATCCGGCGCTCGAATCTGGCCTGCGCCCCGACAATTTCGGCAAATTCAGCCGCAGGGATGTGGCGGACAGCCTGGTCGCCCAGGCGCCCTTCATCATTGGAACGCTACTGGGGCTCCCGGCCGCTGCGCTCGGGTTCGCCACAACAATTGCCGGTCCCATGGACGTCCGGGCCACCCTGAAAGCCATCACCGGAATGCCCGGGTTCGGCTTCCTCAAACCGCGGCCGGTGACCGTGGAAAAGTCGGCATCGGGCGTCGAAACCGTGGACGCCACCATGGCGGCACAGCTGGAGCGCCTGGACACGTTTGGCAACAACAACACCCGCGGCGAAATCGAGATCCAGGAATTCAACCAAGACGGCATCAAGCGCTGGGTGGTGCTCATCCCCGGAACGCAGCACGAGGACGAAATCGGCGGCAGCAACCCGCTGGATGAGGCTGGCATCGTGGACGGGCTCGGCTACGACTCGGCCGAAACCAATGCCGCCATCCTGGAAGCACTGCACGCGGCCGGCGCCAAGGCCGGCGAGCAGGTAGTCGCCATCGGGCACAGCCAGGGCGGCATCCACGCGATGAACCTGAGCCAAGACAAGGCGTTCCTTGCCGAGTTCGATCTGAAGTATGTGCTGACGGCCGGTTCGCCGGTCGGAGGCATTGAGGCCGAGCCGGGAATCAGCAGCCTGCACCTGGAGCACGAGCAGGACTGGGTGCCCGGTGCGGACGGCCTGCCCAACGCTGACACGAAGGAACGGGTTACGGTAACGCTCACCAACGACGTCGCCACACCGGAAGGCGAAGACCCCGGACTCGGTCCCGGCCACAAACTACAGAATTACGCGGACGGAGCCAGGCTCGTATCCGCCAGCTCGGACCCCTCGCTCATGGCCTCCACCGCGGCGTTCGCGGGGGTGGCCGGGGCCGGCGGCGTGGCCACCGTGACGCGTTTCAAGCTCACCCGGGAACCGGCGCAGGCCCAGGCCGCTGCACCGGCCCGGTCCCCGCTTCCGGAGACCCGCTCCGGGGCAGGGCCCCGGTAGCCGCTCAGCGCTTGCGGGCTCCGGGAATCCAGCCGGCCAGCATGCTGATGATGCTGATGATGATGGCGGCCAGGACAGCGGTCCAGAAGAAGGTGTCGATGGTCAGGTGGACCGGCGTGTAGCTGCTCAGCCACGAGGTCAGGTACAGCATGGCCGCGTTGATGATGATCGTGAACAGGCCCAGCGTCAGGATGGTGACGGGCAGGGACAGCAGCTTGACGAGCGGCCGGACGATGGCGTTGACCAGGCCGAAGATCAGCCCGATGAACAGGTAGGCCAGGACCACTCCGAGGGTGTCAGTGCCCTGGGTGATGCCGGCGTCGGCCACGGCACCTGTGGTGGCCGAGGTGGTGATGTCCATCCCGGGCAGCAGCCAGCTGGCAATCCACAGGGCCAGGCCGTTGATAAGGACACGCACAATGAATGAACCCATGAGGCCCATGCTGTCACATTCCTTGCCCCAAACGGGTCCTCCACAGCCCACAACGGCGAAGTAGGCTTGGGGCCATGACTACTACTGACAACGCACCGGAGGGCGTACTCCCACGCCCGGTGGTGGACAGGCTCCCCAAGTACGCGGCAGGCAAACCGCCGGCCGCGGTGGAGGGCCTCACCAGCTACAAGCTCTCGTCCAATGAGAACCCGTTGCCGCCGATCCCTGCAGTGCTGCAGGCCATCGCAGATCAGTCCGACATCAACCGCTACCCGGATCCGATGTCCACCAAGCTGCGCAACGCGCTCGCGAAGTTCCTGGATGTTCCCGCTGACGATGTCGTCACGGGCGCAGGCAGCCTCGGCGCGCTAAACCAGATCCTGGCCACGTTCGCCGGGCAGAACGACGACGGCAAGTCCGATGAAGTGATCTACGCCTGGCGTTCCTTCGAGGCCTACCCCATCTGCGTTGGCCTGGCAGGTGCCGAGAGCGTGCAGATTCCGCTGCTTCCGGACGGCCGCCACAACCTGGAGGCCATGGCCGCCGCCGTCACCGTACGGACCAAGGTGATCCTGCTCTGCACCCCGAACAACCCCACGGGCCCCGTCCTCAGCGCGGAGGAAGCGGAACGCTTCATCCAGTCGGTGCCGTCCGACGTCGTGGTGGTCATTGATGAGGCCTACCAGGAATTCGTCCGTGACGAGAACGCCGTGGACGGCATCAAGCTGTACCGCGACTACCCCAACGTGATTGTCCTGCGGACGTTCTCCAAGGCCCACGGGCTCGCGGGCCTCCGCGTCGGCTACAGCGTCTCGGGACCGCAGCTGACCCAGCACCTGCGCGTTGCCGCCACCCCGTTCGCCGTCTCCCAGATTGCCGAACGCGCCGCGGTGACCTCGATCGAGAACTTCGGGCAGGTTGTCGAAAGGGTACAAAGCATCGTGGACGAACGGGACCGCGTCACGGCGGGCCTGCGGAGCCTTGGCTGGTTCGTTCCTGAAGCCCAGGGCAACTTCGTCTGGCTCAACCTGGGCGAGAACAGCGGCGAATTTGCGGCATTGGCAGGGGAGCGGGCGCTCTCGGTCCGGGCCTTCGGGAACGAAGGTGTCCGGGTCAGCATCGGCGAGGTCGAGGCCAACACCCGTTTCCTCGAACTATGTGCAGGTTATACAAAGGCGCCGCGTTCTTCCTAGCGGTTAACAAATCCCGCGCGGCGCTTACTGCAGATAAAGTAAGGACGAAAGCCAAAATATATGCCCAATCCGGAATGCATTCCGGATTGGGCATATATCCCAGCGATACACATTGCTCAGCATCCGGCTGCGGCAGGCAAGGAGACGGTATGGGCTCGACACAACTGCCCACCCCCGGGACCGACGGAACAGTGGCGGAGGTCCCCACAGCGGGAGCCGTTTCCGGCGAGCCCGCCGCAGAGATGGTCCAACTGCTCGGCCCGGACGGCAAGCTCGGTACCGACCCCGTCTTCTCGGACTACGCCAAACGGATCGAACCCGAGCAGCTGCGCCGCTTCTACACGGACATGGCCAAGATCCGCCGCTTCGACCAGGAAGCCACCGCGCTCCAGCGCCAGGGCGAACTGGCCCTGTGGGTGCCGCTGACCGGCCAGGAAGGCGCCCAGATCGGCTCCGGCCACGCCAGCCAGCCGCAGGACTATATCTTCCCCACCTACCGGGAGCACGGCGTCGCGCTGGTCCGCAACGTGGACCTCGCTGACCTTCTGCGCCAGTTCCGAGGCATCTCCAACGGCGGCTGGGACCCCCGGGAGAACAACTTCCACCTCTACACCTTGGTGCTCGCGGCCCAGACGCCGCACGCCGTCGGCTACGCGATGGGCATCCAGCGCGACCAGAAGTTTGCCGAGGCCAGCGGTTCCACGGAACCCAAGGCCGCGGTCATGGCCTACTTCGGCGATGGCGCCAGCTCCGAAGGCGATGTCCACGAGTCCATGGTCTTCGCCGCCTCGTACAACGCCCCCGTGGTGTTCTTCTGCCAGAACAACCACTGGGCCATCTCGGTCCCCAGCTCGGTGCAGACCAAGATCCCGCTGGCCAACCGCGCCAAGGGCTACGGCTTCCCGGGCATCAGGGTTGACGGCAACGACGTCATCGCCGTGCACGCCGTCACCGAATGGGCCCTCGAGCACGCCCGCGAAGGCCGCGGGCCCGTCCTGATCGAGGCCTACACCTACCGTGTGGGCGCCCACACCACGGCCGATGACCCTACCAAGTACCGGGAGTCGGCCGAGGAAACCGCGTGGCGCGGCAAGGATCCGCTGGACCGCCTCGAAAAGTACCTGCGCGCCGAAGGCCTCGCAGACGACACCTTCTTCGAACAGGTCAAGGTGGACGGCGACGAGCTCGCAGCCCAAGTCCGTGCCACCACCCTCAGCCTGGAAGTCCCGGACATCCGCTCCTCGTTCGCCAATGTGTATGCCGAAAAGCATCCGCTGGTGGACGAGGAACTGGCGTGGTTCGAGGAATACTCGGCCGGATTCGAAAGCGACGCGGAGGCAGCCAACTGATGACCACCATGACCATTGCCAAGGCCATCAACGAGGGCCTGCGCGCAACGCTCAAGAACAACCCGAAGTCGCTGCTCATGGGCGAGGACATCGGCCCCCTCGGCGGCGTCTACCGCGTCACGGACGGACTGATCAAGGAATTCGGCGAGCACCGCGTGGTTGACACCCCGCTGGCCGAATCCGGCATCGTCGGGACGGCGATCGGCCTGGCCCTGCGCGGCTACAGCCCCGTCTGCGAGATCCAGTTCGACGGCTTCGTCTTCCCGGCCTTCAACCAGATCACCACGCAGCTGGCCAAGATCCACTCACGCACCAACGGCCGCTGCACCGTCCCCGTGGTCATCCGCATCCCCTATGGTGGCGGCATCGGCTCCATCGAGCACCACTCGGAGTCCCCGGAGGCCCTGTTCGCGCACACCGCAGGCCTGCGCATCATCTCCCCGTCCAATGCCCACGACGCCTACTGGATGATCCAGCAGGCCGTCGAATGCCAGGATCCCGTCATCTTCTTCGAGCCCAAACGCCGTTACTGGCTCAAGGGCGAGGTAGACGTCGAGAACCCCGGACCGTCGTCGGACCCGTTCCAAGCCCACACCGTCCGTGAGGGCAGCGACGCGACCATCGTGGCGTACGGCCCGCTGGTTCCGGTCGCCCTGGCCGCCGCCAACGCCGCGGCCGAGGACGGCCACAGCATCGAGGTGATCGACCTCCGCTCGATCTCCCCCATCGATTTCGACACCGTCGAGGCCTCCGTCAAGAAGACCGGACGCCTGATCGTGGCACACGAGGCCCCCACATTCGGCGGCATCGGCGGCGAAATCGCGGCCCGCATCAGCGAACGCGCCTTCCTGCACCTCGAGGCGCCGGTCATCCGCGTAGGCGGCTTCCACATGCCCTACCCCGTGGCCAAGGTGGAAGAGGACTACTTGCCGGACATCGACAAGATCCTCGAAGCCCTGGACCGCTCGCTGGCCTACTGAGCCGCCGTCCTGCCAACCGCCCCTGATTCAGCCCGCCGCCCGGCGGCCGGCACATCGAAATCGAGGACCCTGTGACTGTCAAGAAATTCAACCTCCCCGACGTCGGCGAAGGACTCACCGAGGCCGAAGTGGTCTCATGGAAGGTCCAGCCCGGCGACACCGTTGCCATCAACGATGTCCTCTGCGAGATCGAGACGGCCAAGTCGCTCGTCGAACTACCGTCCCCGTACGCCGGAACAGTCACGGAACTGCTCGTTGCCGAGGGCATCACGGTGGAGGTCGGGACGCCCATCATCGCCGTCTCCGACAACCAGCCCGGCGACGCCCCGAAGGCTCCGGCACCGGGAGCAGCCCCCGCCGTCGCGGCCCCGATGTACGGCACGCTGCCGATGGACGACGTCGAGACGCCCGCCGTCGGGCCGCTGGTGGGTTCCGGCCCCAAGGCCGACGCCGTCAAGCGCCGCCCGCGCAAGCGCCCGGAAGGCGCCGTGAGCGCACCGGCAGCAGGGGTCGAAAGCCCGACGCCGGCAGCAGCCCCCGCGGCACCGGCAGCCGTGATGGTACCCGCCGCAGCCCCCGCCGCCGAGCGGGCAGCCTCGCCCGCCGCGTCCCGCACGGCCGCCATCGGCGGCACCATCAGCGGGCTCGTCAGCAAGGTCCTCGCCAAGCCGCCGGTCCGCAAGTTCGCCCGGGACCTCGGAATCGACCTGGCAGACGTCGTCGCCACCGGCCTCCGCGGCGAAGTGACCCGCGAGGACCTGGTCAGCTACCAGGCCCAGCGCGACGCCGAACTGGACAAGGCCGGCGGCTTCTGGGGCGCCTCGCAGAAGCCCCAGGACCAGCGGATCGAGCGCATCCCCGTCAAGGGTGTCCGCAAGGCCACGGCCAAGGCCATGGTGGAATCCGCATTCTCGGCCCCGCACGTCAGCATCTTCGTTGACGTTGATGCCAGCCGCACCATGGAGTTCGTCAAGCGGCTCAAGGCCTCCCGCGACTTCGAGGGCATCAAGGTGTCCCCGCTGCTGATCCTCTCCAAGGCCGTCATCTGGGCCGCTGCCCGCAACCCCAGCGTCAACGCCACCTGGGTGGAGGACGCAGACGGCAAGGGCGGCGCGGAGATCCAGGTGAAGCACTACATGAACCTCGGCATCGCCGCGGCCACCCCGCGCGGGCTCATGGTTCCTAACATCAAGGACGCCCAGGACCTCTCGCTCAAGGAACTGGCCCTCGCCCTCAACGAGCTGGCCACCACGGCGCGCGCCGGCAAGACCCAGCCGGCCGAGATGCAGGGCGGCACGCTGACCATCACCAACATCGGGGCCCTGGGCATCGATACGGGCACGCCCATCATCAACCCGGGCGAGGTGGCGATCATTGCGTTCGGCACCATCAAGCAGAAGCCGTGGGTTCTGGACGGTGAGGTCATCCCGCGCTGGATCACCACCCTGGGCGGCTCGTTCGACCACCGTGTGGTGGACGGGGATCTCTCGGCACGCTTCATGGCGGACGTTGCGGCCATCCTGGAAGAGCCGGCGCTGCTCCTTGACTGAACACGTGGCTGCTGAGCACTCGACCGGGCACTCGACCGGGCGGCGCACGGTCTCTGGTACGCACCGCGTTGCCCGGTGGTTGACGGAGATTTTCCAGCCGCCGGTGGTGGTGACTGTGCTGATGCTTCTCAGCCCGGCTGCGGAGGCGGGGTTCCCCGGGACAATGTGGGCCGGGCTGCTCGGGGCGCTCTTCGTGTGCGTGCTGCCGCTGGCCTATGTCCTGGTGCTGGTGAAGCTGGGCAAGGTGAGCGACCACCACATCAGCGACCGCAAGCAGCGGGCGCCGCTGCTGCTGCTCGCCCTGGTGTCGGTCCTTGCCGGCCTGCTGCTGCTCCAGGCCATCCACGCGCCCGAGAGCGTCTCGATAATGATGCTGGCCCTGGTGGGCGGCATTGCCGTGCTCGCGGCGGTGAGCCATTTCTGGAAGATCAGCGGCCACGCCTCGGCCATATCCTCGGCTACCGTCATCGCTGTGCTGATGTTCGGGCCCGCGTGGCTGCCGCTGCTGCTTCTGGTGCCTGCCGTGGGCTGGTCGCGTGTGGTCCTGCGCGACCACACTCTGGGGCAGGTTGTTGCGGGGTCCCTCTTTGGCGGCGTCGTGATCGCCGGCCTGTGGTGGCTGCTGCGGGGCTGGCTGCTATAGCTGCAGTTCCTGCCGTCCAGGCCCAGCCCCCCGGGGGCGGGGGCCAGGAAGCCTAGAAGGCGGGGTAGCTGAGCAGCAGCGCGTTGAGCTCTTCAGTGGGCATGCTGCCTGCCAATCCCATTGCCAGCGACATTGCGATGGCGCCGATGGTCAGCATGGCAATGCCGGCCACGGTGAAGATCCGCCAATCGTCGCGCAGGAGGCTGGCGGCGGAATCGGGCATCTGCAGCAGGGGCGAGATCAGGTTCGGGGCACTGTCCCAGGATCCGTCGTCGAGGGTGGCGATGACACGGTCGTTGGCGCGGTCAACGCGCATGGAGCTGATGTTGTCGCCGTGGCGGGCAAGAAGAATGTCGTGTCCCACGCGCTGGCGCGGCTGCAAAGTAAGCAAAAGAGTAGTCCCTTGGGTTTGGTGGAGGGCTGTCGGCGCACTCCATTGGGGGCTACTCAATTTTATCGTCCGGGGGTTCGCGGGCACGCCTAAAGCCGGGTGAGGCTCCCCACCCGGCGGCGTGATCCGCGTCTAGTTGCCGGCTATGGCCGGTCGTCGGTCTTGGCGATGTAGACGTCGCACGGGGCGTTGTGGGCCACCGTGTTCGCGACGCTTCCCAGCACGCGGCCAAGTCCCTGCATGCGGCGGTTGCCGACCACGATCAGGCGGGCATCGACGAGCTCGGCCTCGTTGATCAGGGCGTCGCCGGGCTTTCCGCGTGCAGCGGTGTACGTGACCTCGAGCCCTTCGGTCTGGAGCTTTTCGGCGACGGTCCTGGCGACCTTTTCGGCCTCGGAGGCATCGGAAACGATCCAGCGGTCACCGCCGATTTCAAAAACCTCGGTGCGGTCGGTATCGAATGCGGTGACCACGCGAAGGCTCGCCCCCAGCGCCACGGCCAGGTGCTGCGCCGACTGCGCGGCCTTCATGGCAGTCTCGCTTCCGTCGACACCGACGATGACAATTCCGGTCATTCCCCTGCTCCTCTGCTAACGGCGGCTTCGATGGCTTCAGACAGTACAGGAGCCAGCCGGCGGACACCCTCGGCAATAGTATCCGGAGGCACGGCACTGAAGGCCAGCCGCAGCTTGTTGGATGGGCCGTCGGCGGGCGAGAATGCCGCGCCGGGAATGAAGACGACACCGGCGTCGATGGCCTTCTTGAGCAGGGGGTACGTGTCCACGCCTTCCGGAAGGGTCACCCACACGAAGAATCCGCCGTCCGGACGGGTCCAGCTCAGGCCCCTGGGCATGTGCTCGTCCAGTGCGGCCAGCAGTGCCTGGCAGCGCTCCGCGTACAGGGCGCGGTACGTCTCGATCTGCCCGCGCCAGTCGTAGTCGCGCAGGTAGGCCGAGACGATCATCTGGTTCAGCGGTGGCGGGCACAGGGTCACGGCCTCGGAGGCCAGGTAGAAGCGCCGCTGCAGGTGCGCGGGGACCAGCGCCCAGCCGATCCGCAGGCCCGGCGCGAAGATCTTGGAGAACGAGCCCATGTAGATGACATCGTCCGGGTTGGCCGCGCGCATTGGGGCCAGCGGGTGGCCGTCAAAGCGCAGCAGCCCGTAGGGGTTGTCCTCCAGTACGAGAATATTCGCCTTGCGGCATATATCGACGATCTGCTGGCGGCGGTTTTCTGCCAGCGTGATGCCCGAGGGGTTGTTGAAGTTGGGGATTGTGTAGAGGAACTTGACGTTCTTCCCCGCGGCCTGGAGTTCCGCGATCCGGGCCTCGAGCAGCTCCGGCACCAGCCCGTCGTCGTCCATTTCCACCGGTTCCGCCCGGACCTGGTACGCCTCGAAGGTGTTCAGCGCGCCCACGTAGGTGGGGCTCTCCACCAGCACCACATCGCCGGGGTTGCAGAAGACTTTGGCGGCCACATCCTGAGCGGACTGCGAGCCTGCGGTGACCACGATGTTCTCCGGCACGGCGTCCGTGATGCCCTCCGCGGCCATGATCTCGCAGATCTGCGTGCGCAATTCCAGGGTGCCCTGGCCGCCGCCGTACTGCAGCGCTGTCATGCCTTGCTCCGCAATGATGCGCGCGGCGGTCTGGCCCAGCTTCTCCAAGGGCAGGGACTGCAGATAGGGGTTTCCGCCGGCCAGCGACACCAGGCCAGGGCGCATGGAGATGTCGAAGACATCCCGCACGGCCGACTGCTTGATGTTGGCCGCCCGTTCCGAGAAGAGCTCCTCGTGCGGGTGGGCGGCCGTGGCCGCACGTTCGATGGCGTCGATGGCTTCCGCGGGCAGCTCGGGCCCGGCATCCAATGTTTCGTGGCTCACAGGGAAAGGATACTCCCCGATGTTGCCAATTAGGCAACAGTTGTTGCAAAGATTGCAGAGGATCTGTGCGTTGAGGCTTTACCTCGGGCGTCGGACGGGCTGGAATGGAGCCATGACACCGCACCCCAGCTCCGCAGCCAAGGCCGAAAGTTTCCACAAGCTCCACGCCGCCGTCCATGCGCCGCTGGTTTTGGTGAACGTCTGGGACGCCGCCTCCGCGCGGATGGTCGAGGAGGCGGGCGCGACGGCGGTGGCCACCTCGAGCTCGGCCGTCTCCTGGAGCCTGGGGTACCGCGACGGCGACCACCTGCCGCGCGTCCTCGCCCTGGAGGCGCTCCGGCGGATCGTGGCGGTGACGTCTGTCCCTGTGACGGCCGACGTCGAGACCGGCTACGGGCGCAGCGACGAGGAACTCCGGGACACCATCCTGGCGGTGCTGGACGCGGGCGCCGTCGGGATCAACCTGGAGGACTCCGCCGGGGAACCGCTGGCCGAGACCGCTGAGCAGGCGCGGCGGATCGCCGTGGTCCGCCGTGCCGCGGATGACGCCGGCGTTGACCTGTTCATCAATGCCCGGACCGATACGTATCTCTCCGGAAAGTTTCCAGGTACGGCATATGAGGAGACCCTGCGGCGCTCCGAGGCCTACCTGGCGGCGGGCGCCAACGGCGTCTTCGTCCCGGGCGTGGTGGACCTGCACGTGCTCCACGAGCTGTCCCGGCATATTGCCGCGCCGTTGAATGCCCTGGCCGGGCTCGGCGCCCCGTCGCCGCTGGAACTGCACGATGCCGGTGTGCGCCGGGTCAGCATCGGCGGCAACACCGCCAAGGCGGCCTACGCGACGGTGGCCAGGGTTGCCACGGAGATCATGGGCGACGGCAACTGGTCCGCTCTGGCCGGATCCCGCAGCCATGAGCAGATGGACGCCTTGTTCGAGGGGTAGGCGGGGACGTGGCCTGGAGAAAATGTCGTAGCCCGGTCTTAGCCTGAACGAGTTGATGCAGCCGGAGCGGGTGGGCAGGCGGAGCGACGGTTCGGCGGAAAGGCTCCGCAGGACAGGCCAGGAGGGGCAGATGGCAAGGCGAAGTGTGCAGTTCTGGCGCATTGAGCAGGTGAACGGTGACGAACTGATCCGTCCGTTCCCGGCCCGGCGCATCGCCGAGGTCCTGCGGGCTGCCCAAGCGCAGGGAACTGACCGGCACCTGAGGTGCGCCGATGGCACGGTCCTGCTGGCCCAGGCTGCGGCGCTTGCACCCCACCCCGTCCTGCTCCTGGACCGCGTCCGGGATTCCAATCTCCCCAGCATCGGGGACAGTGCTGGCCGGCGGAAGCCCTTGCCACTGGAGCCAGGAGACCACCTTCTGGAAACCAGCTACTTTGCGTTCCTTCCGCGCAATGTGATTGCCGTGCTCACCAGCGGCAACGGGCCACGGGCCTCCCGGCTGGGCGAGTACCTGGGCGGAATGCTCGGGCTGGAGCCCGGGCTGGTCCCCGTCGTGCGGGAGGACGTGGAGGAAATCCTGACGCGGCTGGAGGTGAGCCGCTTCGAATTTGCGCTCCCCGCGGAACGGCTCTCCGGCAAGCTGATGGAGGGGGAATGGGCCGACGTTCTGGACAGCGCCTCGCGGCTCATGAGCGAGGGGACGTTCCGCATCTCCCTGAGCGTGGGCCGCGCCGGCAAGGCCGAGGACAAGCAACGGATCAGGGACCGCATCCAGCAACTGATCGAGCTCTTCCGCAGGGCCGGCTCCGTGGAACATTTCGACTACGTGGTGGCCGAGGGCAAAGACTCCGTCACGGGCGAGCGCGAGGTGGTGGACCTGCTCAAGGAACGGTTCATCGCGCACATCGAGGTCGATGCGGATACGTTCAACGACCCCGCGAAGTCCACGGCCGAGGCCGTGGCGATCCTCAACCAGCAGGCCAAAGCCAACCAGGCCTTCTTTGCCCGCACGCTCCCCGGCACGGTGGGCGCCCCGGACGTGGATTCCATCCCGGAGATCGTGGCAGGCGGACTGGCCATACCTGGAAAGACCGGAGCGGGGACGGCAGCCGCCGGGAGGATCCCAATGGAGACTGCCGCGGAGGAAACCGGAGCGGACCATGAGCCTGTACGACGTTGACATGGAGCGGGTCCGGCGCAGGAACCCCTGGCGCTGGTTCCTGCTCCACCCCCGGGCCGACTATGTGTGGGCTGTGCTGGCGGTGTGGGTATGGCTTGGGCTGTCAGCCCTGCTGCGCCAGCCGCTGATGCTCGAAGGCGTGGGCGAAGCGGCCAGGAGCACCCTGTTCCAGACGCTTGCCGGGCTGTCCGGTGCCACGGCCGGCCTGACGCTGACGAGTGTGTCGATGCTGATCAACGTCCTCGGCAAGAAGGCCCCTCCGGGGCAGAGGGCCTTGCCGCTGGAACGGTTGACGCCGGATCACCGCAAGCAGATCGGGGACGTGTTCCTGGCCGCGATCCCGGGCCTGGGCCTGCTGGTGGTGGCCACTCTGTCCACGATTGTCCTGGAGGGCGACGGTGATACCGGCCTGTGGATTCCCGAGGCCGTCGTCTTCGTGCTCACCTTCGCCTCGGTCCAGGCGCTGCTGAGGGTCGCGTGGGCCCTGCGCCGCCTCATGGCGATTGCCACGGCCGGCTGAGCATGTCGTTCTGAACGGCCGCTGAGCATGGCGGCCCGACTGCCGGCTGAACACGGTTGCCCGAACGCGGCCTTCTCCAGTTCAGCGAAGGCTCAGTGCCTCGTCCAGGGTCTTTCCGTCGATGTAGATTTCGGCCCGCGAGGCGCCGGTGGCGGCCACGATTGTCTGGGTCAGCTGCGCTTCGATCCGGGGGTTGTCGCATACACCGCCGGGCCGCAGCGAGCCGCTGAGGTCCACCACAACCGTTGTGCCGCTGAAATAGCCCGAGACGAAGTGCAGGGCCGAGCCGGACAGCGCGTTGTACAGACCGGACTCCTGGGCGGTGGTGTTGGCCGGATCGAACAGCCTGCCCAGTGCCGTGGTCAGGGGGTCGTCCGTGGCTACGCCGCTGCGGACCGGGACCAGGCTGTCGTTGCAGCCGAAGCGCACCCCGCGGCTGCCGCCGTCGTCGATGGCAACGTAGTACACGGCGGGCCCAGAAGGCACGGCAACCCGTGGAAGCGTGGTTGCGGGCGGTTGGGCCGGCGCCGTCGAGGTGCCGCTGCCGGACGGGGCAGCTGGCTGCGGCGCCGAGGGCGGGCCTCCGGTGCCCGTACCTGTCCCGTTGCCCGTGCCAGGCGCGGTTCCGCCCGGAGTGGTCTGTGGTGCCGTGGTGCCGGCGGGACTCCCCGATGGTTCCCCGGAGCCGGGGCTGGTGGACGCTCCGCCGGTGCCTGCCGGCGTCGGGACAGCGTCCGGCATGGGTGATGGTGAAGGGCTCGGGGCTGGAGCCGCGGCAGGGGACGGCAGGGGACCGGCGGCCTGAGTGGCGCCGCCCTGGACGGGGAACTCAGGAGGAACGGCGCAGCTGCTGAGCCACAGGGGGAGCGCCAGGCACACGGCCACAACCGCCGTCGTCGACGTTTTCCCGCTGCGCCTGGTCCGCATGACAGCCCCGCAATCCTGCCTGGTCCACCTGTAATTCAACGTTACGGCGCGGCCCGGGGTGGCGGAACGGCCACGCGGTGACAGTTCGGCCTCAGCTCCGTCACGGAATGGTTGCACCCCCAATTGCGCCGCCCACAGGCGGAAGCAAGACGCCCGGCGCGCCGCCCACGGGCGGAGGCAAAACACCCACGCGGCAGCAAGACGCCCCCGCTCCGCCAGTGGGTGGAACGGGGGCGTCTCACGTGCACGGTCCATCAAGGACCGGCAGGGCAGGCCGTGGCTAGGCTGCTGCTTCTTCTTCCTGGACGGCCGTCAGGGGCTCGAAGATGCCCTTGATCTGCTCAACAACCTCGGCGTCGTCCTTCGGGTGCAGATCGGCGAAGCGGATCATGGAACCCGGAACGGCCAGCTTGACGTCCTCGAGGACCTTGGCGCCGGCGATCCCTGCGGCCTTGCGGGCCTCGTCCTGTGCCCAGACGCCACCGAACTGGCCAAAGGCGGTACCGACGACGGCGGTCGGCTTGCCGGCCAGCGCGCCGGCGCCGTACGGGCGGGACAGCCAGTCAATGGCGTTCTTCAGCGATGCCGGCATGGTGCCGTTGTGCTCGGGGGTGACCAGCAGGAGGGTGTCGGCGCTGTTGGCGGCGGCGCGGAGGGCGGCTGCCTCGGCCGGGACCTGGCCCTCGACGTCGATGTCCTCGTTGTAGAACGGGATGTTGCCCAGGGAGCCGTGGATCTGTACGTCTACGTTTTCCGGGGCGTTCTGCTGGATGGCTTCGGCCAGCTTCTGGTTGTGTGAATCGGCGCGCAGGCTGCCGACGAGGGCGAGAACGGTGTTCTTCGACATGGAGTCTCCTTGGGTCTGGCCTGGGGCTGGGCCCCCGGCCGGCGGATGGTGAGGCGTTTGAAGCCTTCGTACATGCTAAACGGACCATGGTCCGGTTAATATTCCCGTGACTAGAATGTTTCTTGTGAGCATGATCCCCATCCGGCCGGAGGTGCCCTTCGGCGCCCCCGCGGAGCGCAGCGACGCCGCGAGGAACCGTGAGCGCCTCCTGCAGGCCGCCCGGGAACTCGTGGCCGAGTACGGTGCCGAGGCCCTGACCATGGACGCGCTCGCGTGCAAGGCGGGCGTGGGGAAAGGGACCGTCTTCCGGCGGTTCGGGAACCGCGCCGGGCTCATGATGAATCTCCTGAGCGACGCCGAGGCCGCCTTCCAGCGGCAGTTCATGTTCGGGCCGCCCCCGCTGGGCCCCGGGGCGCCTCCGCTCGAGCGCCTTGCCGCCTACGGCGAAGGCCGTATCTACTTCGTCCTTGAATACGGCGAACTGCTGAAGGGTGCCGGGGTGACGCCACGCAACCGCTTCGACGCCCCTCCGGCGATGCTGGCCCACCGCCACGTGGAACTGCTCCTGCGCGAAGCCGGGATGGATGAGGATCCGTGGGTCATGGCAATGACCCTGTGCTCGGCGCTGGACCCTGAGCGGATCGTCAATGATGTCCGCGTCCATGGCATATCACCCAAGCGCCTGGCAGCCTCCTGGCGGCAACTCGTGACCCGGATTGTCAATCCCGTCTAATTCCCCGTGCAATTTCCGCAGCGCGAAAAACTCGATCTTGACCGGAATTGTCATGTTACCCGTGGTGATGTTCATAACAATCTGGGACCATGCTTGCAGGAACGCGCGTCCGTGAAAAATGTGAAGCAGTTCTTATGGTAGTTTCCTTTTGAATGTGACCTGCACCATACAGGCGGGGACTGATTGGACGGCAGCACTGGTAACCACCGCCTGCCCGACTTAGTGCCACTTCCGGCCACAGCCGGGAAACGGCGGAAGGACGAGCGTTGACCTTTATTGCCACAGCCATGGCGCCCCGCACGCGGGCGTCACGCCATGATCCGGAGCTCCGTGCTCAAGGCAGACGCCCAACATGCTGAAGTATCTTCTGAAGCGCTCAGGCATCTACCTGGTCATGATTTTCCTGACCACCAGTGCCGGCTATTTCCTGGCCGTTTCTTCGCTGAAACCTGCATTGCTCGAACAGGAAAAGATTCCGCGGCCCACCCCTGAGCAGGTCACCAACTCCTTCCGGCTCCTGGGGCTGGACCCCACCAAGAATCCCTGGGAACGCTACGTCGACTGGCTCGGCGGAATCATCACCAGGTGGGACTGGGGCCGCAGCCCCAACGGCGCCTACGTGAATGCCGAGTTCGCTGACCGTGTGATGGTCTCCACCCGGCTGTTCATTGCGTCCATCATCCTCACTCTCGTCATCGGCGTGGCCCTGGGCGTCTACTCGGCGGCCCGGCAGTACAAGTTCCAGGACCGGGCCATCACCTCGTACAGCTACCTGGTGCACATCCTCCCCGCGCCGATCGCCTACTTCCTGGTCCAGCTGGGCGCCATCAACATCAATGAGGCCCTGGGGCAGCGGATCTTCTTCGTCACCGGAATCTCGACGCCGGGCATCGACCCGGGCTGGCCGGCCTTCGTGGACCTGGTGGCCCACTACGCCGTGCCCACCTTCGCCAT
Source organism: Arthrobacter sp. CJ23 (assembly GCF_024741795.1). Classification (NCBI taxonomy): domain Bacteria; kingdom Bacillati; phylum Actinomycetota; class Actinomycetes; order Micrococcales; family Micrococcaceae; genus Arthrobacter; species Arthrobacter sp. CJ23. The sequence goes on along the minus strand of NZ_CP102950.1, from coordinate 4,400,511 downwards.
GACCGTGTTCGGCTGGGCCGGATACCAGATCGCGCAGCGCCAGTACCTGCTGGACAACGTCAACGCAGACTTCGTCCGCACGGCCCGTGCCAAGGGCCTCAGCCGCAACCAGGCCATCACCCGGCATGCCCTGCGCGTGTCCTTCATCCCGGTGGCGCAGAGCATCGCGTTCACCATCCCGGCCATCTTCACGGGCGGCTTCTTTGCCGAGGCGATCTTCGCGTGGCCCGGCGTGGGCCTGTGGAGCATCCAGTCGATCGGCATGCAGGACGTCAACGTGGCCACGGCCATGCTCGCCTACGGCTCCGTGATCTTCGCGGTGGGCGCCATCCTGGCCGATTTCGCCACCACAATCGTCGATCCGCGAGTGAGGGTCCAGTAATGACGAATCTCATCGACCCCATTTCGGAAATCGACGAGGCCCGGGCGGCGCAGGACGTTGTCATCGCCAAGTGGCGCATCATCTTCCGCCGCTTCATGCGGAACCGGACCGCCGTCGCCGGCTTATTCATCTTCCTGGCACTCTTCCTCTTCTCCTGGGTGGGCGGTTTCCTGACCCCCTGGGACAAGGAGACCATCGACCCCTTCAACATCGGCATGGGCCCCTCGCCCGAGCACTTCCTGGGCACCTCCCAGGCCGGCATCGACCTGCTGGCCATGGCGGTGGAGGGAACGCGCATCTCGATCCTCATCGGCGTGATCGTGGGCGGCCTCTCGGTGCTGATCTCCGCGATCTACGGCTGCAGCATGGCGTTCTTCGGCGGCAAGGTGGACTCCATCATGCTGTTCATCCTGGAGGCCCTGATCATGATGCCGGCCATCCTGGTGGTGGCCGTGGCCACCGGGGGCGGCGGCAGCGACGGACTCAGGGCGCTGCCCAGCTGGCTGCTCCTCATCGTGGTCCTGCTCGTCTTCAGCTGGATGGGCACGGCCCGCCTGGTCCGGTCCCTGTCCATGTCCCTCATGCAGCGGGACTACGTCAAGGCCGCGAAGTACATGGGCGTCCCGTCCATGAAGATTGTGCGCCGCCACCTGGTCCCGAACATCGGCTCCCTGCTGGTCCTGGACTTCACCCGCGGCGTCACCGGCGCCATCCTGGCCGAGGTGGCGTTCTCCTTCATCGGCATCGGCATCAAGACCCCGGACATCAGCCTGGGCGTGCTGATCGGCCAGGCCACCGGCCAGGTGTCGTCATTCCCGTGGATGTTCTGGGTGCCGCTGACCATCATGTTCCTCCTGACCGGTTCGCTGGCCATGATGAACGACGGCCTCCGGGACGCGTTCGACCCCAGCTCCAGCTCCATTGGCAGCGCCAAGACGAAGACCGCAAAGAAGACAAGCGCATGAGCACCAACATCGAACAGCCCACCAGCCAGCAGCCGGCCAGCGGCCCAGCAGGTGCTCCAGAGCGTGCTCCGGCAGGCCGGCAGACGCCCGCCGAGCGCCTGCGCGACGTCGGACTGTACGCCCCCGGCGACGCCGTCCTGAGCGTCCGTGACCTGAACGTCCGCTTCAACTCCGAGAACGGCGTGGTCCATGCCGTGCGCGGCGTGGACTTCGACCTGATGGCAGGCAAGACCCTGGGCATCGTGGGCGAGTCCGGCTCCGGAAAATCGGTCACCTCCATGGCGATCATGGGGCTGCTGCCCACCACGGCGGAGATCACCGGATCCGTGCGCTTCAAGGGCAAGGAACTGCTGGGCCTGGGCGACAAAGCCATGTGCAAGCACCGCGGCAGCGACATCGCCATGGTGTTCCAGGACCCGCTCTCCTCGCTGACCCCCGTCTACACGGTGGGGCGCCAGATCATCGAGGCGCTGACCATCCACAACCCCACCATGAGCAGGCAGGCCAAGGAGGCCCGCGCCGTCGAGCTCTTGCAGATGGTGGGCATCCCCAGCCCCAAGGACCGGATCAAGGCGTTCCCGCACGAATTCTCCGGCGGCATGCGCCAGCGCGTCATGATCGCCATCGCGATCGCCAACGATCCGCGGGTCCTGATCGCGGACGAGCCGACGACGGCCCTGGACGTGACCATCCAGGCCCAGGTCCTGGAGGTGCTGCACACCGCGCAGGAGGAAACCGGCGCCGCCGTCGTGATGATCACGCACGACCTCGGCGTGGTGGCCGGCATGGCCGACGACATCATGGTCATGTACGCGGGCAAGCCCGTGGAGACCGGCACCGTGGAGGACATCTACTACAACCCCCGCATGCCCTACACGATGGGCCTGCTGGGGGCGGTTCCGCGCGTGGACGCCTCGCAGAAGACCTCGCTGGTGCCGATCGAGGGCACCCCGCCCAACCTGGCGCTGCCGGTGACGGGCTGCTCGTTCGCGCCCCGCTGCCCGCTGGTCAGCGACGCCTGCCTGGCCGGCGAACCGGAGCTCTGGGCGGTGTCGGGGAGCGACGGCCACCACGCCGCCTGCATCAAGACCGATTCGCTCGCCACGGAAGTGGATGTCCACCAGATATTCCACGCCCCGCCGGTTCCGGTGTCAAAGTTCGACGGCGTCCCCCGTCAGGAGCGGAAAACCGTCCTTGAGCTCAAGGACGTGAAAAAGCACTTCCCGCTGCTCAAGGGTGCACTTTTCAAGCGCCGCATCGGCACGGTGAAGGCCGTGGACGGGCTGAGCTTCGACATCCGCGAGGGCGAGTGCCTCTCGATCGTGGGGGAGTCCGGCTGCGGCAAGACCACCACGCTGCTGGAGATCATGGAGTTCCACCCGGACCAGCAGGGCGAGGTGGTGATCGGCGGCGTCAGCAACAAGGTGGCCACGGACGCGAAGACCAAACAGGCCATGCGCAAGGAAATGCAGATGGTGTTCCAGGACCCCACCGGTGCCCTGGACCCGCGCTTCACGGTCTACGAGGTGCTGGCGGAACCGCTGGAAAACTTGGGGCTCCCCAAGGCCGCCATCAAGAAGCGGATCATGGAGCTGCTGAAGCTGGTGGGCCTGCAGGCCGACCACGTAAACCGCTTCCCCAACCAGTTCTCCGGCGGCCAGCGCCAGCGCATCGGCATTGCCCGGGCTTTGGCGGTGAACCCCCAGCTGGTGGTCCTGGACGAGCCGGTGTCCGCCCTGGATGTCTCCGTGCAGGCCGGGGTGATCAACCTGCTGGACCAGCTTCGCGCGGAACTGGGGCTGAGCTACCTCATGGTGGCCCATGACCTGTCCGTGGTCCGGCATATTTCGGACCGGGTGGCCGTGATGTACCTGGGCAAGATCGCGGAGACCGGGGACGTGGACCGTGTGTTCGACAACCCCCGCCACCCCTACACGCGGGCGCTCCTCTCGGCGATTCCGGTGCCGGACCCCGCGGTGGAACGGACCCGCGAACGCATCATCCTGCGGGGCGATCTGCCTACTCCGCTGGATGCGCCCAAGGGCTGCAACTTCGCCACGCGCTGTCCGGTCTTCGCGGCCCTGCCGGAAGCCAAAAAGGAAAAGTGCCTCACCGTTGAGCCGCCGCTCACTCCGGAAGGCGACGACCAGGAGTTTGCCTGCTTCTTCCCGGACGGCCAACTTGATGCCGACATGCTGGTGGTGCATGCCTAAGAACAGTGCCGGCTATTTCTAGACTCCAAGTATTCCAGTCGTAAAAAAGTGAAGGGAACACCATGAAGAAGTACATGACAATCGGCGGCGCGGCCATTGCCGCGGCACTGATGCTGTCCGGCTGCGGCGGGGGAACGCCGTCCGGCCCGGAGACGCAGAAGGGCCAAAGCTCCGGCGGCGACATCAACAAACTCATCAGCATCAACGCCAAGGACGCCAAGGACCTGGAGCAGGGCGGCACGCTCACCCTGGCCCTGGGCAGCATCGGCCCGGACTTCAACGGCTTCTCCAACGTCGGAAACAGCGCCGACAACACGGCCCTTCACGCCCCCATGGACCAGGCGTCTGCGGACGGGTCCACCTTCGGCGGCTGCTGGACCGCGGACTTCGACGGTACCGCTGTACTCAACAAGAACTTCTGCGAGGACTTCAAGAGCGAGGTCAAGGACGGCAAGCAGACCATCACCATCAAGGTGAACGACAAGGCCACATACAACGATGGCACCCCCATCGACGTGAAGGCCTTCACCAACACCTGGAACATGCTCAAGGGCGCGGACAAGTCCATTGATATCGTTTCCTCGGGTGCCTACGAATTCGTTGACTCGGTCAAGGCCGGCGCCAATGACAAGGAAGTCATCGTCACCACCAAGCAGCCGGTGTTCCCGCTGAGCGACCTCTTCTCCGGCATCGTGCACCCGGCCGTGAACACGCCCGAGATCTTCAACACCGGCTTCACCGGCAACCTGCACCCGGAATGGATGGCCGGCCCGTTCAAGCTCGAGCAGTTCGATTCCGCCGCCAAGACGGTCACCCTGGTCCCCAATGACAAGTGGTGGGGCGCCAAGCCGGTCCTGTCCAAGGTGGTCTTCCGCCAGATGGAGAGCGCAGCCACCATCGCGGCCTTCAAGAACGGCGAAATCGATGCCACCAGCGGACGCACCCTGACCCGCTACAAGCAGCTCGAAGGCTCCAAGAACGCGGACGTGCGCCGTGGCCAGCGCCTCTTTGCCGGCGGCCTGAACCTGAACGCCCTCCGCCCCTCGCTGACCGATGTGGCCGTCCGCAAGGCCATCTTCGCCGCCGTGGACCGCGCGGCCATCCGCAACGTCCGCTTCAACGGCCTGAACTGGGAAGAGGAGAGCTCGGGATCGATGATGCTGATGCCGTTCTCCAAGTACTACCAGGACAACTACCCGGTCAAGGAGACCGGCGCCGAGGCCGCCAAGAAGGTCCTCGCCGACGCCGGCTACAAGGCCAACGACAAGGGCATCATGGCCAAGGACGGCGTCCCCGTCGCCTTCAAGATCACCAACTTCGGTGACGACCCCACCGCACTGGCCACCACCCAGACCCTGCAGAAGCAGCTCCAGGCTGCCGGCATGGACGTCGGCATCGACCAGCGAGGCGACGCCGACTTCGGCAAGGTGGTGGGCGGCCGTGACTTCGACGTCACCATCTCCGGCTACACCGTGGCCCCGGACGCCACCGCTTCGGTGAAGCAGTTCTACGATTCCAAGACGAACGAGAACGAACTCGGCGACGCCGAACTGGACGCCGACATTGCCAAGCTCGCATCCATCCAGGACGACACCGAGCGCAACAAGGCAGCCATGGAAGTCGAGCGCAAGCACATGGCCAAGTACTTCTCCATGGGCACCGTGCTGAACGGTCCGGAAATCCAGTTCGTCCGCACCGGCCTGGCCAACTACGGCCCGTCGCTGTTCAAGAGCCTGTCCAACGTTCCGGACTGGACCACCATCGGCTGGGAAAAGGGCGCCAAGAAGTAAAGCGCAGCAAAAGCAACACCTGGCACGTCGGCCGGCATCCCATGGGTGCCGGCCGCCGTGTGTCCGGCAGCGGCGGGTCCGGGTACCGTGGTGCCATGACGGCCAAACCCATCCGCACCGCAGTCGCCGGCTACGGGCTGTCCGGCAGCGTGTTCCACGCGCCGTTCATCGCCGCCAGCCCCGCGTATTCCCTTGACGTCATCGCCACCTCCGACGCCGGCCGGCGGGCCGCGGCGGACGCCCGGTACCCGGGGGTGCGGTTCGTGGACGCCCCAGCGGACATCCTGGCGCTCGCCGGGGAGCTGGACCTCGTGGTGCTCGGCACGCCGCCGTCGACGCATTTCGCGCTGGCCAAGGCGGCGCTGGAAGCCGGGCTGGACGTCGTCGTGGACAAACCGTTCGTGGTGCACAGCGCACAGGGACGGGAACTGATCGATCTGGCCGCGCGGCTGGGCCGCGTCCTCACGGTCTACCAGAACCGCCGCTGGGACGGCGACGCTCTCACCGTGAAGAAACTGCTCGACGCCGGCACGCTGGGGACCGTGACGCGGTTCGAGTCGGGCATGGAGCGCTGGGCGCCGGCGATCGCCAAGGCCTGGAAGGCCGGCGCCACGGCGGAGGACGGCGGCGGGGTGCTGTTCGACCTGGGCACGCACGTCCTGGACCTCGCCGTGCAGTTCTTCGGCCCCGCGCGGGTCACCTACGCAGAGATCACGGCACGCCGCCCACAGGAGCACGCCGATGACGACATCTTCCTCGTCCTCCGGCACGACTCCGGCGTGGTGAGCCACCTAACGCTCAACCTCAACAGCCAGCTGCAGGGCCCGCGCTTCCGCATCCTGGGCAGCGAGGGCGGCTTCGTGAAGTTCGGGGCCGACCCGCAGGAACCCTACCTGCTGGGCGGCGGGCTGCCCACGGACCCGGCCTACGGCGTCGAGCCTGAAGGAAACCAGGGGACCCTGGAACGGGACGGCCGGCGCACGCCGCTGCCCACCGAACGCGGCGCGTACCCGGAGTTCTACCGCATCCTCGCCGCAAAAATCGACGACGGCGGGGCCTCCTCCGCGCTGCCCCTCCCGGTCGATCCTGCCGGCCCGGTGGAGGTCCTCAAGCTGATTGAACAGGCCCGGACCCTTGTTTAATTGTGAGCCAAGTCACTAAGGTCTAACACGCAGGGCGCATGCCAAAACATGGGCCGGATGCACCCTGGAAATGGACCGCGACAAACCGTCGGCGGAAACGTGAACAGAGATCTATCCCAGCGCGGCCGCCTGCCATCGCAGGCTGCCGGATGCTGGTGGAATGGAGCAGCAGCATGCGAAAACTCACACGATTCGTGGCACCCCTGGGCGCCCTTGGCCTGGCCGTAGGCTTCTTTGCGGCAACGGCGCCGCCGGCCGTCTCTTCACCCGCCCAAAGCGGGGAGATGCAGAACTACGTGGTCCTGTACAAGGCCAACAGCGTGGGCGCCGCTTCGCTGGCCGCGCTCCGGCAGGCCGGCGGAACCCTGGTCCAGACGTACCCGCAGATCGGCGTGGCAATCGTGAAATCGGACCGCGTTGGCTTCGACTCCACGCTGCGCGCCAAGGACGGGGCCGTCCAGGGTGCCGCCGCCACGGCGTCGTTCGGCGTCGGGCTCCAGGAGGACACAACCGACGCGGCCGCCGCGCCGGTGGAACCTGGAACGCCGGCTCCGGGCAACGACAACCTTTCCGGGCTGCAGTGGGACATGGACCAGATCCAGGCCCCGGCCGCGCGGGCCATCAACGGCGGCAGCGCCTCCGTGGTGGTGGGCGACATCGACACCGGCCTGGACTACACCCACCCGGACCTTGCCCCGAACGTCGACTTCTCCAAGAGCGTTTCCTGCGTTGGCGGCGTCCCCAACCAGGACCCTGCGGCGTGGATGGACGCCAACGGCCACGGCACGCACACGGCCGGGACCATCGCCGCCGCCAAGAACGGCATCGGCATGGTGGGCGTTGCCCCGAACGTGAAGATCGCCGGCATCAAGGCCGGCAACGATGACGGGTTCTTCTTCCCGGAGGCCGTGATCTGCGCCTTCATGTGGGCAGGCACCAACGGGATCCAGGTGACCAACAACAGCTACTTCGCCGATCCCTGGCTCTTCAACTGCAAGAACGATCCGGGCCAGCGGGCCATCTGGGAAGCCGAACGCCGCGCCATCAGGTTCGCCCAGCAAAGCGGCACCACCGTGGTGGCGGCCGAGGGCAACCAGTCCGACGACCTGGCGCACCCCACCCAGGACGTCACCAGTCCGGATGACACCACCCCCGTCACCCGTGACATCAGCAACGCCTGTGCCGTGGTTCCCGTGGAGGTTCCCGGCGTGATCGGCGTGACGGCCAACGGCAACAAGCAGTTCAAGTCGTACTACTCCAGCTATGGCGTGGGCACGGCCTCGGTGGTGGCTCCCGGAGGGGACCGCCGTCTCCAGGTCACCCCTGCAGCCGTGAACGGCCGCGTGCTGTCCACTTGGCCGTCCGCTTCACCCTGCCCCGCCGCTTTGACCGTGGTGGATGCGGGCGCGACGTACTGCTACCTGCAGGGAACGTCCATGGCTTCACCGCACGTGGCCGGCGTGGCTGCGCTGGTGGTGAGCACCGGCGTCAGCAGCCCCGGCACGGTGGCGTCGCGGATCAACAACACCGCCGACAATCTGGCCTGCCCGGTGGACATGTCCGTCTACGCGCCGTTCCCGGCCGTCGACAACGGCGCACCCCAGGTGTGCCAGGGCGGTGCCGGCTACAACGGCTTCAACGGCCATGGCCAGGTGAACGCCCTCCGCGCGATCGGCGGCTGACGCGCACTCACTGGTTCGCAGCGACTAAAGCACGACGGCGGGTCCCCGGTTTCGCTCGGAAGCCGGGGACCCGCCGCCGTGCCCTAGGAAAGAATTTTCGGCGCGGCCGTAACTTTTCCGTGGCCGCGGACGATGTAGGGGGAGTACGGAACGGGCCCGCAGCCGACCGAGCGCTGGCGGGCAGAACCGTTGCCGAAGTAGTCCTACACGTTTTTCGGAGGGTTCCATGTCCTTGTTCTCTGTCCTTGCCACCAGCAAAATCGCCGCCGGCGTCCTGGCCGCCGGAGCCGTAACGCTTGGTGGAACCGGTATTGCCGCCTACAACGGCGTGCTCCCCAGCGATGTCCAGCAGAGCGCCCACGAGTTGCTCGGTGCCCCCGCCCCGGCCGTGGAGAAGGCAGCCGACGCCGCCGCAGCCGCACAGGCCAAGGCCGCCGAGGCCGCCGCAGCCGGCAAGGCAACAGCCGAAGATGCCGTTGGAGCCGCCAAGGCCAAGGCCGAGAAGGCTGTTGCCGATGCCACGTCCCCCGAAGCCTTCGGCCTCTGCACCGCGTTCCTCAACGGCGGCCTGACGGCCGGCACCAAGGTTCCCGGCTACGAATCCCTGGCAATTGCCGCAGGCGGCGACGCCGAAGTTGAGGCGCACTGCGAGGCTGTGGTGGAGGCCGGCAAGGCCGCCGGCCTGAAGGCTGACGGTTCCGCGAATGCCGCAGTCGACGCCGATGCTTCCGTTTCCTCGAAGGCTCCCGCCGTGCCTGCAGTTCCGGCTGTTCCCGCCGTTCCGGCCGACCCTGCGGTTCCGGCCGTTCCTGCCCTCCCCTCGCAGCTTCCCACGGGCGTCCCGGCCGTTCCCGGCGCACCCGCCGGTTCTGTCCGCTAACCACTCGGCGGCTACGCTCTTGAATGCGGGGCTCCTTGGCTGAGGCCAGGAGCCCCGCTACGCAACAGACAGCAGCGGCAGTGGTTCCACGGACTCCGGGACGTCACTGCGCTGCGTGGGATGGAGGCATCCGCGGGTGCTGGACCCTTTAACTGATGAATATGTGCAGACGGACGACGACGATCCCGCTCTGCTCTTCACGGCTGCCTACAACAACTTTTCCGGACCGGTCTTTGGCTACCTGCGCGCCCGGGGAGTGGACGATCCGGAAGCCGTCACCCAGGACGTCTTCCTCGCGCTTTACCCGAAGCTGGCCACTCTCCATGGTGGGCTTCAGGGGGCCAGGACCCTGCTCTTCTCCATTGCGCATGCGCGGATGGTGGACCACTACCGCAAGCGGGAACGCACCCCGGACTCCACGCCGTATGAGGCGGACCTGGACGGACGGCGCTCACCCTCGGCGGAAGACCAGGCGTTCGGCCGGGGATCCGGGCTGGGGGTCACGGAACTCCTGGACGACCTCGCCACCGACTACCGGGAAGTCCTGGCCCTGCGGGTGGTCGCGGACCTGTCGGTGGACGAAACCGCGGACATCATGGGCAAGTCCCCAGGAGCCGTGAAACAACTGCAGCGCAGGGCATTGAGTGCGCTGAGAAAGCGTGCACAACTAAGGAACGGCACATCATGAGCGAACAGACCGCACCGGGCGCGCGGAACACCGGCGACGCCGGGCAAGCCATCGACCGCCTGCTGGCCGACGCCGGCCTCGACGAGGCGTACGGGATCCGCACCGAACTGCTCGAACTGCGCGCCCTCGCCGGCTCTGCGCCGGCTCCCTCCGCTGCAGTCCGGGCGCTGATGGTGCCCTCGGCCACGGTACCGTCCGCGGTCTTGCCGACGGCGGTGCCCATCGTGGTGATCCCCGCACCGGAGCCCGCCCCCGTGGACGAGCTCGCGGCCCGACGGCGGCGGAAGCGCCACGCTGCGATCACCGGTATCGCGGTGGTGGTGTCCCTCGCGGGCGGCGTTACCGCAGCCGCAGCCTCCGAGGGCGGCCTCCACGGAGCCTTCGAGCACTTCGGCGCGGTGGTGGGGACGGTCGTCGCGCAGCTCACGCCCGGGGCGGGCAACCCACCGCAGAACGGCGGGCCCGACTCGCCACCGCAGCTACCTGCGCCCACGCCCGGGGCAGGCGGCTACGGCCCCGCCACTGTGCCCGGTCAGACGAATCCCGCACCGGCCGCCCCCAACAGTGCGGACGGTGCCGCACACGGAAAGCCACAGCCCACGCCGGGCGGCGGGGCGGTTCTCCGCGTCCCCAAGGGCCCCTGGAACCTCCAGCCCGGCAATGTCACCATCCCGGCGCCGCCCATCACGCCACCGGGCATTGCTCCGTCGGATATCGCCCCGTCAGGCCTCCCGGTGCCTGTTCCCACCGTGCCGGCCAACCCTAGCAACCCCGCGAAATGACAGTTGACCCCAATGTCCACGGAGGACATTGGGGTCAACTGTCATCTCGGCGCCGCCTACTTTGCTAGGCGGAGACCAGGCTGTGCCAGTCGGCGACGAGGGGCAGGTTGTGCGCCTCGGAGACCGAGTGGTGTGCCACGTGGCCTGCGGCGATGTTGAGGCCGGCGGCCAGGGCGGGGTCGCGGTCGAAGGCGGCCTTGACTCCCAGGTTGGCCAGGGCCACGGCGTAGCGCAGGGTGACGTTGGTCAGTGCGTACGTGGAGGTGTTCGGAACGGCGCCGGGCATGTTGGCAACGCAGTAGAAGATCGAGTTGTGGACCTTGTACGTCGGTTCCTGGTGCGTGGTGGGGTGCGTGTCCTCGAAGCAGCCGCCCTGGTCCACCGCGATGTCCACCAGCACGGAGCCCGGCTTCATGCGTGCCACGAGCTCGTTGGTGACCAGCTTGGGAGCCTTGGCGCCCGGGATCAGCACGGAGCCGATCACGAGATCTGCGTCAACAACTGACTTCTCGATCTCGTAGGCGTTGGAGGCAACGGTCTTCAGGCGGCCCTGGTAGAGGGCGTCCAGTTCACGCAGGCGGTTGATGTTGATGTCCAGGATGGTGACATCGGCGCCGAGGCCCAGGGCCATGGCGGCGGCGTTGGTGCCTGCCACGCCTGCGCCGAGGACAACAACCTTGGCCGGACGAACGCCCGGTACGCCGCCAAGCAGGACACCCTTGCCGCCGGCCGGGGCCATGAGCGAGGATGCGCCGACCACTACGGACAGGCGGCCGGCAACCTCGGACATCGGGGCCAGCAGCGGCAACGCGCGGCCCTCCTGCACGGTTTCGTAGGCGATCGCGGTGACGCCGGAGTTGATGAGCTCGGCAGTGAGTTCCGGCTCGGCTGCGAGGTGCAGGTAGGTGAAGAGGATCAGGCCCTTGCGGAAGCGGTGGTATTCCGCCTTGATGGGTTCCTTGACCTTCATGACCATGTCTGCACGGCCCCAAACGTCATCGGCGTCGGCAACGATTTCCGCGCCGGCGATCGAGTATTCCTCGTCCGTGATGCCCGACCCCAGGCCTGCGCCGCGCTCCACCAGAACAGTGTGTCCGTGGGTGCGGAATTCGTGGACGCCGGCGGCCGTGATGGCTACGCGGAATTCGTTGTTCTTGATTTCTTTGGGGACGCCGATGATCATTTTTGGCTCCATGTTCAGCGGCTTTTCGGGCCGGGGGATGTGCTGGGGGCTGTGATTCCAGAATAAATCCGGCTGTGAGCGGCGCGACAGCAAAGCCTGGACACCCATGCGAAAAAACCCCGGAAGTCCGGGGTTTTTGACTTGTGCGGCTCGACATTTGTCGAACAGCAGGGCGGCAGGTGTCGCCTGATGTTCGTACGGATACTGCCCCTGGGCAGTAGGCTGGCAGGATGCAGCAGGACGTCGAACAGCTCGTGGAACACGTGGCGCTCAAGCTCGGCCGCGGGCTCTCCCTCGAAGACCTCGACGGCGTCCTCCTCGCCTACAGTTCCAACCAGTCCCACGCGGACCGCGTGCGGGTGAACTTCCTCCTCAGCAAGCGGGTCCCCGCCGACGTGGGCGCGTGGCAGCTCTCGCACGGCATCGCCACGGCGGTGCGTCCCGTGGTGGTGCCCGCGAATGAAGAACTCGGCATGCTGGGACGCGTCTGCGTCCCCCTGCTGGTGCGCGGTTTCCGGGTGGGATACCTGTGGGTCCAGCAGGACGCGGAGGAGCAGTCGGCCACGGCGATCCTCGCCCAGCTGCCCGGTGTCCGGGACGATCTGGACCTGCTGGCCGGGCTGCTGCTGGATTCCAACACGGCCGAATCGGAATTCCGCCGGCGCCGCGAGCAGGAGTTCCTGGCCGCGTGCCAGGGGGAGTCGAACGCCGTGGCGGCCGTGGCGGGCTGGAAGGAGGTCCAGGGCCGCGGGCCGTGGCAGCTGGTCACCGTGCTGGACGCCGACGGCGGCGGCCCCGAAAGCGATCCCCTCGCCGCGATGCTGACGCACCGTTCCGCTGCACTGCAGTCGAGCATCGGCGTCAAGGGTGTGTTGTTCAGCGCCGGCACGGAAACTCACTCGGTCATGCTGTTCCAGCAGACAGTGGGCAGGGCCGAACACGCCCAGATCCTGGTGCACTACCGCCTGGAGCTGGCCAAACGTGCAGGCCGGACCGTGGACCGGATCATTCTGGGCATCAGCGAGCCGTTCTCTGTGGTCAGGCAACTCTCCACCGCCTACAGGCAGTCCAAGCTGGCTGCCCAGGCGGCCGCCGTCGATCCTCCCCTGGGCGAGCTGGTGGACAGCCGCTCCGTGGGGGTCTACCAGCTGTTCGACCGGCTGCTGGCCCCGGGCGGCTGGGACGATACCGGATCTATCCACTTCCGCACGCTGGAGGACAGCGACAAGAACGGCGAGCTGCTGCCGGTGCTGGAACTGCTCTACGACAGCGACGGCTCCGTGCAGGACGTGGCGGCCAAGCTGCATCTTCACCGCAGCAGCATCTATAACCGGCTCGGCAGGATCCGCCAGCTGCTCGGCGTGGACCCCTTGCACGGCCAGCTGCGGCTCGAACTGCACTCGGCCCTGAAGGCCAGGCGCTGGGCCCGGCGGCCGCGGATCTAGAGCGGGGCGATGCCGTGGGGGTCGGGGGTCCGACCCCCACGGCATCGTCAGTGGGATTAGAAGCCGTCGGCAATCACCAGGCACACAGCTGGGCCATGCGGGCGGTGCCCCGTTCGTAGTCAGGGCGCAGTTCATCAAGCAGGGCCTGGTCGGGGTTCTCCTTGAAGGCTTCCATGGAGTAGTCCTGCACACCGATGATGGCCCCTGTGATCTCGCCGGATGACTTGGCCCGGGCATTTCCCAGCACCCGGAGGTACTCATCTTCCTCGTCACGGGTTTGGGGTGTGGCGTCCTTCAAAGGCGCGAGCCGGTCACAGACCTGCCCCAGGCTTTCGATCTGCGGTGTCGGCAGCGGTTTGGCGGCACAGCCCGCAACGAGCAGGAGCGCTCCAAGACACAGCCCGGCAACGTATTTTGCGTTCATGATTTCCCCCAGAAGTATCGAATGTCGAATCTAAGCCGCCCCGTCGTCATCTCAGGACGCGGGACTTGTCGCTGCCCTTCATCTGCGCGGCGGTGGCCAGCGGAGCTTTGATGGTGGCACAGAGAACGACGGCGTCATCGAGGTGGCGGTCCTTGTCCCGGGAATCCTCCCGGTAGGCGGCACCCTTGAGAACCAGCGCACCGAGCGCGTTCGGAATGCCGATGAGCACGGCGCCGTCGTCGTCGGCGGTCATCCGGCAACTCACGGTCCGCTGCACCGCCTGGGTTCCGCCGGCGACCTGGAACGTGCAGAACAATGTCGACGTCAGCGGTTGGCCGGGAGACGGCCAGGCCGGCCGCGGCCGCGTGCAGCTGGACCATAAGCCCGCCGACGAGTGTCCACTGGGTTGAGGGAATTTCCCTGGCCAGCTCCACGCATTGTGGCCAGAGTGTGCCCCAGCCGCCGGGCGGGACGGGGACGTCCCAGGTTTCGCGGTTGTCGGCGGACTCGTCGGCCAGTTCCGGTTCAGACATGGAGGAGTTCGTTGATGACGCGCTGTCCGGCGCTGCGTTCGCGGGCGGCCAGTGAGCCCATCAGGTCCACGGCGATCGCCGCGACCGGCACCCGCCCTTCGGTGAAGGCGTCAGCGATCTCCACCTCGTGGATGATGGCGTTCCCGTCGGGATCTTCGACCAGCCCGAAGGCCTCGGCCAAAGCCCGTGCGTCGCCGGCCATGACGTAGCCTTCGGCAATCCCGCTGCCGCCGGACATGCCGAAGGTATCGGCGGTTTCCTCGTCGCGCATCGCGGAGGCGCCGCTGGCGATCAGGTGATCGGTGAGCGCGGTGAGCCCGTCGGGCGTGGCCCTGAAGCGGATCGTTTTGTCCTTGTTCCGGGCCAGGACACAGACTGCGTTGGCGTCGAGCTCCCGCAGCCGGGATTTGAGCCGGGACTTCTCAGAGGAGGAGATCCAGGTCGGGTTCTGCCCGGACAGCAGCGCCAGGGCAGCCCACGCAGTTTTGGCCGTCCAGGCGCGGCCGCGGCGGGTCCCGGCGGCTGCCAGCCGTTCAACCGAGGACCGGTCAATGAGCAGCGTCCGTCCGGCCTGGCCGACGGCCGTCAGCTGGCCGGAACGAAGGAGGTCATGGACCGACGCGCGCGTGATCCCGAGCTTCTCCACTACCTCGGCCACGGTGAGGCAGTTCATCGTCTGCATACACTAAACCATACCTATGTGGGGATATGTGTCAATCATTTTGGCGCTGTCCTATTCCCCACGTCGGCACCCTGCTCCCAGCCCCAGGCATCTGACCAGTGGCGGCCGCCTGCCAGCATGTAGGTCCCGACCGTGACGGAGAAGAGGACTACAAAGGCCGCAACGAAAGTCGAATGGAACTTCAACACCTTCAAGCAATGGCGCGGCCTGGCCACCCGATACGACAAACTCGCCCTCACCTACCGCGGTGGCGCCGTTCTCCGGGCGGTGACCATCTGGCTGGCTGTTCTAGGAGACACGCTCTAGCTGGCCCGGCTCACGACGGGGGAAGGACCTGCTCCATTTCTTCGCCGGACGGGCGCGCAGAATCTGACGAGGGTTCGGAGGAATCTTGCCAGAGGTCCCAATCGCGGGGCTGGATGGAGGGTCTTCCCAGGAAGTAGCCCTGCCCAGCGGTGATGCCCAGTCCGGCCACTGCGGCGAGGTCCTCCGCGGTTTCGATGCCCTGGGCGACCAGCACTGCCCCAATCTGCTTGGCGAACTTCACGATTGCAGCTGGCGTCTCCTTGTCGGTTTCGTCATCGAACTCCACGATGAGGTGGTGGTCGAGTTTGATGAAGTCCGGCCGGAGCACAAGAATGGCGCGCATGAAGGACGGCCCGGCAGCCGCCTCGTCGACGGCGATGCGGAGGCCCTGCTCTCGAAGCGGCGCAAGTGCCGCCACGAGCGGCGCCGGATCATCCGGCGCCAGGCTTTCGGTCATATCCAGGACGATGCGCTCAATCGCCAAGGGTGATTGCTCAAGAACGTACGGCAGCCGGCTATCCAGGCATAAGGCCGGCGACACGTTCAATGACACAAAGAGATGGGCCGGGAGTTCCTCGGCTGTCTTGAGGGCGGACGCCAAGGCCGCGAATTCCAGGTCCGCCCCGAGCCCGACGCTTGCGGCGTTGGCGAACCAGTGGTCGGCGCTTTCCCCGTCGTCGCTGACGAACCGTGACAATGCTTCCACGCCGGCGGCCTGGCCGGAGCCGAGGTCATGAATGGGCTGAAATGCCGTCAGCAGCATGCCCTGGTCCAGGACCGCCTCGATTCGCGACCGGCTGAGGTCGTCATCGGCGTCGTGCCCGGTGGGGGCGGCAGGGTCCGGGACTTCCGGCCGCAGGGCAACACGGCTCGGTCCAGGCGCCGAAAGTGCGGCGGTCTCGGCGCCTTCGGGCGGCAGCGTCCGGGTGTAAATAAGGTGTTCGCGCAACGCGGTAACTGGATCTCCGGGGTGCGCAGCCACAGTGGCGCGCAGGCGTTCCCTGAGCGGAGCGCCCTTGGCGTTGCTTTGCGCGAGGACCGACTCGATGATCTCCCCGGCCTGCTTCTGGAGTGCCGTCAGGTCCCTGTCTGCAGGCGGCGTGGTTGGCCCGTCCGCCGGGCGCAGGCCGTGTCCGGCATTGGTCGAAGGCGTAGGCGACTTATCCACTGGCATGAGCTATTCCTTTGTTCCCCCCTGGCCCCGGCTGAGCCCGGAACCCCGCCCACGGTGCCTGTTGCCTCCTGCTTCAGTGTTGCCAGAACCCCGTGGACGTTGAACGATTGTACAACGCGAAAGAGCGGACGGTCCCACGTCGTGCGAAATTCGCCAGGGACGCGTTTGCTGACAGTTATCGGGCCTGTGCCAAGCTACTCGCTGGCCGCGTCCCCGGACCCTGGCAGAGACTCAGGTGACTGTGGCTGAACCGCTCAGCGCCTCGGGCTGCTCGTTGGTTGGGGCTTGTCCTTCGCTGACTCTGTGTCCTCCGACGGCTCCGTGCTCGTGGGAGAGGGCGTTGGGGTGGATGTGGGGGTCGGTGTCGACGCCGGGGTGGGACTGACCGTCGGAACGGGGGTGGGTGCCGGGGCCGGCTGTGTCGCAACAGGTGTGGAAGCGGCCGGCGCCGGAGCGAGGAACGAGGGCAGAGGTGACGGGAGTGCCGCAGGATCCCGAATAGGGAGCGGCCGTGCCGCGGCACTCGACGGTTCGACGACGGCGGGTGCTGCAGCGGGTGCTTGCTGTGAGGGTTGCGCCGGGGCCGCCGGGGCCGCCGGGGCCGCCGGGGCTTGGCCGGTTTTGGTGGCAGTCGCGGCTGCCGAAGGTGAAGGTGTTGCGCCGGCATCCTGCGCATGGGTTTCCTGGCCGAAGAAGGGCAGCTCAAGGGCTTGGCCGAGGGAACCGGCAGTCAACACCAGTCCCAGGGCTCCTGCCACCACTGCCATCTTGTGGCTCATCGTCCGGACGGTCGCGGCCTTCCTCAGGACAGCGTGTGGTTCCCGGCTGAAGGAGGAAGCTGCAAAGGACGCCGCACCGAAGCCGGAGCGAGGAGCTGCGGGCAGCGGCGTCGCGGGCAGTGCCGCCGTGGCCGTGGCCGCCGTGGGCAGCGCGGGCAGTGCCGGCGTGGCCGTCACCGTCGGAATGGCTGCCGTGGCCGGTTCCGCCGCGGGCAGTGCCGCCGTGGCCGTCACCGTCGGAATGGCTGCGATGGCCGGTTCCGCCGGCCCGGCAGCGGCCTGGGATTCCTGCTTTAGCTCGGCAGCGCGCTCGGCTGCGCGCGCGGCCGCCCGCGTGGTGGGTGCAGCCGTCGTAGGAATCGCCGCGGTGGCGGGTGCCGCCGTCGTACTTAGTGATTCCGTCGTACTTAGTGATTCTGAAGTCGGCGCGGGGGTGAACGATCCGCTGGGTTCGGCCCGACGGCGCCCGGTTGGCTGGGTGCGCTCGCGCGCAATTTGGGCGCGGCGCGGCTGATCCATGGTTGGGGACATGGTGGTTGCCTCTCAACGCCTGCGAGGTTAGCTGTCGGGTTCGGACGAGGCCGTCCGGCCGCGCATGGCGGCTTCACCCCAAGGGCCTGTGGAGAATCAGGCCCGGGAACTCTGGGTCCCCCGTCTCTGCCGCGGTCTGGCGGATTCCGGATTGCGGCAGAGCTCGGCGTCAGCCCGGAAACGGCCCGCTGGAGATCCGGGTCGCCCTTCGACGGTACACGAGCCGGCGGGTTAATGTCACGTTTGGGTAACGGGGTGGGGGGTCCTAATCCCGCGTTACGTCGTCCGACTCGGCCGGGTCCGCTGCCGATATTGGGGCGTCAGCCGTGGCTGCCGCGTCACCTGCGCTCCGGCGTCGGGCAATCTTCGACTCAACCCACATGGCCACGGCGACAAACACCACACAGGCGAACGTGAACGTGGCCACGAAGTTCAGCCCCATAGCGTAGGCGAGGGGGATGGCGCAGGCCATGGCGGCTACGCCAGCCACGATATGCCACCCTCTGAAATTGCCCACATTTAAGCGTAACCCCGGCCATTCCAGGCATCAGCCTCCAAGGAAGGATCGTTGCTTGATCCTTATCACTCCGTCACGTTGTGCCGCCGGCCGCGTCATCCGGGCCATCCGCGGCCGCCTTTTTCTTCTGCGATTCCAGCCAGGCCATGATGGCTGCAAGCCGGATGCGCCGGTGAGTGCCGCGGTATTCCACGGGGATCTCGCCGCGGTCCGTCATGTTTCGCAGGTAAGTGTGCGAAATGCCCGCGAGCTCGGCCGCCTGCGAGGTGGTCAGCATTTCCTCGACGCTGCTCACGGTCACCGCTTCGCCGCGGCTGAGCCGTGCGAGGAGGTCGACGACGGCGTCCCTCGCCTCGCCCGGGAGGCGGTGGACCGTGCCGTCAACGAACACGGTGATGTCGTTGCTGTCCTGGAGGGAACGCGCGAGGTTCCTGGCGTCGTCGGCGGCCAGGCCGGCCGTGACGCGGGGAGCTATCAATGCCATGCCAGAAGCCTATCCCGCGCCGCTTCCGGCCCCGATCCGCGCCCGGCTCCGTGTTAGATTCACGCCTATGGTCAACAAGCCCTCCACCCCGGATCCCGGCCGTGCCGTGGCCGCGGCCCTCGAGCTGCTGGTGCGCCAGGGCTACGACGCCACCTCCGTGGACGATCTGGCCGTCGCCGCGGGAATCAGCCGCAGCACCTTCTTCCGCAAGTTCGGTTCCAAGGAGGACATGGTCTTCGCCGACCACGACCGCATCCTGGCCCGCGTGGAGGACCAGCTGTCCCGCCCGGCGCAGGATCCACTCGCGGCCGTGGCGGACGCTGCCCTACTGGTGTTCGAACACCATGTCCGGAACCGCGGCACGTCCCTGACCCGGCATGAGCTGCTGCACCAGGTCCCGGCCCTGCGCGACCGCGAACTTGTCATGACGCACCGCTACCAGCGCGCCTTCCGCAGGTACCTGCAGTATGCGCTGCCGGAGGGTCCGGGCTCGGAGCCCGGCACGCGTGAGGCGTCCGGCGCCGGAGAGTACGGCGCTCGGGAATATGGCGCCGTAGCGTATGCCGCGTCCGTGGTGGCCGTGCACAACAGTGTCCTGCGCATGTGGCTGGGGGAGGCCGCCGCCGGATCGCCGCCGGAGTTGGACCGCGAGTTGGCCGCCCGGCTGGGCCGCGAACTGCGGGCCCTGGCCGACACCTTCCGTCCGGTGCTGGGTGGTGCCCCTCTCTCGGGTGCCGCGATGTCCGGTTCCGCAGCGAGCGCCGGCCGTCCCGCCGTCGTGGTGGCCGTGCTGGACCCGGCGGCTGGAACGGAACAGATCCTGCAGGCCGTCCGCGAAGCCCTGGCATAGTCGGCCGCCGCCGCCCCTCCCGATGCAGCTGGTGTGTCCCTGACGCGGCCCTTCGAAAATAGTCGTTGACACGCGTTAGTAACGCGCGTAATCTAAATCACACGCACCAAGTAACGCGCGTTACCACCGTAAGTGATTCCATGATTCCGCCAGCCACTGTGCCGGCCTCAACTGCGACTACCGGAGCATTCAATGGCGAACAGCACCCCATCCACCAGGCCCGCGTCCCCGCGGCAGCGGGGTGTCACCATGACCGACGTCGCGAACCACGCAGGCGTTTCCCGCACCGCCGTCTCCTTCGTCCTGAGCAACCGTGAAAACGCCAGCATCTCGGAGGAAACGCGCACCCGGATCCTCGAAGCGGTCCAGGCCCTCGGCTACCGGCCCAACGCCGGCGCCCGCGCCCTGGCATCGCAGCGCAGCGACTGGTACGGCATCGTCACTGAGATCGTCACGGCACCGTTCGCCGTGGACATCATCAAGGGCGCGCAGGACCAGGCCTGGCTGGATCGCCGTTTCCTGCTCATCGCGCCCTCCGACCAGGCCGATGCTGCCGGACCCAACCAGGGCATGGAAGACGCAGCCATCGAAAAGCTCCTGGAGCAGCGAGTGGAAGGACTCCTCTACGCGGCCACCTACCACCGGCCCGTGCACGTTCCGGAAAGCGCCAACGAGGTGCCCACCGTCCTCATCAACTGCTTCGACGCGGACGGGAAGCTGCCCTCGATCGTCCCGGACGAGCGCGCCGGGGGCCGCGTCGCCGTCGAGCGCTTGCTCCAGGCCGGGCACACCCGAATCGGTGTCATCAACCTGGACCCGGACATTCCTGCGGCCGTGGGGCGTTTGGCGGGGTGCCGCGAAGCACTCGCCGACGCCGGGCTGGAACTGGACCCGGAACTCGTGGTCTCGGGACATGCGACCGCAGACGGCGGCTACGAGGCCGCCTGCGAAATTCTTGATAAGTATCCGGCAGGGGCGGGCAGGCCCACAGCACTGTTCTGCCTCAACGACCGGATGGCGATGGGCGCCTATGACGCCATCAAGGAACGGGGACTGACCATCCCCGGAGACATCGCCGTGATCGGCTTCGACAACCAGGAACTGATTGCGGCCTACCTCAGGCCCAAACTGACCACGGTGGCGTTGCCCTTCGAAAAGATGGGCGCCCTGGGAGTCCAGACGCTCGCCGCCCTTACAGCAGGACAGCCGATCATTGCCGACCAGCAATTGGTCGACTGTCCGCTGCTAGAACGCTCTTCAGTCTGACCGCGAAATCACTCCTGAAGAACAACCCCTCACCCACCGTTCAGCTATGAAGATAGGAAAGAGACCACCATCATGACACAATCCCGGTTCCTGAGGTCTGCCCGCATTGCCGCGGCCGGCCTGGCCATGGGCGTACTGGTACTCACCGGCTGTTCAGCCACCGCCAGCAAGCCCGCCGCCGGCGCGGAGAACGCCAGCGCCTTCCTCACCATCCCCCGCGAGGACATGGGCACGTTCATCCAGAACTTCAACCCGTTCGCACCGGCCGTCAACCCGATGGTCCAGCAGTCCATCTACGAATCCCTGCTGATCTTCAACCCCGCCAAGGGCGACACCGTGCCGTGGCTCGCCACCGAATGGACCTCGGCGGCGGACGGAAAGTCCGTCACCTTCACCCTGCGCGAGGGCGTGAAGTGGTCCGACGGCAAGCCCTTCGTGGCCGACGACGTTGCCTACACCTTCGAACTGCAGAAGAAGATCAAGGGCGGCTTCGACTACCTTGAGGCCGTCACCGCCGAAGGCACCAACAAGGTGACCTTCACCTTTAACAAGCCGTGGTCCCCGGCCCTCTACGACGTCGGACAGCTCACCATCCTGCCCAAGCACATCTGGTCCGCGCTGGCCGACCCCGAAAAGGACGCCAACGCCAAGCCAGTGGGCACCGGTCCCTACACCGAGGTGGACAACTTCCAGGCCCAGTCCTTCGTCCTGAAGAAGAACCCCAACTACTGGCAGCCGGAGAAGCAGAAAATCGCCGGCATCAAGATGCTCGCCTTTGCGGGCAACGACGGCGCCAACCTCGCCGCCGCCAACGGCGACGTGGACTGGGCGCCGCAGTACATCCCCAACATCGAAAAGACCTTCATCTCCAAGGACAAGGAACACCGCCAGTACTGGTTCCCGGCCACGGGTTCCATGATCAACTGGCAGCTGAACACCACCAAGGCACCGTTCACCGACACTGCCGTCCGCAAGGCCCTCAGCATGGCCGTTGACCGCGACCAGGTCACCAAGATCGGCATGGGCGGCTACGCCAAGCCCGCCGACTGCACCGGCCTCTCCGGCAACTACGAAACCTGGAAGAACCCGGCCCTCAAGGACAACTGCACCTGGACCAAGCGGAACGTGGACGAAGCCAACAAACTCCTGGACCAGGCCGGCTACCCCAAGGGCGCCGACGGCAAGCGCACCCTCAAGGACGGCAAGCCGTTCGAGTTCAAGATTTCCGTGGGCGCCACCTCCTCCGATTGGCTGTCCGTGGCCAACGTGATCTCGCAGAACCTGGCCGACGTGGGCGTCACCGCCAAGGTGGACTCCCCGGACTGGGCCGCCGTGGTGGCCGGCTACGAGACCGGCGACTTCGACTCCGGCATCGTCTGGAGCGCCAACGATCCCAGCCCGCACAAGTACTTCAACACCTCCATGGGCACGGCAACCGTGAAGCCGGTAGGCACCAAGACCTTCGACAACTACCACCGCTTCGGCGACCCCAAGGCCGATGCCCTGCTCGCCCAGTTCGCCGCCGAGGCCGATGCCGGCAAGCAGAAGGACATCGCCTACAAGCTCCAGGAGGAGTACAACGACGTCGCGCCGCTGGTGCCGCTGTTCTCCGGCCCGGAGTGGGGTGCCTTCAACGACACGCGCTTCACCGGTTGGCCCACCGAGGACAACCCGTACGCCACCCTCTCGGTCCGTGCACCCACCACCGTGCTGGTGCTGACCACGCTGGAACCGCGCAAGTAGCCCACCCCGAGCCCAGCAAGGGCCGCTTGGACCGGCATGCCCGGCGCAGGATCACCGCGCCAGGCATGCCGCCCTCCCCTCCCCATTACCTCCCCAAACTCGCAAGCTCGCTTGGGGCCCCTCGGTAACGGGGCCCCATCTCCGCAATACCTGAATGGAGGAAACCGTGCGCTTCATCCTGCGCCGCCTGGGTTTCTACCTGATCGCCTTCTGGGCGTCCATCACCTTGAACTTCCTGCTCCCGCGCTTCATGCCCGGCGACCCCGTCTCGCGCATGTTCGCCCGCTCCACGGGCCGGATGCAGCCCGAACAGATCGAGGCCCTGCGCAAGCTGCTCGGCGTGGACGACCGCCCCATCTGGGAGCAGTACGTCGACTACCTGCACAGCATCGTCACCGGCCAGATGGGCGTCTCCATCTCCCGCTTCCCCACCCCGGTCACCGAGGTCATCGCCTCCCAGATCGGCTGGACCCTCCTGCTGGGCGGCACCGCCCTGGTGATTGCCGCCGTCGTGGGCAATCTGCTGGGCATCCTGGCCGCCTGGCGGCGCGGCGGAGCGATCGACTCGGCTCTCCCGCCGGTCCTGGTGTTCATCGGTTCGTTCCCGTACTTCTGGCTGGCGATGGGTGCCCTGTACCTTTTCGGCGTGGTGCTGGGCTGGTTCCCGCTCCGCCACGCGTTTACGGACGGCCTGGAACCCGGCTTCACCTGGGAGTTCATCTCCGACGCAGCCGCGCACCTGGTGCTGCCGGCACTCACCATCGTGCTGGTCTCAATCGGCGGCTGGATGCTGGGCATGCGCAACACCATGATCGCCACCAACGCCGAGGACTACATCACCATGGCCGAGGCGAAGGGCCTGCGGCCGGGCCGCATCATGTTCCGCTACGCTGCCCGCAACGCCATGCTCCCGTCCGTGACGAGCTTCGGCATGGGCCTGGGGTTCGTGGTGGGCGGGGCGCTGCTGACCGAGGTGGTGTTCGCCTACCCCGGCGTCGGCTACCAGCTGCTCAACGCCGTGCAGGGCCTGGACTACCCGCTCATGCAGGGGCTGTTCCTCACCATCACCGCCGCCGTGCTGCTGGCCAACTTCCTGGTGGACATCCTCTACGTCCGCCTCGACCCGCGCGTGCGCAGCAACTAGGAGCCACGATGACCACCTTTATCGACCCCTCACCGTCCGGCGTGGAAAGCACGACGGCGGCCCTCACGACGGCGGGCCCCGCACCCGAGTCTTCTGCCGCCGTCCGGCAGCCCTCAAGGGCACCGCGGCGTGTCCGCCGCTCGAAGCAGGGCTTCGTCCACGGGCTCCTCACCAACAAGAAGGCCATGGTGGGCATGGCGGTGATGCTGGCGTTCATCACGCTGGCGCTCCTGGCGCCGCTGATGTTCCCCGGCGACCCCTCGCGCATCACGGACATGGCCAGCCTGGAGCCGTCCGCCGAGCACTGGCTCGGCACCACCGCCAAGGGCCAGGACGTGATGGCACTGACCATCCACGGCTCCCGCAGCTCGCTCCTGGTGGGCCTCACCGTGGGCCTCGCGTCCACCTTCATCGGCATCCTGGTGGGCCTGGCCTCGGCCTATTTCGGCAAGTTCATCGACGAGGCCCTGTCCCTGGTCACCAACGTCTTCCTGCTCCTGCCCGGACTGCCGCTGCTGGTCATCCTGGCCGCATTCCTGCCGCCGGGACTGGGCACCGTGATCCTGGTCCTGGTGATCACCGGCTGGGCCGGCTCGGCCCGGGTGCTGCGCTCGCAGGCCCTCTCCATCCGCTCCAAGGACTTCGTGGCCGCTGCCGCTGTGTCCGGTGAGCGGGCCGGGCGGATCATGTTCCGTGAGATCCTGCCCAACATGGCCTCGATCGTCATGGGGACCCTGCTGGCCTGCGTCATCTACGGCATCGGCGCCCAGGCGGGCCTGGAATTCCTGGGCCTGGGCGACGTCAGCACGGTCTCCTGGGGCAACAACCTCTTCTGGGCCGGCAACGAGGGCGCCCTGCTCACCGGCAGCTGGTGGGTGTTCGTCCCCTCCGGCCTCTGCATCGCGCTGGTGGCCTTCGCCCTGGCCCTCATCAACTACGCCGTGGACGAGGTCACCAACCCCCGCCTCCGGAAAATCACGGCCGCCAAGGCCTCCCCAACTACCACCAAGACCCCAGGAAGGAGTGCCGCGTGACCATCTCCCAAGTCTCCTTCGGCTCGCACGAGCCGGTCCTGGAGGTAAAGGACCTCACCGTCCAGTACATCGGCGATACCCGCTCCACCACCGCCGTCGACCGCGTTTCGTTCAGCATCGGGACGGGCGAAATCTTCGGCCTGGCCGGCGAGTCCGGCTGCGGCAAGTCCACCATCGCCAACTCGATCATGCGCCTCCTGAAGGACCCGGCAAAGATCGCCGGCGGCAGCATCTCCTTTGGCGGCAAGGACGTCCTGGCGATGAGCCCGGAGGAGCTGCGCCGCTTCCGCTGGCAGGACGTGGCCATGGTCTTCCAGTCGGCCATGAACTCGCTCAACCCGGTGCTGACCATCGGCGAGCAGATCGTGGACGTCTACACCACGCACTCCGGCTACTCGCGCAAGGAATCCCTGCGGCGCGCGGCCGAACTGCTGGAACTCGTGCGGATCGACCCCGCGCGGCTCAAGTCCTACCCCCACCAGCTCTCCGGCGGCATGCGGCAGCGGGCGGTCATCGCCATGGCCGTGGCCCTCAAGCCGTCCCTGCTGATCCTGGACGAACCCACCACCGCCCTGGACGTGGTGGTGCAGCAGGAAATCATGGCGCAGATCAAGGAACTCCAGCGCGAGCTCGGCTTCTCCGTCCTGTTCATCACGCACGACATGTCCTTGATGGTGGAGCTCTCGCACCGCATGGCCGTCATGTACGGCGGCCGGATCGTGGAGACCGCCAAGGCCCACGAGGTGTATGCCAGCCCGCAGCACCCGTACACGCAGGCGCTCATGGGCGCGTTCCCGCCGCTCACTGGCCCGCGCCTTCCGCTGACCGGACTGCCCGACGGCGTGAAGTTCAGCAACATCCCCGATCTCGCCGAGGTGCGTCCCGGCCACTTCGCGGCACCTGTCGCTGCCACTGCACCCGCCCTGGAAGGAGCCTCGCGATGAGCGCCACCGTTTTGGCATCAACAACACCTGCCCCCGGCATCACAGTGCCGGCCCTCGAGGTCCGCGGCCTGGGCAAGACCTTCCCCATCGGCGGACTGCTTTCCCGGAAGTCCGTCCGGGCGCTCCACAAGGTGGACTTGAGCCTGGAACGCGGCGAAATCGTGGCGCTCGTGGGGGAGTCCGGTTCCGGCAAGAGCACCCTGGCCCGCTGCGTGGCGCGGCTCGAGAAGCCCAGCTCCGGGCAGATCCTGCTGGACGGCGTCGACGTCCTCAAGCACGACCGCTTCCAGGCCTCCCGGGCCTTCCGCTCCCAGCTGCAGATGGTCTTCCAGGATCCCTTCGGCTCGCTGAATCCGGTCCACAGGATCGAGCACTTCCTGCGCCGCTCCCTGGCGATCCACGGCAAGGCCGCCGCGGAGCAGGGAACCCAGCGGCGGCTCGAGGAACTCATGACCACCGTGGGCCTGCAGGCCGACATGCTCAACTCCTACCCGCACGAACTCTCCGGCGGGCAGCGCCAGCGCGTGGCCATCGCCCGGGCCCTGGCCGTGGAACCGCAGGTCATCCTGGCCGACGAACCCACCTCCATGTTGGACGTCTCGGTGCGGATCGGGGTCCTGAACCTGATGCGCAAACTCCGCGACGAACAGGGCATCTCGATGCTCTACATCACCCACGACCTTGCCTCGGCCCGCTACCTGGCCGACCGCACGGCCGTGATGTTCGCCGGCGAGATCGTGGAGGAAGGCGAGTCCCTGGACCTCCTGGCCAACCCGGCCCACCCGTACACGCAGCTGCTGGTTTCGGCCGTGCCGGACCCTGCCCGTGCCGGCTCCTATGACCCCGTCCGGAGGGCGGAACTGAGAGCCGCGGTGATGGCATCGACGTCGTGCGCGTTCGACGGCGACCCGGAGCAACCCTGCTCCGCGGACCGTCCGGTCCGCCACCGCGTGGGCGACGCCGGAAGCCGCCACTGGGTGCGCTGCCACCTGTACCGGCCGCTGGCCGGCGCGGGCGGACACGCCCTGGCCACCGAACCCGCGCTTGCTGGGGAACCCATATTTGCGAGCGAACCGAATGACAAGAAGGCTTCCGCATGACTGAACTGACCCACCCGCTCGCCACCGTGCCCCGGGACGAGCTCGTGGCCCGCGCCGAGGCCGATCCGCACCGGCCGCGCTTCCACTTCGTGTCCCCGGCCGGTTGGCTCAACGACCCTAATGGCGTGAGCCAGTGGAACGGCACCTACCACCTCTTCTACCAGTACAACCCCGAGGGCGCCTTCCACCACCGCATCCAGTGGGGGCACGCCAGCAGCACGGACCTGGTGAGCTGGAGCGACCTCCCGGTGGCGCTGGAACCGTCCGGCGGGCCGGATTCGCCGGACCGCGACGGCTGCTGGTCCGGCGTGCTGGTGAACGACGGCGGCACGCCCACGCTGGTGTACTCCGGCCGGCACGGGGAGCACGAACTGCCGTGTGTGGCCGTCGGGACCCCGGACCTGCTCAGCTGGGCGAAGGCGCCGGAGAACCCGGTCATCGCGGCCCCGCCGGCCGGGGTCGAGATCACCGCCTACCGGGACCACTGCGTGTGGCGCGAAGGCACCATATGGCGGCAGCTGGTGGGCTCGGGCATCCGTGGCCGCGGCGGCACGGCGTTCCTATACGAATCGGCGGACCTGCGCTCCTGGGGCTACATCGGGCCGCTGCTCATCGGGGACGCCGCGGACCGTGACGAAGCGGCCAGCGACTGGACCGGCACCATGTGGGAATGCGTGGACCTCTTCCGCGCCGGCCCCGGGACGCTCGGTTCCGGCGGCGGCCCGGCCGACGACGTGCTCGTCTTTTCCGCCTGGAACGACGGCGATACCCGCCACCCGCTGTACTGGACCGGCCAGTATTCCGGCGACTCCTTCGAACCGGCTGCCCTGCACCGCCTCGACTACGGCGGACGCTTCTTCTACGCCCCGCAGTCCTTCGCGGACGAGTCCGGCCGGAGGATCATGTTCGGCTGGCTGCAGGAAGGCCGCAGCGACGCCGCCATGGTGGAGGCCGGCTGGTCCGGCGTCATGAGCCTGCCCCGCGTCACCACCCTGGCCGCCGACGGCACACTGTCCTTCGCGCCCGTGCCGGAGCTGGAACAGCTGCGCTCGCAGCACGTGCACTTGCCGGGCCGCGTGCTGGCGGGCGGCGGAACGCCCGTGGAAACGGGGGTCTCCGGAAACCAGCTGGACCTGGAACTGGAGCTGCAGCTCGCGCCCGGTGCCGTGGTGCGGCTGGGACTGCTCGGTTCCCAGGACGGTGTTGAGGAGACGGCGGTGGAACTGAGCCGCGGATCCGGCGGCCAAGGCACCCTCCGCCTCGACCGCACCCGCAGCAGCCTCGACCCGCTCGTGGATGTGGAGCAGAAGTCGGGCCCCGTCCCGATGTCCGACGGGCGCGTGCACCTGCGCATCCTGGTGGACCATTCCGCCGTCGAGATCTTCGCGAACGGCAAGCCGCTCACTGCCCGCGTGTACCCCACACTGGGCGGGGAAAGCGTCAGCCTCACGGCCGCCGCAGGAACCGCAAGGCTCCTGTCCTTCGACGCCTGGACCATGGGCGGGATCTTCGGAGGTGCGCGCACCCTCTTCCCCTGACCTCATGTCCGTTTGGGTTCTTCCGAGATCAAAGGCGATCTGAATGCACAACAGAATAGTGGCCGGCCTCGCGGCCGCAGTCCTCAGTGTCGGTTTCGCGGGAACGGGGGTCGTCGCGCCGGCTGCGGCCGTGGACCCGGCGGGCCCCGTCACCCTCAACAGCACCACCAGCCCCATCCCGGACGCCGTCGGCGTGAGCGGCACCTGGACCCGGACCGCGCAGGGCGGGTACACCGCCGTCGCGCCGTCCGGGCAGAACATCGCGGCCGTCAGTGAACAGCTCGTGGCGGGCACCGCCCGGTACACTGCCGGGATAACCGTCGACGCCGGGAGTCCCTATGGGGTGGGGGCGCTCGTCTTCCGCGCGGCCCCCGACGCCGGGGCCGGCTATGCGGCCACGATCGATCCGAATCTGGACCGCGTGCGCTTGTTCGACCTCGCCACGGGCGAGGACATCGTGGCCCCGGCTTCCGTGGAACTCAACACCGGCCAGTCGTACAGCGTGGATGTCCACGTGGACGGGCCACGGATCTACGTGGCGGTGGACGGCGTGGCCACGATCGACGCCAGCGACCAGCGCTACGAGTCGGGCCACGTGGGCCTGCACGCCTTCAACGGCACGGTGGCGTTCGGAACGCCCGGCGTGCGGACCGTGGACGGGAATGTGGACGGTTGGACGGGTTCCGGAACAGGCTGGCAGGCGAGCGCCACGGGTTTCCGGGGCGTGGCTCCGGCCGACACCAACATCCGGAGCATCGCCACCGGGCAGGCCCCGGCGGACACCGATTTCACCGCCGACGTCCAGCTCACCTCCCCCTACGGCGTGGCGGCCGTGCTGTTCCGCAGCAACGCGGCCGGCACGTCCGGCTATGGCGCCGAGGTGGATCCCAACGCGGGCCGGCTGCGGCTGTACCGTGCCTCGGACAACGCCACGCTGGGCACCTTTACGACGGCCATTACGCTCGGCAAGGTCTACCGGCTGAGGGTCACGGCGATCGGCACCCAGCTGGCCGTCCACTGGCAGACAGACTTCCTGGACCGCGACGGTTACCTGCCCGCCATCACCGCCACGGATTCCACGCACGCCGCCGGACATGTCGGCCTGCTCTCCTACAACGGCACCGCGGTCTTCCAGGGCATGACCCTCCGCGGCCTGGAATCCCGGCTCCAGGGCTGGCGTTCCTCGTCCGGAGCCTGGGAACCGGACGTACGCGGGCTCCGGGCTACCGCCTCGAGCGGCACCGCGGCTCGGTACCTCCCGGCGGTGGCGTCCGACGTCGTCGCCTCCCTGGACCTGGCCGTCACCGCGCCGGCGACCGCCTCGGTAGTGGTGCGGAGCGACGCCGACGGCAGCGGCGGCACGGAGCTGCGGATCGATCCGGGGGCCGGCACCGCGAAGGTGTACGAGCGGGCGGCGTCCGCCCTGCTGCTGTCCAGCACGCTGCCGGCCGGGAGTTTCGGAACGTCGTCTCCCGCCCGGGTCCAGTTCACGGTGCGCGGCAGCGAGGCGTCCGTACTGATCAACGGCACTTCCGTGCTGAGCGGCTCGGTGGGCACGGCCGCCGGCACGGGCTTCGCCCTGCTGGCCGGCGGCGGAACCGCCTGGTTCCAGAACGTCCGCGCGGACGCCGCAGGGGACTACATGAACGGGCTCTACCAGCCGGGCTACCACTACACGCAGCAGGCCGGCAGCAGTTCCGATCCCAACGGTCTGGTCTATTTCGACGGCGAATACCACCTCTTCCACCAGGACCGCGGACGCTGGGCGCACGCCGTCAGCAGCGATCTGCTGCACTGGAAGCAGCTGCCCATTGCGCTGCCGCACCTGGCCGCGGGGGAATCGTGGTCCGGTTCCGCGGTGGTGGACGCCTCCAATGCCAGCGGCCTGTTCGGCGGCCAGCCGGGCGGCGGCCTGATCGCTTTCTTCACCACCTTCAACCACGATGTCGCCAACGGAAACCAGGCCGTCCGCGCCGCCTTCAGCACGGACAAGGGCCGCTCCTGGCAGCTCGTGCAGGAGGCTCCCGTGGTACAGAACCCCGGCGGACCGGACGGCGGCTGGGACTTCCGCGACCCCAAGGTCAGCTGGGACTCTGTTGCGGCCAAGTGGGTGATGGTGGTGGCCGCCGGCGACCACATCCGCTTCTACACCTCCACAGACCTGCTCGCCTGGAGCTACACGAGTTCCTTCGGGTACGGGGACTGGATCCGCGGCGGCGTGTGGGAATGCCCGGACTTCTTCTCCATGCCCGTGGAAGGGCAGCCCGGCGTCTCGCGCTGGGTGCTGTACTGGAGCACCGGGGCGGTCCGCGCCACCAAGGGATCCGCCGCGCAGTACGTCACCGGGAGCTGGAACGGCACGGCATTCACGCCCGACACCGCTGCCTCGCAGGTGCTGCAGGCCGATCACGGCAGGGACTACTATGCGGCCATGAGCTTCTTCGGCGCCCCCGACGGGCGGCGGATCATGATCGGCTGGATGAGCAACTGGGACTACGCCTTCAGCCCGCCCACCGGCCGCTGGAACGGTCAGCTGAGCATGCCGCGCGAGCTCAAGCTGCTCGATATCCCGGGCGCGGGGCTGCGGCTGTCGCAGGCGCCGGTTGTGGAGGAAGAGTCACTGCGGGCTTCCACCTTGCAGGCCACGGATGTCACGGTGACGCCAAGCTCGGCGAACCCCCTGGCCGCGGCCTCCGGGCGTTCCTTCGAGCTCGAGGCCGAGGTGGCCCTGCCTCCCGCTGGAGGCGCGACGTCCTTCGAGTTCGGGCTGCGGAAGGGGACAGGCACCACGGGGGCGCAGGAGACCTCGGTGAGGTACGACGCCGGTGCGGGCGCGGGTCCGGCGGGCACCGTGACGGTGGACCGCTCGGCGTCCGGCCGGGCGGACTTTAGCCGGTACTTCGCCGGGACGGCTGCCGAGAACTCCTCGGCGCCGTGGAGCTCAACCGTTGTGGACGGCGAACGCCGCGTGAAGCTGCGGATCCTGGTGGATGCCTCCTCGGTGGAGGTGTTCGGCGGCGATGGCACGGCGTCCCTCACCTCGCTGATCCTCCCCGACCCTTCCTCCACAGGGCTGTCCTTCGAGTCCAGCGGAGGCAACGCCCGGCTGGTCTCCGTCAAGGTCCACCAGCTGGCCGACACGGCGCGCCTGAGCGGCTCCGCCCAAAGCACGGTCCCGCCGTCGGACCCCTTGCCCGCCGTAAGCGGCACCGCCCGGCACAACCTGGGCGCGTACTCCGTGGTGCCCGGCGGGCGCTGGGAAAGCACAGGTGCCGGGCTGGCGGGCACCTTCGACAAGGACTCCACGGCCATGAGCCCGGGTTCCTTCACCGACGTGCGCGTGCAGGCGACGGTCCGCTTCGGCGGGGAGCCCTTTGCCGGGGCCATGCTGAACCGGGATCTCGCGCCTGAACGCGGGTACGGCGGGGCGGGCTCGGTGTTGCTGCGGTCGTCTGCCGACGGTTCCAGCGCGTACTACGTGAACCTGGACCCCAACCTGCGCGTGGTCCGGGTGTTCACGCTGGCAAACGGCGTCTTCAGCCCGGCGTCGAGCATCCTGGCGAGCGTTCCCCTGGCGCTGAGCCACGGCGTCAGCTACCAGCTGGACGCCGCCATCGACGGCAACCGGATCGCGGTGTCCGTGGACGGCGCGCAGCTGATCGACATCTCCGATGCGCAGTTCGCCGCCGGGAAAGTGGGCGTGAACGTCTTCGACGGCCGCGCCGCCTACCAGGATCTGGTGGTGACGGCACTCTGAGCACGTCGATTGCTCCGTAACGGCCCTTTTAGGCAGCCAAAACGGCAGTTGCGGAGCAATCGATGTCCCTGGAAGCCAATCCTGGAAGCCGCGGCAGAAGCTACTCGGCGTCGAGGTCCGTTTCGAGCAGCGTGACCAGGGAATCGAGGGCCGCGTCCGCGCCGTCGCCCTCGGCCCGGAGCACCACCACGTCGCCCTTAGCGGCACCGAGCGTCATGAGCGAGAGGATGCTGGCGGCGTCGAGCGCGTCCTCGGCCGGCTCTCCCACGTGGGCGATGGTCACCTCAACGGGCAGCTCGCCCGCGGCTTCGGCGAAGATGGCCGCGGGGCGGGCGTGCAGCCCGGAGCGGCTGGCGATGGTGGCGGTGCGTTCGGACATGGTTTTCTCCTAAATTGTGGCTTGAAGACAGCAGGGGTGGGGAGGCCTTAGAGCCCGAGTTCGTCCAGTATGGGCAGCTTGGCACGGACCCAGTCGCGGGCCTCGGTGGCGCTCGGGGCCGACAGCGCCAGGCGGGCCAGCTCCCGGGCCTGCTCCAGCGTGACGGTCTTGAGCACGGTCCCCACGGCGGCCAGCGAGCGGGCGGTCATGGACAGGGTGGAGACGCCGAGCCCGGTGAGGACGACGGCGAGGGCCGGGTCCGCGGCTGCCTCGCCGCAGACGCCCACGGGCTTGTTGTTGCCCTCCCGGCCCAGACCTTCCAAGGCCGAGCCTTCCACGGTGAGCTGGACCAGGCGCAGCACGGCGGGCTGCCACGGGGTGTTCAGTTCCGCAAGCGGGCCGAGCTGCCGGTCGGCAGCCATGGCGTACTGCGTGAGGTCGTTGGTGCCCAGGGACGCGAAGCCCACCTCGGCCAGCACGGTGGCTGCGGTGAGGGCGGCTGAGGGGACCTCCACCATGACACCCGGCGTCTTGATCCCGGCCGCCTCGCAGAGCGACGCGAAGCGCGCGGCTTCGGCCGCCGTCGAGATCATGGGGGCCATGACCCAGACCTCGGCCTCGGAACCGGCTGCCGCCAGGGCGATGGCCTGGAGCTGGCGCTCCAGCACGCCGGGGGTGGTGAAGTCGGTGCGATAGCCGCGTACGCCCAGGGCCGGGTTGGGTTCGCTGGCATCCGTGAGGAACGGCAGGGGCTTGTCCGCGCCGGCGTCGAGGGTGCGGAGCACCACCTTCTTGCCGGGGAACGCATCAAACACGGCCTTGTATGCGGCCGCCTGCTCGTCCACGGAGGGTTCGGTGTCCCGTTCCAGGAAGCAGAATTCGGTGCGGAACAAGCCCACGCCTTGGGCGCCCAAACCGGCAGCGGCCACGGCATCCTTGGCCCCGCCCACGTTGGCGAGCAGCGGCACCAAGTGGCCGTCCGCCGTCGTGCCGTTTCCGTCGAACACCGCCAAGACCGCGGAGGTTTCGGCCCAAGCGGCCGCGGCAGCGCGCTGCTCCTCCGAGGGAGAAACGGCCACGAAACCGGCGGCGCCGTCCACATAAACCTCGGACCCATCCAAAACCGAATCAACGCCATGCGCGGCGACCACCGCGGGCAGGCCCAGGGAACGGGCAATGATCGCGGTGTGCGACTGTGGCCCGCCGCCAGAGGTCACCAGCGCGAGGACCAGGGAGGGATCCAGCGTGGCGGTGTCCGCGGGGGCCAGGTCCTCGGCCACCAGGATGAACGGCGTATCGGACGAAGGGATCCCCGGGGCGGGGACGCCGCGCAGTTCGGCGACGATGCGGGCGCGGACGTCCAGGACATCCGTGGCACGCTCGGCCATGTAGCCGCCCAGGTTGTGCAGCATCTCCGCGACGGAGGCCCCGGCTTCCCAGATGCCGCGCTCTGCGGAGGACCCGGCGTTGACCAGCTTGGCGGCGGCCTTGAGGAGCATGGTGTCCGTGGCCATGAGGGCGGTTGCCTCGAGGACGGCCTTGCCGTCCCCGCTGGCCCTCTCCGCCCGCGCCTTGAGTTCGTCGTGGACGGCCCGGGCCGCGGTTTTCAGGCCGGCGACGGCGTCCTCCGCTGTGGTGTCCGCGGCCAGGCGCTCGCCCGACGGCGGTTCGCTGACTGGCTTGGGCATCTGGCGGATGGTGCCGATGATGCGGCCGGGGCTGACGCCCACTCCCTGGAAATTCTGCATTGAATCCTCTGTCCCTGCTCTTGGTCGGACTCACTGGCTGCGGCGCCTCGGGGTCCGAAAAAATCTCCTGTGATTCACTTCATATAGCGTTGCTATAGGTGCTAGGGTAGCGGTTATGAGTTTCGATGACCAGCTTCCGCCAAAGATCCGGCTGCTCCGTGCGGCAGCCGAATTGCTGGCAAATTCGGACGGGTCACCGGTCTCCACGCGCCAGATCACCAAGCTTGCCGGGGTCACGGCCCCCACGCTTTACCACCACTTCGGCGACAAGGAGGGGCTGTTCGACGCCGTCGTTGCAGCCGGCTTCGAGGAGTACGTGGCGGGGGAGCGCGACTTTGCGCCTTCGGGAGAACCCCTGGAGGACATCCGCCGGATGTGGGACAACCACGTCCAGTTCGGGCTGACCCAGCCGCACCTGTACTTGGTGATGTTCGGCAATATCCGTCCCGAAAGCCGCCCGGCCATTGTGGCCGATGCCGAGGCGCTTCTGGAGGAAATGCTGAACAAGGCCGCGATCGCCGGCCAGATCAACGTGCCGCCGCGTGAGGCGGCCAGAAGCATCCTTGCGGCCAATGTGGGCGTCACGCTCATGCTGATCGCAGATCCGGTGGAAGACAGGAATCTCGAGCTCTCAACGATGACCCGGGACTCCATGATCTTCGCCGTCTCCACGGAAAAAACCCGTGGCGCCGCGGCCGACGACTCCGGCAAGTCGTCGGTGGTTGTTGCGGCAATCGCCCTGAATGCGGCCCTCCAGGCCTCGCATTCGGACCAACTTTCCAGTTCGGAGCTGAAACTCTTCCTCGAGTGGCTGCACCGCATCTCCAGCAGTTCCTAGTCTGCTGGTCGACTTCGTCTGATTCCGCACAGCTGCGGGACCCACGTTAGGAATTCACAATGGCAACAGAGACAGTTGCGAAGCCGCGCACCAGCCTGCGCGTAGGGATCCAAAAGTTCGGGACGTTCCTGTCCGGCATGATCATGCCCAACATCGGCGCGTTCATTGCCTGGGGCATCATCACAGCCCTGTTCATTGAAAAGGGATGGATCCCGGTCGCGGCCTTGGGCGGCTTCGGTACGAACGCCGAGGGTGTTCCCAACGTCGGGCTCGTCGGACCCATGATCACCTACCTGCTGCCACTGCTGATCGGCTACACCGGCGGCAAGATGGTTTATGACGTGCGCGGCGGGGTCGTCGGTGCCATCGCCACCATGGGCGTCGTTGTCGGCGCCGGAATCCCGATGTTCATCGGTGCCATGATCATGGGCCCCCTGGGCGGCTGGACCATGAAGAAGATCGACGCCCTCTGGGACGGCAAGATCCGCCCCGGCTTCGAAATGCTGGTGAACAATTTCTCCGCCGGCATCTGGGGTGCGGGGTTGGCCCTGCTCAGCTTCTACGGCCTCACCCCGGTGGTCAAGGCATTCTCCACGGGCGCGGGAAACGCGGTCCAGTTCCTCGTCGACAACGGCCTCCTGCCGCTGACCAGCATCTTCATCGAACCGGCCAAGGTCCTGTTCCTGAACAACGCCATCAACCACGGCGTGCTCACGCCGCTGGGCGTCCAGCAGTCACTCGAACAGGGCAAGTCCATCCTGTTCCTGCTCGAGGCCAACCCTGGCCCCGGCTTCGGCATCCTGCTTGCGTACATGTTCTTCGGCCGCGGCGCCGCGAAGGCTTCGGCGCCCGGTGCCGCCATCATCCACTTCCTTGGTGGCATCCACGAGATCTACTTCCCGTATGTCCTGATGCGCCCTCTGCTGATCCTGGCCGCGATCGCCGGTGGCATGACCGGCATCGCAACGCTGGCCATCACGAACTCCGGCCTCGTCGCACCGGCGGCACCAGGGTCCATCATCGCCGTGATCGCGCAGACCTCCCGTGACAGTTACGTGGGCGTCATTCTCTCCGTGCTGCTCGCCACGACGGCCTCCTTCCTGGTGGCTTCGCTGATCCTGAAGACCACCAAGCACAGCGATGAGGGCGACCTCAGCGCGGCCACGTCCAAGATGGAAGCCATGAAGGGCAAGAAGAGCTCCGTTTCCTCGGCCCTCACGGGCGGCGTCGGCACGGCTGTCCTGACCCGTCCCGTCCAGAACATCGTGTTCGCTTGCGACGCTGGCATGGGCTCCAGTGCGATGGGCGCCTCGGTGCTCCGCAACAAGATCAAGGCTGCCGGTTTCCCGGACGTCAAGGTCACCAACTCGGCCATCGCCAGCCTCAGCGACACCTTCGACGTCGTGATCACCCACCAGGACCTCACCGAGCGCGCCAAGCCGGTCACGTCCAGCGCCGTGCACTTCTCCGTGGACAACTTCATGAACAGCCCGCGGTATGACGAGATCGTTGAGCTAGTGAAGAGCAGCAATGCGGGCACCGGTTCGGCGGGCTCGACGGCGGTTGCCGAGCCTGCTGCGGCGGGCGCCCCTGCAAAGGACGTCCTTCGGCCCGACAGCGTTGTCCTCAACGGCACCGCCACGGACCGCGACTCGGCCATCGACGAGGCCGGCAGGCTGCTGCTCGCCCGCGGCGCCGTGGACACGGCCTACCTGCAGGCCATGCACGAGCGCGAGGAATCCGTCTCCACGTACATGGGCAGCTTCCTGGCCATCCCGCACGGCACCAATGCAGCGAAGAGCCACATCATGCACTCGGCCGTGTCGATCGTCCGCTACCCGCAGGGCATCGACTGGGGCGGCAAGCAGGTCAAGTTCGTCGTCGGCGTGGCCGGCATGAACAACGAGCACCTCCACATCCTGTCCTCGATCGCCAAGATCTTCACCAACAAGGCCCAGGTGGCCCAGCTTGAGGAAGCCACCACGGTTGAGGAAGTGCTGGAGCTGTTCGGGAAGGTCAACGCATAGTGAAGGCAGTCCATTTTGGGGCCGGGAACATCGGCAGGGGCTTCGTCGGCCTGCTGCTGCACGAGGCCGGGTACGAGGTGGTGTTCGCCGACGTCGCGGACGCCCTGATCAGCCAGCTCGCCGCAGCAGACAGCTACCAGGTCCATGAGGTGGGCGAGACCCCCGCGGTGAAGACCGTCTCCGGGTTCCGCGCCCTCAACTCGGGCAGCGAAGAAGATGCCGTCGTCGCGGAAATCGCGACGGCGGACGTGGTCACCACGGCGGTGGGGCCGCACATCCTCAAGTTCGTGGCTCCCGTGATCGCGCGCGGCCTGGCCGGCCGTTCGCCGTCGCTGCCGCCTTTGCAGGTCATGGCCTGCGAGAACGCCATCAACGCCACGGACCTCCTGCACCTGGAAATCCGTGGCGCGTGGGACGCCGGTACCGGCGAAGGCGCGGGCGAGCTCGACGCCGTCGCGGTGTTCGCGAACACCGCAGTGGACCGCATCGTCCCCAACCAGGCGCCGGGCCAGGGCCTGGACGTCACGGTGGAGACGTTCTACGAGTGGGTCATCGACCGCACGCCGTTCGACGGCAAGGCGCCCGTTATTCCCGGGGCGACGTTCGTGGACGAGCTCGGCCCGTACATTGAGCGCAAGCTGTTCACGGTCAACACGGGCCACGCCTCGGCCGCCTACTTCGGCTACGCCGCCGGCCTGGAAAAGATCTCGGACGCCATGGCCGATCCGTCTGTGGCTGCGAAGGTCCGGGCCGTGTTGGAGGAAACCAAGCAGCTGCTGGTGGCCAAACACGGCTTTGTGGAGGCCGAGCAGGAAGCCTATGTGCAGAAGATCCTGTCCCGCTTCACCAACCCGCACCTGCCGGACACCGTGAACCGGGTGGGCCGTGCCCCGCTGCGCAAGCTGGGCCGGCATGAACGGTTCATCGGCCCGGCCGCGGAACTCGCCGAGCGCGGCGTCACGCCTGTGGCCCTGCTTGAGGCGATGGCTGCGGCCCTGCGCTTCGACGACGGCGCGGACGACGAAGCCGTGGAGCTCGCCCGGATGCTCGCCGAGATGGACTCCGCCGAGGCGGTGGAACGCATCACCGAGCTGCCGCCCGCGCACCCGCTGTTCGCGCAGGTGCAGAAGCTGATCGAGGAGCGCAAGGCCGAGGCGTAAACCATCCTAAAGATGGCCGACGTCGGCACCCATGGTGGGTGCCGGCGTCGGGCTTTGGCGTGTGGGGCTTAGCGCGCCGCCGCGGTTTCCGCCTCGGCCATCGCCTTCCACTCGGCCACGCGGGCCTGGTGGAGCGGGGACTTGCGGACCACGGCGTAGGCCGCGCCCAGGACCGCGAACCAGATGGGCGTCACCAGCAGTGCCGTGAGCGTGTCCGGCTGCGTGGTCAGGGCCCAGATCAGGAAGGCGAAGAAGGCGAAGACCACCCAGACCATCGGGATGCCGCCGGGCAGCTTGAAGGTGGAGCTCTTGTGGAGCCCGGGCCGGCGCTTCCGGTAGACGAGGTAGCTGGCCAGGATGATGGACCAGACGAACATGAAGCAGACCGCGGACACGGTGGTGACCATGTCGAACGCGACGCCCACGTCCTTGCCCGCGTAGAGCAGCACGACGCCGGCCAGCAGCAGCACGCAGGACAGGAACAGCGCGTTCTGCGGGACCTTGCGGCGGGACAGGCGGCCGAACACCTTGGGGGCATCGCCGTCGTTCGCCAGGCCGAACACCATGCGCGAGGTGGAGTAGATGCCGGAGTTGGCCGAGGACATCGCCGAGGTCAGCACGACCAGGTTGACCACCATGGCGGCCATGCCGAGTCCGGCCAGGGAGAACATGCCGATGAAGGGGCTGTGGCCGGCCTTGAACTCGGTCCACGGGGTGACGGACATCAGGATGATGAGGGCGCCTACGTAGAAGAGCATGACGCGCACCGGGATCGCGTTGATGGCGCGGGGCAGGTTGTGCTCCGGGTTCTTGGTTTCGGCTGCGGCGGTGCCCACCAGCTCGATGCCCACGAAGGCGAACACGGCGATCTGGAAGCCGGCCACGAAGCCCATGAATTCCTTGGGGAAGAGGCCGCCGTGGCTCCAGAGATTGGTGAAGCTTGCAGTGCCTGCGGAGGACTGGAAGCCGGTGAAGATCATCACCAGGCCCACGGCGATCAGAGCGACGATGGCCACGATCTTGATGAGCGCAAACCAGAATTCGGTCTCGCCGAAGGCCTTGACCGTGGGCAGGTTCAGCAGGAGCAGGATGGCGATGGTGCCCACGCCCGGGATCCAGAGCGGGATGCCCGGCATGAGCTCATTGGCGTAGCCTGCGATCGCAATGACGTCGGCAACTCCGGTGACCACCCAGCAGAACCAGTAGGTCCAGCCGGTGAAGAAGCCGGCCCAGGGGCCCAGCAGGTCCGCGGCGAAGTCGCTGAAGGACTTGTAGTTCAGGTTGGACAGCAGCAGCTGCCCCATGGCGCGCATGACGAAGAACA
The DNA here is from genome assembly GCF_024741795.1 of Arthrobacter sp. CJ23. Lineage (NCBI taxonomy): Bacteria > Bacillati > Actinomycetota > Actinomycetes > Micrococcales > Micrococcaceae > Arthrobacter > Arthrobacter sp. CJ23. Next base: position 4,361,077 of record NZ_CP102950.1, on the reverse strand, counting down.
GCATGAAGCCGATGATCATGTACACGAAGATCACGGAGGGTCCGGCCACGGAAATGGTCTTGCCCGAGCCCATGAACAGGCCTGTTCCGATGGCGCCGCCGATGGCCAGGAGCTGGATGTGGCGGTTGCTCAGCGAGCGTGACAGGTGGGGCTCGCTGTCCCGGCTTGAGGCAGTGCGCTGCCCCGTTGTTGTCTGGTCGGACATTAGTTCAAGAACCCTTCGGGAGACCCGCCATAATGGTGACGGCCGTTACAAATCTGTTCGATAAAGCTATAGCTAATGTCTGACAAATGACCAATCGGCCCGCATGGCGAAAGCTCCCGCCTCGGAAGGGGGAGCTTTGCCTGTGGGGTGCCTAGGCGGTCTTCCGCCGGTACGCGGCCATGGCGAAGGCGTAGGCGAGAACCAGGATGCCGAAGCACCAGGCCAGCGCAATCCAGATGTCGCTGCCCACCGGCTGCTGCGCGAACAGCGCGCGGATGGAGTTCACGATCGAGGTCACTGGCTGGTTCTCGGCGAACCAGGCCACCGGGCCCGGCATCGTCGCGGTCGGCACGAAGGCCGAACTGATGAACGGCAGGAAGATCAGCGGGTAACTGAACGCGCTGGCGCCGTCGACGGTTTTCGCGGAGAGCCCGGCGATCACGGCCAGCCAGGTCAGGGCGAGCGTGAACAGGACCAGGATGCCGGCGATAGCAAGCCAGGCCCCCACGGATGCTCCGGTGCGGAACCCCATAAGGAGGGCCACTCCGACGACGATCGCCACCGAGACGAGGTTGGCCACCAGCGAGGTGAGCACGTGCGCCCAGAGCACGCTCGACCGCGCGATCGGCATGGACTGGAAGCGCTCGAAGATGCCGCCCTGCATGTCGAGGAACAGGCGGTAGGCGGTGTAGGCGATGCCGGAGGCAATCGTGATCAGCAGGATGCCGGGGAGCATGTAGTTGATGTACGACTCGTCGGATCCGGTATTGATCGCGCCGCCAAGCACGTACACGAACAGCAGCATCAGCGCGATCGGAGTGACCGCGGTGGTGATGATCGTGTCGGGGCTGCGCAGGATGTGGCGCAGCGAGCGGCCGGTGAGGACGCGGGTATCGCTGAGGACGTGGGTGCTCATCGGGATGCCTCCTGTTCTTTCTGCTCTTCAGCCGTCTCGCCGACAAGCGCCAGGAAGACGTCTTCGAGTGAGGGCTGCTTCTCGACGTACTCGATCTCGGCCGGCGGCAACAGCCGCTTGAGCTCGTCGAGCGTGCCGTTCTGGATGATCGTGCCCTTGTGCAGGATCGCGATGCGGTCGGCGAGATGCTCGGCCTCGTCGAGGTATTGGGTGGTGAGCAGCACTGTTGTGCCGTTCTGGGCGAGATCCTTGACCGTGTTCCACACCTCGATGCGCGCCTGCGGGTCGAGCCCGGTGGTCGGCTCGTCGAGGAAGATCACCTTCGGCTGGCCGATCAGGCTCATTGCGATGTCGAGACGGCGGCGCATGCCGCCCGAGTATTCGGCTGCCTTGCGGCCGCCGGCCTCGGTGAGCGAGAAGCGCCCCAGCAACTCGTCGGCGATCGCCCCCGGGTTCTTCAGGTGCCGGAGCTTCGCGACCAGCACGAGGTTCTCCCGGCCCGTGAGCACTTCGTCCACCGCGGCGAACTGCCCGGTCAGGCTGATCGACTCGCGCACATCGCCCGGGTTGGCGGCGACGTCGAAGCCGTGCACTGTCGCGGTTCCCGCGTCGGCCTTCAGAAGCGTCGAGAGGATGCGCACGAGCGTGGTCTTCCCGGCCCCGTTCGAGCCGAGGAGGGCGAAGATGCTGCCCGCCGCCACCTCGAAGTCCACGCCGCGCAGCACGTGCAGATCCTTGAAGGACTTCTCCATGCCCTGCACCCGGATTGCCGTGGCCGTCATTGCCCTGCCTCCTTCGCCTTCGCCTTGTCGACCGCCTCGTTGAGACGCGCCCGTTCCTTGTCGATCCACCGCGTTCCGCCGTAGGCCTGGGCGAAGCTCTCGGCGAACTCGATGGGATCTTCGCCGACGATCTCGCTCACGGGAGTGCCGTCGATGGCGGCGCGTTCCCACAGGTCCGCGAGGTCCGAGTGCATCTGCACGATCGTCTCCCCTTCAGTGACGCCGCCGTAGTACATGAAGTACCGGTTGAAGGCGTTTGCCACGCTGAGGTAGGGCTCGGGCAGGGCATCCAGCCGCGCCTTGGACTGCTTGTACTGCTTCTTCTGTTCAAGCGAGCCGGTGACCAGCTCGATCCACTTCGCTGCCATTTCAGTTTCCTCCCTTGCGGAGCTGTTCAAGCCGTTCGGACAAGAAGCTCCATGTGTTCCAGAATTCGTCCAGTTCCTTTTCGCCCTGCGCGTTGAGCGTGTACACCTTGCGGGGCGGCCCCTTTTCGGACGGCACCTTCTCGACGTCCACCAGGCCCTTTTGCTCGATCCTGACCAGCAGCGCGTACACGGTGCCCTCGGCGATTTCGGTGAAACCCTGCGCCCGGAGCAGCGTGGTGATCTCGTATCCGTATGCCGGGTTTCCGGTCAGGAGGGCCAGAACGATGCCCTCCAGTGTCCCCTTGAGCATCTCCGTTGTTTGCTTGCCCACCGGACACCTCCCTTCACTACTCAGTATTACTAGCTACCACTACATAGTAGAACTAGGTACCGGTACTTAGCAATACTGAGTTCCAAGGAAAATGGCATGCTGGGGTGGTGACTTCAGATTCCGCCGCCGTGCCCGCCCTGCTGACTACCGACGTCGACGGCGGGACGTTCGCCCTGCGCCAGGCGGTCAGGGCGGATCTCCCCGCGATCCTGCGGCTCCTCGCCGACGACCAGCTGGGTGCCGCGCGCGAAAGCGCCGACGATCTGGCTCCGTATGAGCAGGCTTTTGACGCGATCGACGCCGACCCGGCCCACCTTCTGGTGGTGGGTGAACTGGGTGGCGCTGTGGTGGCGACGTTCCAGCTCAGCTATCTTCCGGGCCTGTCGCGCAAGGGTTCATGGCGCGCCCAGATCGAGGCCGTCCGTGTATCCGGGGAGCTCCGCGGCCAGGGCGTCGGCGCGCTGATGATCCAGTGGGCCATTGACCAGGCCCGCGGGCGGGGTTGCTCGCTGGTGCAGCTGACCACGGACAAGTCCCGGATCGCCGCGCACCGCTTCTATGAGCGCCTGGGGTTCGTCGCGAGCCATGAAGGCATGAAGCTCACCCTCTGAGAATCAGCCCCGAACGCGAGATGGCACGTCGCGGCAATGTTCCATTTGGAACACTGCCGCGACGTGCCATCTCGCGCGTGAAGGAGGGTGCGGAGGCTACTTGCTGGCCAGCGCTGCCACCTTGGCGCCCTTGGGCACGAACAGCGTTTCGGCCTGCTCCAGCGACATACCGTTCGTTTCCGGCACCTTGAACATGACAAAGAAGAACGACGCCGCCGCGAACAGCGCGTACATGGCATACGTCAGCGGCAGCGAACCCGCGGCCATGACCGGGAAGCTGAGCGTGATGGCGAAGTTCGCGATCCACTGCGCGGCCGCCGCGAGACCCAGGGCCCGGGCACGGATGCGGGAGGGGAAGATCTCGCCCAGGAGCACCCAGACCAGCGGGCCCCAGGAAGCGCCGAAGCTCACCACGAAGACGTTGGCGGCAACGAGCGCCACGGGACCCCACGCGCCGGGCAGGGAAATCTCGGAGCCGGTGCCCACCGAGGAGGAGAAGGCCAGGGCCATGGCGCCCAGTGAGACGGCCATGCCGATGGAGCCAGCCAGCAGGATGGGGCGGCGGCCGATGCGGTCCACCAGGGCGATCGCCACGAGGGTCACCAGGATGTTGGTGACGGAGGTGGCCACGGAGATGGCCAGGGAGTCCTGCTCGTGGAAGCCCACGGCCTTCCACAGCGTGGTGGAGTAGTAGAAGATCACGTTGATGCCCACGAGCTGCTGCAGCACGGACAGGATGATGCCGATCCACACCACCGTCTGCAGGCCGAAGGTCTTCCCGCGCAGGGAGCCCTTCTTGGTGGAAAGCTGGTCCTGCTCGATCGATTCGCGGATTTCGCGGATGTGCCGCTCGGTGTCGTCGCCGGGCATGAGGGTGTCGAAGACCTTGCGGGCCGCGTCCTCCTTGCCGTTCAGGACCAGGAAGTGCGGGGATTCGGGCAGGCGGAACGCGATCCAGCCGTAGATGCCGGCAGGCACGGCGCAGGCGATGAACATCCAGCGCCAGGCCTCGATGCCCAGCCAGAACGGCTGGCCCGCGCTGCCCGCGGAGGTGGCCAGGACGGCGTCGGACAGCAGTGCGGCAAAGATGCCCGTGGTGATGGCGAGCTGCTGCAGTGAGGCGAGGCGGCCGCGCACGTGCCGCGGGGAGATCTCGGAAATGTAGGCCGGTGCGATCACCGATGCCAGGCCGATGCCGAGTCCGCCCACCAGGCGCCACACGATGAGGTCCCACACGCCGAACGCCAGGCCGGTGCCCACGGCGCTGACAAGGAACAGAAGGGCCCCCAGCTTCATGGCGGGGATGCGGCCGTACTTGTCGGCGACTTTCCCGGCCAGGTAGGCGCCGGCGGCACAGCCGAGCAGCGCCACCGCCACGGCGAAGCCCGTGACGGCCTCGCTCATCAGGAACTCGTCCTTCATGGCGTCCACGGCGCCGTTGACCACGGAGGAGTCGAAGCCAAACAGGAATCCGCCGACCGCGCCGGCGACGGCAAGGCCGATCACCTTGCGGGGCACCGGGGGCAGGCCTTCGGAGCTGGAATTGGACATGGGTCTCCCTTGGGAATGGGGTGGGTTGCTGCGGTGCGGACGTCGTCGGCTGTTCCGACGGGGACGCCGGTGCACTCGCGCTACACAGTGTGGCATGTCATAACAAGAAAGTTCCAGCCAAGGTGACTTGCATGACATGAATTCACATTGTTAACACAGAAGCCCGGCTTGTCGGCAGAAGGTTCGCGAGGAACACGCGCAAACGTGCCTGAATGGCCGGAAGGGTGCCTTTTGAGTCAACTAGTTGAACGCAAGGAACGACGGCGGCAGGGGCCTGGGCGCACCAGCCACGTGCCGCCGTCGAGCCTTTTGCTAACTGGATCACACCCAAGGTGAGTCGCTAGGAGAGCTCCTTCAACGCTTCGGTCAGGAGGCTGCCCGGCCTGCCGAGGCGCCTGTGCACGCCTTGGGAAGCGAGCAGCTCTCCGGCGATGACGACGTCGGTAACGTCGCTCGCAGTCGCACTGAAGGTCATCTGGAGCGGCCGGGATCCGGCGGTGCGGGTCGAAGCGGGATCGATGACCATGAGGTCACAGACTGCGCCGATGTGCAGCGCCGAGGAAGCGATGGGGGTGGCCATGGATCGTGCGGCCCCATCCGTTGCGGCCCGCAGCAGTTCCTGCGGGGAGAACCTGCCGCGCTGCCCGGTGCCCAGGCGTTCCCCGTGTTCCAGCGTCCGCATTTCAATCCAGGGATCGATCACCGCGTGCTGGTCCGTGCCGAGGGCTATGGCGGCTCCGGCGTCGGAAAGCTCCCTTGCGGGGCCGATCCCGTCCGCGAGGTCGGCCTCGGTGCTTGGGCACATCACCACGGTTGCCCCGGCTTTTCCGAGCAGGGCGATGTCGTCGTGCGTCAGGTGCGTGGCGTGGACGGCGGAGAGCCTTTGGGACAGCAGCCCGTGGCGCTCCAAGAGTCCGGCCGGGGTGGTGCCGTAGGCCTCCAGGCAGGCTTCGTTTTCCGCGGGTTGTTCGCTCAGGTGGATGTGGAGGGGGATATCGGCAGGCAACTCCCGGGCAACAACCTTGAGGTCTTCTTCGGGCACGGCACGGACGGAATGCAGGGCAGCACCCACGCTCACGAGATCCGGTGAATAGTCCTTCGCTATCGCAGTCCGAAGCGAGGAGAGGCGGTCCAGCCAGGCTTCGACACCGGCGTCCCCGAACCTTGCCTGTTCGGGGCTGAGTGGCGTTCCAATTCCTCCGGCCAGATACAAAGTGTCCAAGAGGGTGAGGCGGATCCCGGCTGACATTGCCGCCCGGACGAGGGCCAGCTCCATGGCATGCGGTTCAGCATAGGGTGCGCCGCTGAGCTGGTGGTGGACATAGTGGAATTCGGCCACACTGCTGAAGCCGGCTACCACCATTTCAGCGAAGACGGCAGTGGCCAGCTTCTCGTATTTCTCCGGAGTCAGCTCGGACGCGCTCCGGTACATCTGCTCCCGCCACACCCAGAAGTCTCCGCGACCGTCATGGGTACGCCCGCGCAGGACTCTGTGGAAAGCGTGCGAATGGGCGTTGGCCGCTGCCGGGAAGGTTATGCCAAGCAGTTTCGTATCACCTTGCTGGGGCTGGACTCCCGTGGTGATGTTCGAGATGCGGCCGTCCTGTGTCTCCAGGCGTACGCCGGCGGCCACTTCCGGAGCGCCCGTGCCGCCGTTGACTGTGATGAGGGCACTCTCGCACCAGAACCCGTTCACAGAAGTTCCTCCAGAACATCCGCCAGGGCAGCCGCGCCGGCCGAGGCGTCCTCGTCAGCCACGTACTCTTCCGGCGAATGCGAGATTCCGCTGGGATTGCGGACAAAGAGCATCGCGGAGGGAACGTATCCGGCCAGCACGCCCGCGTCGTGCCCTGCGCCGGTTGCCAGCACGGGAGCGCCCGGCAGGACCCCGCTGATGCGTCGGCTCAGCTCGGCATCGAAGTGCACGGTATCGCTATACGACTCCTCGGTGAGGGTCACCGTGCATCCTTCGCCAGCCGCGACTTCCCTGGCCGAACGGTAGATCGCTTCGATGAGTTGCGCCGTCACGGCGTCGTCCGGGTGGCGGGCATCAAGCCACAGATCGACGCGCGACGCGATCACATTGGTACCGCCCGGGACGGGCGTCAAGCGGCCGACGGTTGCCCGGGCATCCGGCTGCTTCGCGGCGATATCGCGCACGGCGAGTACGATCTGCGCGGCCGCCACCATCGGATCGGAGCGGTCGGCCATGAGGGTGGTGCCGGCGTGGTTACCTTGGCCGCCCACGCTCATTTTCCAGCGTCCATGGCCCAGGATCGAGCTTCCGACGGCGATGGCCGGCCCGCCCTGCCCCAGCCCCTTGCCCTGTTCCACGTGCAATTCAACGAAGTCGCCGATCCGTGCCAAAGCCTCCGGATCGGGGCCGACATGCCGGGGATCCAGCCCGTTGCCCCGCGCGACGTCGGCGAAAGTATCGCCGTTGACGTCGCGCAGGTTCAGCGCCTTGTGGACGTCGATGGCCCCGGTCAGGAGCCGCGACCCCAGGCAGGCCACACCAAAGCGGGACCCTTCTTCCTCCGGGAAGACCGTGATGGCCAAAGAGCGCGGCGGCTGAACTCCGCGCGCCTTGAGGATATCGACGGCGGCCAGCGCCGAAGCGACGCCGAGCGGTCCGTCGAATGCTCCTCCGCCCGGGACTGAATCGAGGTGGCTGCCGGTGACCAGGGCGCCGTCGTGGGGTTTTCCCCACCAGGCCCAGATGATCCCGTTGCGGTCGGTCTCGACGTCGAGGCCGCGCTGTTGGGCCTGCTCGATGAACCAGTGCCTGAGGTCGAGCTCGGGCGTCGAGTAGACGGCCCTGGAGTAACCTCCGCGCACCGCATCGCGGCCTACGTCCTTGATCGAGTCAAGGAGCTTATTAACGGTTTCCACGTGTTCCTCCGATGTTGAAGACTGCCACCAAGTAAAAAGCACATGCCACTCCATGACAAGGGCTTGAGTGGAAAACCGGCACAATTAACAGCCCCGAAACACCGCCGACACCTCCCGGTGACGTGCAGCGTCTCAAATCCCGGAATCTCAGGAAATTTGGCGAAACCTCTTGCCGTGGTGTGAAAAGTGGTTTTTACTGGATGGCAAGAAGGTTGTGATGTGGGCCACGGAAAGTGAAGGTGTGTGATGGCAGATTCCTCCACCCGGACAGTAGAGAGGGCGCTCGCCCTCTTGGGAGCAGTTTGTTCCGAAGGAGCCATTGCCCTGAGCGATGCCGCGAGGTTCGCGGACCTCTCGCCAAGCACCGCCCTTCGCCTCCTGCGCACGCTTGAAGGCAGCGGCTTTGTCTCCAGGGACGGCGGCGGGAACTTCCGCCCCGGCGCCAGCATCATCCAGCTGGGTGCACTGGCTCTCGGCAAAGAATCGCTCGTGGCGTTGTGCACACCCGCCATGAAGCGACTCGTCGCTGAAACGCGCGAATCCTGCTATCTGAGCATTCCCGGGGTTGGGGACACGGGAATCTACATCGCGATTGTTGAGGGCACTCATTCGATCAGGCACTCCAGCTGGGTGGGGCGGAGCATCCCGCTCGAAGGCACAGCCTCCGGCCAAGTACTCAAGGGCGAACAGCCCGAGCGTGGCTTTGCCGTGGTGCGGAGCGGTGTGGAGGACGACGTCACGGCCATCGCCGCGCCGGTGGTCATGGGGGGACGGACGGTGGCTTCCTTGAGCATCGTGGTTCCCAGCTACCGCGTGGACGAGCTGAAGGCCCTCAAGATCGGCCAGCAACTGGTGGAGGAAGCTGACAACGTCCTCACACTGAACACCGAAAACCATGAGCTACCCCAGGAAAGCATGGAAGCAAAATGATCAAGTTTGAAAATGTCACCAAGGCATACCCCGACGGTACTGTCGCCGTCGACGGCCTCAATCTGGAGGCGCCCACCGGCAAGCTGACCATCTTGGTTGGCCCGTCAGGCTGCGGCAAGACGACGTCCTTGAGGATGATCAACCGCCTCATCGAACCCACCAGCGGCACCATCTACCTGGATGACCAGCCCACCTCCGGCATGGACGCAGCGTTGCTTCGACGCAGGATCGGCTACGTCATCCAGCACGCCGGACTCTTCCCGCACCGCACCATCGTGGACAACGTCGCCACCATGCCGGTCCTGCTGGGCGAGAGCCGGCAGAAGGCCCGCACCAAGGCGCTTGAACTGATGGAGCGCGTCGGCCTGCCCGCCAGTTTCGCCAAGCGTTACCCGTGGCAGCTCTCCGGTGGCCAGCAGCAGCGCGTTGGCGTTGCCCGTGCCCTGGCTTCCGACCCGGCGTTCATGCTGATGGATGAGCCTTTCAGCGCCGTGGATCCCGTGGTCCGCGGGCAGCTGCAGGAGGAGTTCCTTCGCCTGCAGCGCGAGATCGGCAAGACCATCATCATGGTCACCCACGACATCGATGAAGCCCTCAAGCTCGGCGACCAGGTTGCCGTGATGCGCGTCGGCGGCAAGCTGGCCCAGATGGCTTCCCCGTCGGAGCTGCTCACCTCGCCGGCGGATGAATTCGTGGCGGACTTCGTCGGCCGTGACCGCGGCTACCGCTCGCTCGGTTTCACCAAGACGGCCGGGGCTGTGGCCATCGGCGAAGAGGCCGTGGTCCAGCTCGGCGCTTCTGCGGAAGAGGCCCGCGCCAAGGCCTCGGGTGCTTGGGTGTTGGTAGTCGACGGCGGCCGGAAGCCTCTCGGCTGGGCGCAGCCGGAGCTTCTCGATGGTGAGCTGAAGAGGGAGCACCTGAACCTCAGCGGCACCTCGGCGGCCGCATCCGGCACCATGCGCCAGCTGCTCGACGCCGCCCTCTCCTCGCCCAGCCGCCGCGGCGTGGTGGTCAATGAGCACGGCGAACTGATCGGCACCGTGACTGCCACGGACGTCGTCAAGGCCATTGAAGCCGAGCCACACCTGGAGACGGCGCGATGAACTTCGAGTGGCTGGGCCGCCAGTTCGACAACATTGTCTTCCTGCTCGGCTGGCACGTCTTGCTGGCCGTCACCCCGCTGATCCTGGGCCTGCTGATCGCATTGCCCCTGGGCTGGTGGGCACACCGGAGCCGCCGCATCTACCCGCTGCTGGTGGGTGTCGCAGGCCTCCTCTACACCGTTCCGTCGCTTGCGCTGTTCGTGTTGCTGCCCTTGGTCCTTGGCACCAAGATCCTGGACCCCATGAACATCGTGGCCGCACTGACCATCTACACCGTGGCCCTGCTGGTGCGCGTAGTGGCAGACGCCCTGGACTCCGTTCCCGAGGACACCGTCCAGGCCGCCAAGGCCATGGGCTACCGCGGATACCAAAGCCTGGTGAAGGTGGAACTGCCCGTGGGTGTCCCCGTCATCAGCGCCGGCCTGCGCGTGGCCGCCGTATCCAACGTGAGCCTCGTATCCGTGGCCGCACTGTTGGGCATCCCGCAGCTTGGCTCGCTCTTCACCCAAGGCTTCCAGCTGCGCTTCTTTACCCCGATCATCGCCGGCATCATCCTCTGCGTGGTCCTGGCCATGATCCTGGACGGACTGATCATCCTTCTCAACCGGTGGCTGACACCGTGGACCCCCAAGGTGGTGGCATCGTGATCAACTACTTGTTCGACCCCGCACACTGGAGCGGCGCAGACGGCATCCCCAACCTGATCGGCGAGCACCTGCTCTACTCGCTCATCGCCCTGGCCATCGCGGCCGTCATCGCCGTTCCCCTGGGCATCTACATCGGCGTCACCGGCAAGGGCGTCTTCATGATCGCCGGCCTGGCCAACGCCTTGCGCGCACTCCCCAGCGTGGGCCTGCTCATCCTGCTGGTCCTGCTGATTTCCCCGGCTTTCCCGTCCAAGATGGGCTACATCCTGCCCAGCCTCATCGTCCTGGTGCTGCTGGCTGTCCCGCCCATCCTGACCAACACCTATGCCGGCGTCCGAGCTGTGGATGCCGCCGCCGTCGACGCCGCCAGGGGCATGGGCTTCCGGACCATGAAGATCCTCACGGATGTCCAGCTCCCGTGCTCGCTTCCGCTGGTTTTGTCCGGTGTCCGCAGTGCACTGCTGCAGATCATCTCGACGGCCACCATCGCGGCGTACATTTCGCTCGGTGGCCTGGGCCGCCTGCTGATCGACGGCAAGGCCCAGAACGACTACAGCCAGATGGTTGCCGGCGCCGTCCTGGTCGCTTTGCTGGCCCTGTTCTTTGACCAGTTGCTCGCATTCATCACCCGCCGGGTTGTCTCACCAGGACTGACGCGGCGCACCATCAAGTCGGCTGTTGCAGCCGAACCCGTGAAGACCCCCGTCACGGTCTAGCTCGCTACCCCGCGTCATCCGCCGTCGGGCACCCCGCCCCACGGCGGCAACACCACTCAGCCCACCCCCACTTGGCCACCGCATGCCCCGCAACGGCCCTCCCAGAAAGAATTGACATGAAAAAATACCTTCCCGGCTTCGCCTTGGCGGCAGCCACCGCTATCGCCCTGAGTGCTTGCGGCGGAGACCCCATGGGCTCCTCCAACACCTCCCAGGCCGCTGCCTCCACGGACAGCATCATCGTGGGCTCCGCCGACTTCCCGGAAAGCCAGCTCATCGCGAAGATTTACGCCGAGGCACTCAAGGCCAAGGGCGTCCAGGTCACCGAGAAGCCCAGCATCGGCAGCCGCGAAGTCACCATTCCGGCGCTGAAGGACGGCTCCATCGACCTCATGCCGGAGTACGGCGGAGCCCTCCTTCAGTACCTCGACTCCGCCACCAAGGCGGTGACCTCGGATGAAGTCACCAAGGAGCTGAGCACCAAGATCCCGTCCGGGCTGACCCAGCTGACGGCGTCGAAGGCACAGGACAAGGACGTCCTGGCCGTCAAGAAGGAGACAGCCGAAAAGCACAACCTCAAGTCCATCAGCGACCTCCAGCCCGTGGCCAAGGAACTCGTCCTGGGCGGCCCGCCGGAGTGGAAGACGCGCATCAACGGTGTTGCCGGCCTGAAGTCCGTCTACGGTCTCGAGTTCAAGGAATTCTCGGCGCTCGACGCCGGCGGTCCGCTCACGCTGAACGCCCTCCTTTCCGGCCAGGTACAGGTAGCCGACCTCTTCAGCACCGATCCTGCACTCGCCGCCAACAACCTGGTTGCCCTCGAAGACGACAAGAACCTGTTCTTGTCCGAAAACATCGTGCCCGTCATCAGCCAGAAGAAGGCCACGGACACGGTCAAGAGTGTTCTGGACAAGGTTTCCGCGGCGCTGACCACCGAAGACCTGATTCAGATGAACGGCCGGACCGCCAAGTTCGAGGACATCGGACAGATCGCCAAGGACTGGCTCAAGTCGAAGAACCTGGCATAGTCCGGAATCTTGAGGAGAACACAATGACTGCCGATTTCACCACCGGAACCCGTCCGGTCAAGGCGCCCCGCGGCACGGAGCTGTCCGCCAAGAGCTGGCAGACCGAAGCGCCGCTGCGCATGCTGATGAACAACCTGGATCCCGAGGTCGCCGAGCACCCCGAGGACCTCGTGGTCTACGGCGGCACCGGCCGCGCCGCGCGCTCCTGGAAGGCGTTCGACGCGATCGCGGACACCCTGAGGGACATGGAAGAGGACGAGACCCTGCTGGTCCAGTCCGGCAAGCCGGTGGGCGTCTTCCGCACCAACAAGTGGGCCCCGCGCGTGCTGATCGCCAACTCCAACCTCGTCGGGGACTGGGCAACGTGGCCCGAATTCCGCCGCCTCGAGGCCGAGGGCCTGACGATGTACGGGCAGATGACCGCCGGTTCCTGGATCTACATCGGCACCCAGGGCATCCTGCAGGGCACCTACGAAACCTTCGCCGCCGTCGGCAACAAGCTGGCAGCCGAAGGCCGCCACCCCGCTCCCGCTGCGGAAGGCTCCACCGAGGGCCCGCTGGCCGGGACGCTGACCCTGACGGGCGGCTGCGGCGGCATGGGCGGCGCCCAGCCGCTCGCCGTCACCCTGAACGACGGCGCCTGCCTGATCGTGGACGTCGACGAGACCCGGCTGCGCCGCCGCGTCGGCAAGCGCTACCTGGACGAGGTCGAGACCGACCTGGACGCCGCCATCGCCAAGGTCCAGAAGGCCAAGGAAGAGCGCCGCGGCTGGTCCGTGGGCTACGTCGGCAACGCTGCCGAGGTCTTCCCCGAACTGCTGCGCCGCCACAAGGCCGGCGAGCTGAGCATCGACGTCGTCACCGACCAGACCTCCGCCCACGACCCGCTGTCCTACCTTCCCGAGGGCATCACCGTCGAGGAATGGCACGCCGAGGCCGCCGCGGACCCGGAAGGCTTCACCAAGAAGGCGCAGGCCTCCATGGCCCGCCACGTACAGGCCATGGTCGAGTTCCAGGACGCCGGCGCCGAGGTCTTCGACTACGGCAACTCCATCCGTGACGAAGCACGCAAGGGCGGCTACGGGCGGGCGTTCGAATTCCCCGGCTTCGTCCCGGCCTACATCCGCCCGCTGTTCTGCGAGGGCCTGGGCCCGTTCCGCTGGGTGGCGCTCTCCGGCGACCCGGAAGACATCCGCGTCACCGACGAAGCCATCAAGGAGCTCTTCCCGGAGAACAAGCACCTGCACAAGTGGATCGACGCCGCCCAGGAGCGCGTGGAGTTCGAAGGCCTCCCGGCCCGGATCTGCTGGCTCGGCTACGGCGAACGCCACCAGGCCGGCCTGCTTTTCAACAAGCTCGTCGCCGAGGGCAAGGTCAAGGCCCCGATCGTCATCGGCCGTGACCACCTCGACTCCGGCTCCGTGGCCTCCCCGTACCGCGAGACCGAAGCCATGAAGGACGGCTCCGACGCGATCGCCGACTGGCCGCTGCTGAACGCCCTGACCGCCGCCTCCTCCGGCGCCACCTGGGTGTCCATCCACCACGGCGGCGGCGTGGGCATCGGCCGGTCCATCCACACCGGCCAGGTCTCCGTGGCCGACGGTACGGACCTCGCTGCCGAGAAGCTCGAGCGCCTCCTCACCAACGACCCCGGCATGGGCGTCATCCGCCACGTCGACGCCGGCTACGAACGCGCCGTCGAGGTCGCCGCCGAACGCGGCGTCCGCATCCCCATGAACCCCCTAGCCTCGCAAGTCCCCACCAGCTCCCAGCCTTCGCAAGCTCAGGCCGGGTCCCTCGCCGGTGTGGCCCCACGGCCAGGGAACCCTGTTCACGGGGGCCCAGCCATGAACGAAACCCGCTAGCCCCCGGCGATCCGAACCCAACTAGGTAGCGGCAAGTGTCGTTTTGAGCGCTCAAAACGACACTTGCTGCTACCTAGTTGGGGACGGCGGGGGCCGGTAGGTTCAAGAAACTCAAGCAACTTCCAAGGGAGCATTCCATGATTGAGATCGATGGCCTGCAGTTGGACTTGTCGGACATTGTCTACGTGGCCCACGGCCAACAGGTCAGGCTTTCTCCCGAGGCCTTGGCCCGGATGGCCGAATCCCAACGCTCGGCGGAGGCCACCGCACGGCGACGGCCCGTCTACGGCCGGTCCACCGGCGTCGGGGCCAACCGCACAGTGTCCCTCTCGGCACGCGACGGTCAGGATTCCCATGGACTCAAACTGCTCCGCAGCCATGCCGTAGACGCCGGCAGGCCCCTGGACCGACCAACAGTCCGCGCCATGCTTGTGGTCCGGCTGTCCCAGCTGGCCGCCGGCGGCTCCGGCATCAACCCGGCCGTGGCCGAGTCCCTCGCTGAGCTGCTGAACGCCGATGTCCTCCCCGAGGTCCGCGAATTCGGCGGGATCGGGACGGCCGATCTCCCCGCCCTTGCCGGGACGGCGCTGACCATGCTCGGGGAGCGAAAGCCGCTCGACGGCGGATCCCTCCCCTTCCGCCTCGAGCAATGGGCCACAGCCGACGCCCTGCCTTTCATCAGCTCGAGCGCCCTCACCATCGCCCAGGCCGTCCTGGCCCACCAGGAACTCGAACGGCTGCTGGCCAACGCCACCACGGTTGCCGCCATGTCCTTCGTCGCGATGTCCGGCAACACGGAGGCATTCGGCCCGGCCGTGGCAGCTGCCGCAGACACGCCCGCGGTCGGCGAAGCGGCCCGGACAATCCGCGTCCTCGTCGAAGGAACAGGAGACCCCGCCCGGATCCAGGACCCCTACTGCCTGCGCACCCTGCCGCAGATCATCGGGTCCCAAGCCGAGGAACTCCAAGCCCTCGGGAAGCTGTTGGAGCGGCTCGTGACCGCAGGCAACGAGAACCCGCTGGTCCACGGATCGCCGGCCGACGGCACCAACGACGTAGCGCACCACGGCCTGTTCCAGATGACCAACCTCGCCCGCCGGGCGGACACCCTGCAGCTGGCCATCGGGGCCGCCTGCGCCACCAGCCTGCGCAGGATCGACCTCCTCTGCGACCCCAACTACACGCGCCAGCACCCTTTCCTGGCCGCCGACGGCTCCGGACAGTCCGGCGTCATGATGCTCGAATACGTCGCCGCAGCGGCCGCGGGCCGGATCCGGGCCAACGCCCAGCCCAGCAGCCTGCAGACCGTGGTGTTGTCACTCGGCGCCGAGGAGGACGCCAGTTTTGCCAGCGTGGCCACGGTCCAGCTGCAGTCCACCGCGCACGCCTTGGCGACCATCACCGCCGTCGAGCTTCTGTGCGCCAGCCGGGCGCTTCGCCTGCAGGGACGCAGCCCCGGGGAGTTCGCCAGCCCAAGGCTTCGCGCCGTCATGGCCGCGGGCCTCACGCTGTCCGCCGATGTCGAGGACCGGGACCTGCGTGGGGACCTGGATACGGCGCACGTGCTGGTGCGGGCCACGTACTGAGCGCGCGGCGCGCTTCGGTGGACGCTAGTGTGCCGAAACCGATTCCTTCGGCGCCGCCGTCGGGTCCGTGAGCTTCTTGTTCGGCAGCGCGAAGCTGATCAGGAACGCGAGGAGCGTCAGCGCCGCGGCGGTGAGCATGACGGCGTCGATCGCCTGGGCGAAGCCCTCGGTGATGGGCCGGGTGAGCACCGGGTTGGCCGAGTGCAGCCAGCTGGTGTCGTTGAGCGACTCGTTGTTGGCGCCGTTCTTGAAGAAGTCGTACAGCTTGGCGTTGGCGGGGTCCGCTGCCACGGCCGGGTCGCGCAGCACCGCCTGGTAGTCCGGGCTCGCCACCGCGGACTTCATGCCCTCGGCGATCTTGTCCGCGGCCAGGCTGAACAGCATGGAGATGAACACGGCGGTTCCCACGGCGCCGCCCATGGAGCGGAAGAAGGCCGCGGAGGAAGTGCCCACGCCCATGTCCTTCGGCGGCACCGAGACCTGCATGGCCAGGGTGAGCGGCTGCATGCAGAAGCCCAGGCCCATGCCGAAGAACACGGCGATCAGGCCGGGAACCCAGAGTCCGGTGTCCACGCCCAGGGACAGGCCCATGACCACGGCAGCCGCCGTCAGGATGGCCGTGCCGAGGATGGGGAAGATCCGGAAGGTGCCCGACGCCGAGATGGTGCGGCCAGCGGTGATCGAGCCGAACAGGATGCCCACGGTGAAGGTGATCATCATCAGGCCGGCCTCGGTGGGCGTGAGGCCCTTGACGAGCTGCAGGTACATGGGCAGCATCGCGATGGCGCCGAACATGCCGATGCCGATGATGAAGTTCAGCAGCGAGGACAGGCCGAAGGTGATGTTGGTGAAGAGCCGCAGCGGGATCAGGGCGTAGTCGCCGGCGCGCCTTTCGGCGAGCAGGAACCAGACGATGCCGATCGCGCCCAGGCCGTAGCACAGGAAGGAGTTCAGCGAGGTGAAGCCCCAGCTGCGTCCCTGTTCGGCCACGAGCAGCAGCGGCACAATGGCCAGCGTGATGGCGGCCGCGCCCCAGTAGTCGATCTTCTGCCTCACGTGCCGTGCGGGCAGGTGCAGGTAGAGGAACACGACGGCGAGTGCCGCCAGGCCGATGGGCAGGTTGATGAAGAAGACCCAGCGCCAGCCGTCGAAGCCCAGGATGGTGGAGGTGCCCGCGAAGGCGCCGCCGATCACGGGCCCCAGCACGGAGGAGATGCCGAAGACGGACATGAAGTAGCCCTGGTACTTGGCCCGGTCCTTCAGTGCCACGATGTCGCCGATGATCGTCAGTGCGAGGGCCAGCAGGCCGCCCGCGCCCATGCCCTGGATGCCGCGGGCAATGGCCAGCTCGGTCATCGAGTGCACCGAGCCGGCGTACAGCGAGCCGGCCAGGAAGATCACGATGGCGGCCAGGTACAGCGGGCGGCGGCCGAAGATGTCGCTCAGCTTGCCGTACAGCGGGGTGCTCACCGTGGACGTGATGAGGTACGCGGTGGTGGCCCACGCCTGCAGGGACAGCCCGTCGAGGTCGTTGGCGATCGTGTAGATGGACGTCGAGACGATGGTCTGGTCAAGGGAGGACAGGAACATGCCGAGCATGAGGCCCACCATGACCGTGAGTGTCTGACGGTGCGTCAGGACCTCGCCGGCGGCCCGCACGGGCGTGGTTTTGGACATTGCTTCTCCAAGCGGTGGCAGGAAGTGGGGAATGAGCAGGATAGTTGCTTTCAGTAACTATCCTAATCCCTCATTCATTCCCGCCTGAAGAAAAAGCTTCCCCGGCCCCGCCAAATGGCCGGCTGTCAGCGCTCCACAAGGACGCCGTCGGGATCGCAGTAGATCAGGACGCCGGGCTGGATCCGGACGCCGTCGATCACCAGCTGCACATCCACCTCGCCCACGCCGGTCTTGGCGCTCTTCTTGGGGTTGCTGCCCAGGGCCTTGACGCCCAGCGGCAGTGTGGCGATGGCCTCGCGGTCGCGGATGGCGCCGTTGATCACCACGCCGGCCCAGCCGTTCGCCACGGCGCTCTCGGCGATCATGTCCCCCATGAGGGCCGTGCGCAGCGACCCCTGGCCGTCCACCACCAGCACGGCGCCCTCGCCGGGGGTGCCCAGGACCGCCTTCACCAGGGCGTTGTCCTCGAAGCACCTCACCGTGCGGACGGGGCCGTTGAAGTGGCTGTTCCCGCCCAGGTTCTGGAACTGGATGGCGATCGATTCGACTTCTTCACCGCGCTCGTCGTAGAGGTCGGCGGTGTTGATCTGCGTGCTCAAAATGGTTCTCCTCACTCGGATAAGGCCACCCTAAACCCTGCGGCCGGGAGGCGTCGTGTCACGGGGTCATCTGTGACAAGGAATCGCGGCTCCGTTGCCGGCCTGCCGCGCTATTCTGGCTGCAGACGCATCGATCCAAAGGGGAAAGCGCCATGGCACTATCCGAACCGTCCGGTCCGGTACCGGAGCCTTCCGGGCTCCCGAAATCCCCGACGACGACGGCGCTCGCCGAACCGGTGGACCGTGTCCGCCCGCTGTGGATCACCGGAATCGTGCTCATCAACCTGGGCATCAACGCCGCCTTCTTCGGGCCCATCCAGGTGCTGCTGGGCCAGCAGGCCGCGCACTTCGACGAAGGAAGCAAGGAAGCCATCCTTGCCCTGGTGACGGGCTGCGGCGCCGCAGTGTCGCTCGTGGCCAATCCCTTGTTCGGCGCCTTCAGCGACCGGACCACCTCCCGCTTCGGCCGCCGCGTTCCATGGGTGGTGTTCGGTGCCGTCCTGGGTGCGGTGGCCCTCGTGGCGCTGGCCGGCGCACCCAACGTTGCCGTCATGACCCTCCTATGGTGCCTGGTCCAGGCCGGCTGCAACGGGGCCTATGCCGCCACCACGGCGGCCATACCGGACCGGGTTCCGGTGCTGCAGCGCGGAACCGTGGGCGGCCTGGCCGCCATGGGGCAGACCGTGGGCATCCTGCTCGGTGCGGTGATCGCCGCGGCCGTGGCGGGAAACTTTGCCGCCGGCTACCTGGTCTGCGCGGCGGCACTCCTTGCCGGCGTCGTGCTCTACTTCTTCAAGAACGACGACCAGCCCCTTCCCGCGCAGGAACGCCCGCCGTTCAGCCTGGCCGCGTTCCTCAAGGGCTTCTGGGTGTCTCCGAAGCTGTATCCGGACTTCGGCTGGGCCTGGCTGACGCGGCTGCTGGTCAACATCGGCAACCACATGGTCACCCTGTACCTGCTGTTCTTCCTCAGCGATGCCGTCCACCTCAAGGAGACCGAGGGCATCGAACCCGCGTTCGGCGTCCTGATCCTGACGGGAATCTATGCGGTGATGGTGATCATCACCAGCGTCCTGGGCGGATCGTTGAGCGACCGCATGGGCAAACGGAAGCCGCTGGTGATCGCGTCCTCCGTGATCATCGCCGCGGCCTCGCTCATCCTGGGGTTCGCGCCCACCTGGGCGGGCGCACTGGTGGGCGCCACGGTGCTGGGCATCGGCTTCGGCGCTTACCTGGCCGTGGACTTCGCGCTGATCACCCAGGTCCTGCCGACGGCCCTGGACCGCGGCCGGGACCTGGGCGTCATCAACGTGGCCAACTCCCTGCCGCAGGTGATCGCGCCGCTCATTGCCTTCCCGTTCGTCACGTACTGGGGCGGCTACGTCTCGCTGTATGTGGCTGCGGCGGTGATCGGGCTGCTGGGCGCGGTGTTCGTGGTGAAGATCAAGAGCGTGGCGTAGGGCGGGTTCGGAGGCCTTTCAGGGAACTGACATTTTGCTGCCGTATCATTGTCACGGTCGGCTGGCTGCGTGGTCATGGGGAACCCGGCAGGCCGCTTCCCTGCAAGCCCTCCCAAGAGATCGCCGGAAATGTCCGAATCGTATTCCCTGGAACCGTATTCCCTGGATCTGGCCGCTGGGTTGCCGCACATGGCCGCGGCCCCCACCACCCCGCGCCAGCAGCTGCGCTACGCCCGGATCCTGAAGACCGCGGCAGGGTTTGCGCAGCGCCGCTTCGACACGCTCAGCCTGTCAGACGTCGCCGCGAAGGCCGATGTCCCGCTCGGCACCCTTTACCGCTACTTCCCCTCCCCAACCCACCTCATGCTGGCCGTCTACCGGCAGCAACTGCGCGAGCTCCGGGACGGCGCCAGGCCGGGTCCTGCTCGCGGCCGCCAGCATGTGCTGAGCAGCCTCGTCATGGAGATCTTCCACCTGCGCGTCATGCAGCCGGGCGTGGAGTACTGCCTGATCCGCCCCTCCACCAGCAAGGACGGGGACACCGCGGCGCTGCTGCGGGAAATTGATGGTCTTGCGGAAGAGGTGGTCACGGCCGCAACGGACGACGCCGGGAAGGCCCGGATCCTGCTGCATCTGGTCAGTGGTCTGGTCCAGTCCGTCCGCTGCCGCCGGTTGTCGCTGTTCGAGGCCGAAAAGGATCTCAAGCAGGCCTGCGGCCTGCTCGCCGGCCCCTGAACTTCTCCGTAACCGGTCTAGACCACCCGGGTCAAAAGTCGGCTTTTTTGGCCCTTTTAAATAAGATTTAAATGAGGATAAACGTTTAACTCTCGAATCGTCTTGCTTTGTATGGAATCAGTCTGTGTGCTGCGGCTGCCTACGATGGCGAAACCGAAGCGGCTAGCAGCCCATTCCCGCAGGCGATCCACCGAACCGGCCAGCCACCCTTGGCCATCGGCGGATTCCTGTTCTTGCCGTATTGATGCCGTGGGTCCACGGCTAGCCTGAGGAGACAAAGACGTGTCCATTGAGACAACCCCCGCCGAAACCGAATCCGCCCTTGTCCTGAGCGACGAGGAAATCTTCGACGCCCACGTGGGCGGCAAGCTGACGATTTCCAGCACCGTTCCGCTGAACAACAAGCGCGACCTCTCCATTGCGTATACCCCGGGCGTTGCCCAGGTCAGCCGCGCCATCCACGCGAACCCCGGGCTCGCCCGCACCCACACCTGGGCCGAGCGCCTGGTGGTGGTCGTCAGTGACGGCACCGCCGTCCTGGGCCTGGGCGACATCGGCCCCAGCGCCTCCCTGCCCGTCATGGAGGGCAAGTCCGCCCTGTTCAAGGCCTTCGGCGATCTGGACTCCATCCCGTTGGTGCTCAACACCACCAACGTGGACGAAATCATCGAGACCCTGGTCCGCCTGCGCCCCAGCTTCGGCGCCGTGAACCTGGAAGACATCTCGGCCCCGCGCTGCTTCGAACTCGAAGAGCGCCTCATCGAAGCCCTCGACTGCCCGGTCATGCACGACGACCAGCACGGCACCGCCGTCGTGGTCCTCGCGGCCCTGACGAACGCCGCCAAGGTGACCCAGCGCGAGCTTGAAGGCCTGAAGGTGGTCGTTTCCGGCGCCGGAGCAGCCGGCATCGCCGTCGCCGAGATCCTGCTGACCGCCGGCGTCAAGGACGTCGTCCTGCTCGACTCCAAGGGCGCCATCAACGCCGGTCGTGCCGACATCGCCGCCGATCCCGCCAGCAAGAAGGCCCAGATGGCCCAGCGCAGCAACCCGCGCAACATCTCCGGCGGCCCGGGCGAAGCGCTCCTCGGCGCCGACGTGTTCGTGGGCGTCTCCTCCTCCAAGCTGGCCGAGGACCACCTGAAGCTCATGAACCAGGACGCCATCGTGTTCGCGCTGTCCAACCCGGACCCGGAAGTCCTGCCCGAGGTTGCCCAGAAGTACGCAGCCGTTGTCGCCACCGGCCGCAGCGACTTCCCGAACCAGATCAACAACGTCCTGGCGTTCCCGGGCATCTTCCGCGGCGCCCTCGACGCCGGCGCGCGCCGCATCACCCCGGCCATGAAGCTCGCCGCAGCCCGGGCCATCGCCGCGCTGGCCGAGGAAGACCTCGCTGCCGACTACATCGTGCCCAGCCCGCTGGACGCACGCGTGGCCCCGGCCGTGACCGCGGCTGTTGCCGCCGCCGCGGCCGAGTAGCCAGCGCATAAGCCGACGACGGCGACGCCTCCCGTGCTGGGGAGCGTCGCCGTCGTTCTGTGTTTAACAGCAACGCGGGGTCACTTGCGGCCCATCCGGAGGGCGTTAATGGGCCGTAAGTGACCTCGCGTTGCTTCCACCTAGCGCCCAGCTTGCTCCTCCTGCTGGACCACTGCTCGTCAGAGTCCGCCGCTGTAGCTTTCCAGGCGCCCGAACTCCGGCTGGGACAGTTCACTCGCCACGGCGTCCGCCCCCACCGCACAGGCCGTGGCAAGGCTGCTTTGCTCATCCAGCCCCGAGGCCAGGGCCAGGACCAGCGCTGCGCAGAAGGCGTCGCCGGCACCAACGCTGTTGACCACTCGGGCCTTCCGTGCGGGGGCATGGGCCGTCTTGACTCCGTGCGCGAACATGGAGGCCCCGCCGGCGCCGTAGGTCACCGCGACCCGCTTGGCGTTCCCGAGTTGGGGGATCAGTCCGTACTCGCTCTCGTTCACGATCACCAGATCGCACCGTTCCAGAAGCTCCGCGGGAAGTTCCTGGGCGGGCGCGGCATTGAGGGCGAAGAAGCCTGTAGTGCGGCGCGCGGCTTCCAGGACGATCCCGACGTCGATCTCCAGTTGGGCGAGCACAGTGCCGCCATCGGAGAAGTCCGCGCCCTCCAGGTCCACGTGCGCGTTGGCGCCCGGGCAGACGGCAATCTGGTTCTCGCCCTCGCTGTCGATCACGATCAGGGCCGTTCCGCTCGGACCGGGCACCTGCCGGACAGCATCCGTGTTCACCCCGGCCATGGCCAGGGCCTGGGTGAGGCTCCGGCCGTCCGTGTCGTCTCCTACTGCGCCCACCATGCGGGCGGCGCCGGCCAGCCGGGCTGCCGCTGCCGCCTGGTTGCCTCCCTTGCCGCCGGGCTGGCGGGTGAGAGTGCCTCCGCCGATGGTTTCCCCCGGCGAGGGAAGCCGGTGGACGCGCGATGTGAGGTCGACGTTGAGGCTGCCGAGCACGGTGAGTGTGGGCGATGCGGGCATGCCAGGTCCTTCGCTTGCTGCGGGTTCAGGGTGCCCGCCCGTTGCTCTCACAGCCAGAATCCCGCGTGGACCTCGGCGGCCTCGGGCAGGGCTGCGGGACCCGCCACGGCGACGGGTCGGCCGCCACGGGCGAACACCTCGCGGCAGGGAAGGTCCATGGTGGGCACGCCGGACTGTTCGGTGACGATCGCCGCGAGGTCCTGTTCGGGCAGCGCGTAGACTACGCGGCCGATGCCTGCCCAGTAGATGGCACCCGTGCACATGGCGCACGGTTCGGTGCTCGTGTAGAGCGTGCTCCCGGCCAAGGCCTCGGCATCCAGCTGCTTCGCGCTCAGGCGGACCAGGTTGGTTTCTGCGTGCCCGGTGGGGTCGTGCTCGGTGTTGACGGTGTTCATGGCTTCAACCACCGTCCCGTCCGCGGCCAGCAAGAGGGCTCCGAAGGGGTGGTCGCCGCGCTCGCGCGCCAGCCACGCCAGGGCGATGGCCCGCTGAAGCTGCTCAATGTCGGCCGAGGTGACCTCGGCCCCGGCGCCGCTGGGCAAGGCTGCATCAAATGCGGTCACGAGTGGATCCTTTCGTTCAGGGCGGCGCCGTGGGGCGCTGCTTCGCCCCGCAGGGGCAAGGTCAGGATGCGTTCCAGCAAGTGTGCCGCCGCGTCGTCCCTGACGGAGAGCACCACGCGGGACGCCCGCTCGGGTGCGGTGCGCTCGCCGGGTGCGGCGCCGCCGTCGATCCTCACACAATGGGTCTTCCCGCGGCCAGGGCCGTCGCTGGTGTCCACCGAGATCTCCACGAACGGCGCGTCGTCGGGCTCCAGGCCGCCGACGGCGACGGCTGCTGCCAGGGGGTCGTGCAGGGCGGCGCAGGCCTCGCCGAAGATGGAGCGGTAGAAGCCGAAGTACTGGACCAGCATGTCGGCCAAGGCGTCGGATACCGGGTGGCCTGCCTCGGCCAAGGCCGTGCGGTGGCTTTCGTCGAAACGGTGGTTCATGGTCACGTCAAGCGGTACCAGGGTCACGGGCCAGCCAGCCGTCATCACGGCGGCGGCGGCCTCGGGGTCGTTGATGATGTTGGCCTCGGCGGCCGGGCTGACGTTGCCCGGCACAAAGGCCGCCCCGCCCATGACCGTGACGTCGCGGACCAGCCGGGGCAGCTCCGGATCCAGTTCCAGGGCCAGTGCCAGGTTCGTCAGGGGGCCGACGGCGATGACCCGCAGCGTGCCGGGGTGTTCGTGGGCGAGGCGGACCAGCATCTCCGCTGCGCTTTCAGCCTCTGGGCCGCAGTCCGATGCGGGCAAGATGGTGCCGCCGATTCCGTTGTGGCCGTGCACGTGCGGTGCGCCGCCGTCGAACTGGCCGCGCAGGGGATCGTGGGCGCCCACGGCGACCGGGATCCCGGAGCGCCCCGCGGCGCGGAGCAGGTCCAGGGTGTTCGTTGCGCCGGCGCGTGCGCTGACGTTGCCGCTCACGGTTCCGATGCCCGCCAGGTTCACTTCCTGGCTGGACAGCAGGTAGGCGATCGCCAGGGAATCGTCGATGCCGGTGTCGCAGTCCAGGTAGAACGGCTGGGGTTCTGTGGTGTTCATGGTGCTCCTTGTGATGTTGGTGAGGGTTCTTAGTGGCTTGCGACGGCGGCGCGGCCCGGCGCAGCGGCTTCGCTGCTTCCGTGTCCGGCGGCGCCGGGTGCCGGGCGAAGGATCAGCGAGGCGCCGAACGAGGCCAGGGCAAGGCCGGCGGAGATCCAGAGGGCCGTCTGATAGCCGGCGATGGTGCCGGTGGCGACGGCGGGGGCCACCATGGCGATGCCGATGCTGGCGCCGATGCCGAAGCATGCCCCGTTCAGTCCGGGAACGGAGCCAGGCGCGGACTTTGGAGAATTCAGCACGGCGATGCCGCTGACCGTGCTTTGGAACTGGCCAAGGTACAGCACGCCCATGACGATCAGCAGCGCGAACACCATCCAGCGGTCTGCGGCAAAGATGGCGACGGCCACCGCGGCTACAACGATCAGGCCGCTGCTGATGCGCAGGGCCGTGAACCAGCCGATGCGCTGCGCAAACCAGCCGGAGAAGACGGCCGCGATGACGCCGACGAAAGCCGTCGGGGTGAGGTACAGGAGTGCGGACATGGAGGCGGAGAGTCCGTAGCCGGCCTTGGCGTCCTGGCTGAGCAGGATCACCGTGAAGTTCAGGGCGGAGAAGATGCCGGCTAGCGTCAGCACGGTGCTGGCCAGGACGGGCCATACCTGGCGTGACCGCAGTTGCCCGATGGCGATCAGCGGGTGGCTTGTCCGCTTCTCCACGGCCACGAACGCGAGGCCGGCCGCCACGGTTCCGGCGAGATAGCCGAGCGTCCAGGCATCTGCCCAGCCGGCGGCGGACGCCTGTCCGATCAGGTTGCTGAGGAGCACCAGGAACGTGCCCAGCGCGGCGGCGCCCCACCAGTCCATGCGGCCTTCACGGGCGCGGGCGGAGCCTTTGGGGACGACGACGGCGACGCACACGAGTGCCGCCACTCCCATTGCGAGGACCACGACGAAGAGGAACTGCCAGCCGACGGTGTCCGTGATGAAGCCGCCGAGGAAGCCGTCCAGGCCGCCGATGCCGCCGTTGACGGCCGAGATGATGCCGACGGAAATGCCGAACAGCCGCTTGCTGAAGCGTTCGGACAACAGCAGGAAGGAGATGGTGAAGGTGGCACTGGTGGCGCTTTGCAGGACCCTGCCGATGAGCAGCACCGTCAGGTTCGGGGCCAGCAGGCACAGGACCGTGCCGCCCAGCATGAGGGCAAGGACGATCAGCAGGGTGCGGCGGCGGCCCAGGAAGTCACTCCACCGGGAGAAGGCCATGCCCAGGACGGCACTCGTCAGGAAGAACAAGGACTGGACCTTGGCCACGTTCTCCGTGGACTCCTGGAAATGTGCCGCGATGGCTGGAAGCGCGGCCGAGAACAGGCTGGCGTTGAGCTGGAAGGACAGGATGGAAATGATGAGCGTTGCGATCAGGGCGGCCACGCGGGGCGCCTTGCGGCGGGGAAGGGCTGCTGGGGTGGGGACTACAGGGCTGAGCTGGTGTGTCACGGGCAAACTCCCTCAGGGGAACGGGTGCGGGGGGCGGCTCGATGCAGGTGTGGCGCAGAGCACAAGAAGGCTTATCTGTGGATCATACATGCTTGTTATACAAGCTGGGAATACCCATGACGTAAACTTCAAACATCGATGAAGGGACCCTCTTGGACATCAGCGCTGAAGCCGTTCTCTCTGAACCCCTGGACACCTCGGCCAACATTCCGCTGCGCGTGGCCGTCTATTCGCGCATCATGAACGCGATCCGTGGCGGCCACTTCCCGGTCTCATCGATCCTGCCCTCCGAATCGGACCTGGGTTCTGCCATGAAGGTCAGCCGGACGGTGGTCCGCGAGGCGCTCATGCTTCTGGAGGAGGACGGCTATGTCCGCTCGCGCCGGGGCATCGGGCGGTTCGTTGCCACGCGCCTGCCAAGGGTGGGCCTTGAACGGATCCGGCCCATGGAGGAGATCCTGGCCGAAGCCGGCACCGACGTGCAGGTGAGCCGCACAACCCATGTCCTGCACCCGTCGTCGTCCGTGTTCACCGCCGAGCCGCTGGGGATCCGGGAGGAAGACCCCTCCTGGTTCTTCGAGAGCATCATCAGGCGCGACGGCGCCCCCATCGCGCTGGTCCAGGAGCATGTGGCGAGCAAGAGCAGGCTCATGGACAGCGCGCCGGAGGCGGCCCAGGCCATCACGGAGGACATCCGCAAGGAGTCCACGCTCCTGGCAAATCTGATCGCGGCGGTGGGTCCTTCCTTCGGCCCCGGCGAGACCGACATTGCAGCCGGCACGCCTGGTGTGGCACGCGGAGAGCTGCTCGACCTCGACGCCAAAAGCCCGGTGCTCATCCTGACCCAGACCGTGGAGCACTCCGGCCGCATCTGCTACCTGGCCAAGACCATCGTCAATACGGGCACTGTCCAGATCAGCATCATCCAGGGGGCCTGACCTTCCCCGCCGGGATCGCAGCTAACGGCAGTGCCGGGGCGTCCGGACTGCCGTGATCTGCCATCTCGCGTAGCCCCAGGGATGAATCCGCTGGCTCCCGGGTGGAGATCGGGCGCCGGCGGGCGGAATCGGCCCTGTTGTGTCGGTGCCCGTGGATAGGGTGGCTGACATGGAACAGACACTGAAACTTGTACGGTAATGGGGCGCCCCTGCGGCGGCCGTCGTTTTCTTCGTGCTGTGGTGTGTCGCCGAGGCAGGGCGCATGGGGCCGGGGCTGCCGTACTGGAGCGGCACCTGGCCCCTGGTTCTCATGACCTTGGCCATTGCCGCGTCTGCATGGAAGCCCTACATTTCGCTGGGCCTGACGGCTGTGCTTCTGGGTGCCCAGCTGCTCTACGTGATACCTCCCATGTACTCGAACCATTGGGCGATCTACCTCGGATCATTCATCGCGCTGGCCTTCATCTTGTGGACGGCCGGCAACCGGACGCGACTCATTGCCTCCGGCGCGAACCTGGTCTTTGCCGCCTTCATGACTTTCATGATGATCTCGTGGAGATACGCCTACGGTGTCGGCTGGTTCCTGCCGCTTTACGCGGGAGACCGCTTGGCCCTCCAGCACTACGGCTGGCAACTGTTCGCCACCCTCCTGCTCATCGCCGCGGGCTGCGCATCCGTCGGCATCGCCTTGTGGTTCTACGAGGAACGCGGGAGCCTTTCCCTGGCGCGCAACCTTGCCCAGGCAAGCCTCAGGGAAACCGAGATCGAGCTCGTGGTCGAACAGGAACGCACCCGCATCGCCCGCGATCTCCACGACGTCCTGGCCCACTCGCTCGCCGTCATCGCCGCCCAGGCAGACGGCACCCGCTATCTCAGCCAGGACCAGCCCAAGGCCGTGCTCGACGCCCTCGAAAACATCGCGGCGTCCGCACGCCATGCCCTGGTGGACGCGCAGCGCGTCATCGAGGGAGTGCGCGACGACGGACTGGTCGCCCCGCAGCCCCGGCTCACCGACGTCGGGCCGCTCATTGAGCGGATGCGCCAGGGCAGCCTCAAGGTCCAGCACAGCGAGAGCGGCACGCCGGTGGAACTCGGGGCGGGGCAGCAGCTGGCGGTCTTCCGGATCGTGCAGGAATGCCTCACGAACGCCCTCAAGCACGGCGGCCGGGGCACCGCGGTACGGCTGCATCTGGACTGGAGCGGCCCGGGCCTGACCCTGCACGTGGCCTCCGAGCTGCCGTCGTCCGCTTCAATTGGGGGATCGGACGACGGCGGTGCGGCGGAACGCGTGGGGCGCGGCATCCCGGGCATGCGCGAACGCGCGCACCTGGCCGGCGGCTGGCTCACCTCGGGCCCCGACGGCGAGCAGTTCCGTGTCACGGTGTTCATTCCCTACGGTTCGCATGCGGCATCGCGATCGGCGGAGGAAGCCGCGGAACAGGAAGCCGCGGAGAAGGGGGCAGGCCCGGCGGGCAACGTGGCTGAGGGCACCGCACTCACCGAAGCGGCACCAACGGCGCCTGCGCTCACTGCCGCGGCGCCGCCGTCGGGCCATGAACTGGAAGGTGCCGGGCGTGGCTGAAGCCGCAGCGCCCATCACGGTTGCGCTGGTGGATGACCAGCCGCTGTTCCGGGCCGGCATACGGATGTTGGTGCAGAGCCAGGCGGACATGGCCCTGGCCTGGGAAGCCGACGACGGCGGGCAGGCGGTGGCGCTGGCAGCCCAGGACCGCCCCGACGTCATGCTGATGGACCTGCGCATGCCGGTGATGGACGGCGTCACGGCCACCCGGCAGATCGCCGAGGAAGCGGACGCGGCTGGGGTGGACAAGCCCCGGATCATCGCCTTGACCACGTTCAACCGGGACCAGGCCGTGGTGGAAGCCGTCCAGGCCGGTGCCAGCGGGTACCTGCTCAAGAGCGCCGAGCCGGAGTTCCTGCTGGCCGCGATCCGCACCGTCTACTCGGGCTACTCGGTGATTGCCCCCGGCTCCGTGCACGAGCTCTTCCAGCATGCGGCCAGGACGGTTCCGGTGGCCGGGCCGGACCTGTCGGTGCTCGAGGCTCTCTCGCCTCGCGAACGGGACATCTTCCTTCTGGCGGCCAAGGGCCTGGGCAACGGCGAGATGGCGGAAAGCCTGTTCGTGTCCGAGGCCACGGTCAAGACCCACCTGCGCAGCGTGCTCACCAAGCTTGGTGTCCGCACCCGGCTGCAGCTGGTGGCTTTCGCCTACGAGCACCGGCTGCTGGGCTAGGAGGCAAGCCAAGGCCAGGCCCCAGCACACGGGCCCCGGCACACGGCGCGGCGGCCGTCCCCGCGAAGGGGGCGTCCGCCGTCGTCGTCTTCCCTGACAAGGGGGCGCTACATTTTCCGCCCCTTCGCCTCCTCCATGGCATCCCGTCCGAGCCAGAGGCCCACGCCGATCATGGCGACGCCCAGGACCAGGTGCAGCCAGTTGTCCGCGGTGTTGAACGGGACGAAGTTCGCCATCGTGCCCATGTCGATGACGAGGCCGTAGATCCACAGGACCAGGTACACGGCGCCGCCGCCGATCAGGAACAGGCGGGCCATCCTGCCGGTCCTGGCCATTGCCAGGCCTGCAACGCCGAACAGGAGGTGGACGATGTTGTGGAGCACGGAGACTTGGAAGACTCCAAGCAGCATGGCGCCGGACTCATGTCCCGCAAACGTCATGGCACCGTAGTTGGTGGTGATTCCCGGAATGAACCCCAGGACGCCAACCGCCAGAAATACCCAGCCCACGATCATCGTGACGTTATGAAGCGTCAACCCCATCATGTGATGCTGGGCCGGATGCGAAGCGGTGGTCATATGTCCTCCTTTTCACGCTGGACGCCGGCTCTTCTGCTGGAGAACCGGCCTGGCGGCAAGGAGTCGCAAGGAACCCTTGCCGACGAGCACATTTTACTCCTGAAACGTGCCTGATAGCAGGGGAAGGGCACCCCGGCGCCGGGGGCTAGCATGGGGGCATGAATGATGGCCTGGGCGGCGGCGCGGCGGTGCCGGTCTACCACGACACCCGCGACCTGACGCCGTTCCGCGAGGGGCACGTCCGCACTCCCGTGCGGGGGCTCGCCGACGGCGTCGGAGGCGTGATCAGCGGTGTGCTCGGCGGGCGCGACCCGGGCAGGATCGGCGTCGAGGGTGAGGTTCCGCGGCTCAAGCGGCTCGCGGGGCAGCCCGCCAAGGCAATGCACAGCGCCGTCTTCACCAGTACCGCACCGGACCGCCTCATCACGCTGGCCCGCGCGTATCCGGGCTGGTCGGGGCTCTGCCACGTCATGGCCGGCCTCCTCGTGTACAAGCACGGCGGGTACCTGCGCGCCTCCGAGCTGCTGCGCCGCGGCCTGACCACCAGGATCGACGACGCCGCGAGCCAGTTCTCGTCCAGCTACCTTGGGCAGGTGGTCACCCGGGTGGAGGTCGCCGAACGGATCGAGGTTCCGGTGCTTTTCAGCGAGGAATCGGTGTTCCTGGCGCTCGCGCACAGCCTGCGGGAGCTGGGCCAGGCGGAAGCCGCGCTGGACTCCGTCGCCGGGCTGCCGCCGTCGTTGCCCGCCGCCCTGGCACGCTGCACCGCGGCCGCCTCGCTGGGCCGGCATGCCGACGTGGTCGCCTGGACCGGGGGCCTGCTCAACGCGGACGACCTCGCCGCCGCGCTGCTGCTCATCCGGGCGCGCTCGCTGCGTGCGCTGGGGTACTACGACGACGCGCAGGCCGCGCTCCGGGAGGTCCTGCGGCGGCGCAAGACCAGCCTGGCCCTGCGCAACGACGCCGTCACGGACCGCGCCCTCCTGGCCGTGGACATGGGCCGCCGCACGCTCACCCCGCGCTCGCGGCGCCAGGAACCGGCGGCGCTCGAGACCCTCGAGGTGATCCGCAAGGACGCCGCGATGCGCCGGCTGTGGGAACAGGACTGGAAGCAGCTGGGCGGCGACTGACGCCTGCCTGCCAGCCAGCCGGCCCCACCCTCCCTTCCGGACGCTCTCTCACCTTTGAGGATCCTTTGGCGGACGCTCTCTCGGATCCGCGTTCGAAAACCCCTTGCACGGGCAGGCGCAGGGGCGTATTCTCGTAATCAACCAATAGGTTGATCAAGAAGCTAGTTGATTACGAAACCAGGCAGGACCGTGGACCAGGACACTCTCGACAAAGCCTTCATGGCGCTGGCCGACCCGGTGCGCCGGGCCATCGTGGCCAGGCTGTCGCGGGGCGATGCCACGGTCAACGAGCTTGCCGAGCCCTTCGCCATCACCAAGCAGGCCGTCTCCAAGCACATCCAGGTCCTCGAACACGCCGGCCTGGTGACCCGCTCACGGGACGCCCAGCGCCGGCCCGTCCACCTGGATGCCGCGGCGCTGGAGGAACTGACGGCCTGGATCGACCAATACCGGCTGATCGCGGAGAGCCGCTTCCGGCGCCTCGATGCCCTCCTGGACACCATCGAAAACATCAAGGAGAAGAAAGAGGAAGAACAATGAGCAATCCAACAACCATCACCTCCGAGCCCGGCGTCCCGTTCGTGGAGACCATCCGCGAATTCGACGCCCCGGTGGACGCCGTCTACCGGGCCCACGTTGAACCAGAGCTCCTCGCCAAGTGGCTGGGTCCGCGCCGGGACACCGTGAGTGGCATCGAGTACGACACCAGGGTGGGCGGCCGCTGGAGTTTCGGCGGCGCCAGCAGCGACGGGTACGAGTTCACCTTCAGCGGGGTCTTCCACGCCGTGGAGCCGCAGAAGCTGCTGATCATGACGTTTGAGTTCTCCGGCGCCCCCGGCCAGGTGGGAATCGGCACCACCACCTTCGAGGATCTCGGCGGCCGCACGCGGATTTCCATCCACGATGTCTACCCCACCGTGGAGGCGCGCGACATGGCCGTGGCCAGCGGCATGGACTCGGGGGTCATTGAGGGCTACGAGCGGCTGGACGAGCTGCTGGCCGGCTGAATCCTCCGAATCGCGCGAGGTGCGAGGTGCGGCGCCGCGCATGCGGCGCCGGCGCGCTCAGCCTTCCGTGGCTGAGCGGACGACGCACCACTCGTTGCCCTCCGGATCCTGGAGCACCTGGAACGTGCCCACAGTGTCCGCGTGGATGGCGCCTACCCGGACCGCTCCGAGGGCCTCGGCCGCTGCAGCGGCACGCGGCACATCGTCCACGTGCACATCAATATGCAGCCGGTTTTTCCCCTGTTTGGCCTCAGGCACTTTCTGGAAGGCCAGGCGCGTCCAGCCCGGAGGGTCGATGTAGGACCACGCGTGGTTCCTGTGCACCGGATGGCCGCCGAGGATGGAGGACCAGAACTCTGCCAGTGCGGCCGGGTTCCCGCAATCCACCACGAGCTCGTCTACATGTCCAATCATCATCCGAGCCTACCGGGGCCCTCAGCACCGCCGTCGATTCAGGCGTCAGGAAACGCCCCAGGGGCGGGAGAACGCCTGGAGGTGCGGGAGGAGCTGTTCCGCCAGCAGCACGGCACCCAGGCCCACCATGATGATGCCGCTGGACAACGTCACCACCCGTGCCGCCGCAGGCCGGGACTGCAGCAGCTTCCGTGAGGCCAGGGCCACCACGGTGTAGACCACGGCCACCAGCAGCACGAACGTCAGCCCCAGGAGGCCCGACTGCACCGGGACCGGCAGCGCCGCCTCGGGGCTGACGAACTGCGGCACCAGCGCCACGAAGAACAGCAGGCCCTTGGGGTTGATGCCGCTGGTGCCCATGCCCTGGAAGAAGGTGCGGAGCTGGTTTGCGGGCTGCCCGACGGCGCCTTCCGCACTGAAGCTCGCGCCCCGCCACGAGCGGATGGTGGCCGCGCCCAGCCAGAGCAGGTAACCCGCGCCGGCCAGGGTGAGCCAGCCGAGCAGCCCCGGTACGCCGGCGAGCAGTGCTGCCAGCCCCGCGGCCATGAGAAGGGTGTGCACCACGTAGCCGCTGCACAGCCCGGCCACGGCGGGCACGAAGCTGCGCTGCCGCAGCCCGGCCGCAATCGAATACGCCCAGTCGACGCCCGGGGTGCAGGCCAGGGCGGCTGCGACAAACATGAAGGCGAGGAATAGCTGCGGATTCAAGGGTGGCTCCCGGGTAGTGGTGACAAGAAAACTCTAGGGAAAAATGCCCCATAAGTGTTCCCTGATTTAGCCCGGAATCCGCTGGTTTGGGTAAGATACTTGCGTGGTTGATGGAATAGACAGAAGTATTTTGCGCTACCTCAAAGAGGACGGCCGGATGACTGCCACGGCGCTGGCCGGCAAGGTGGGTTTGACGGTGGCTCCCTGCCACCGGCGGCTGCGTGATCTCGAGACCTCCGGGGTGATCCGGGGGTACCGCGCAGACATCGATCCCGCCGCCGTCGGGCTCGGGTTCGAAGCGATCGTGTTCGTGACGCTGCGCCAGGTGGACCGCGCCATCCTGGCTGCGTTCGAGGCCCGGGTGGCGGCCATGCTCAATGTGGTGGAGGCGCAGCGCCTTTTTGGCGCGCCGGACTACCTGCTCAAGGTCATTGCCGCGGACCTGCCCGCGTACCAGCGCTTCTACGACGACGAGCTCGCGGCGCTTCCCGGCGTCGAGCGCCTCACCTCAACCCTGGTGATGAAGAACCTGAAGTCGAACACCGGCCCGCCGGTGTAGCTGACGTCGGGCGGCGGCGTTGCAGCTACCCCGCGGGCAGGACGTGGACGATGATGACCTGGGTATCCTTGCCGCCGTCGTACCGGAGGTCATAGTTCACGCGTAGGCCCGTTGAAGTGCCGGGCGTGATGGAGAAGTCACTGGCGAAGCCGGGGTCCCCTTTGGCCGAGGCGATCCAGCGTTCGGCGGAGTCGGCGTCCACTCCGTACCGCCCCACGCCGTCGCGGATCAGCCCAAAAAACTCCTCCGGAGAATCCGCGGTGAGGAAGTACGTGACCTCGCTGAAGTCCGTCCGCTTGTCTGTGGTGTTGAAGCGGATCCGGTCCGTCTCGGCTGTGATCTCTCCGCTAGGGCCAACAATGGTGAGGGTGATCTTTCCGGAGTCCCTCGTGTTGATTTCGGGCCCATAGCTGCCGGCGGTGACCCCGACGTCGGCTTTCCTCAGCGACCCCGAACTCATGTCCAACCGTGCGGTCCTGGATGCGCGGATCTCAACCACGCCGGCGGCGTCAAGGGTGGAGAAGTCGGAGGTGTTCACTGTGCTCCCTTTGGAAGTTGGTGTGGCGGGTGTGGCGGGGGCCGTGGCCTGGCAGCCGGCCAGCGCGAGGCTTCCGGCGAGGGCAGCGACGGCGGCCAGGCGGCGTCCGTGGGCGGCCGCGCTCAACGACGGGGTCCTCACTGGTGCACCTCCGCGTCGAAGCCGTCCAGGAAGCGGTCCATGATGCCCGGGATGTTGTTGGTGGGCCTGTACTGTTCCACACGGTAGTTGAAGTCAGAGCCGATGATTTCCCGGGCGCGTGCAGGGTCCGTGGCCAGGAGGTTCTGGTAGGCGGGCAGGGTGTCCTGCTTGATGAGCGCCCAGCGCTGCTCGGCGTTGGAGATATTGCCGTCCGGGAAGCCCGTGGTGAAGTCGGTGCGGAACTGGGTGGGGTTGTCCCAGTTGGTGAAGGGGACGTTCTCCGGACCGGGGCTTTCCACGCTGAAGGTGTAGGGAAAGACTTCCGGGTAGCTCTTGGCCCCCGGGATGGAGGGTTCGCCGGCCAGGGTCACCAGGTACGTCACGGCCTCCCCGCCGGGGTGGCCGCGCATGGCGTCGTAGTCGTCCGCGATGATCTCGTTCTGTTCCCGGTACAGCAACGCGGTGTTGCCTTCCTTGACCTGGGCGGGGTCGCCGGAATCGATCTGGGCCCAGGATTCTGCGGTTCGCACGTCGATAGCGCCGGAATCGCGCAGGCGGTTGATCTCCTCGATGCCGCCGTTCATGTACGCCTCGTGCTGCCGGGCCTGGTCCAGGAAGATCTCCTTGTTCATGTCCAGCATGCTGGTTTCGTAGAAGCGGATCTCCTCATCCGTCATTCCGGCCAGTTGTTCGATCTGGTCCAGGATGGGCAGCGGGATGTCCGATGCCGGGTTGTCCGCGATCTGCTGAGCCAGATCGCGCATCATGGCCATGTCCTTGAAGCCGCCGGCGAAGGAGGGGCCGATCATGTTGGCCATGCCGGCCCACTGTAGGTCCGGGTTGGACAAGTAGGCCTGGCCGTAGAAGTCGTAGACCTTCTTGATGGTTTCCCAGTTGTGCTCGGTGCCCTTGGACGTGTCCCAGGTTGTTGGATCGATGCCCATGTCCCGCATGGCCTGCTGGTTCCAGTAGTCGCTGAGGAAGTCGGCGTACTCCGGCGAGCTCTTCTCGATCAGGCCCGAGTCCGCGGCCGCGTCCATGGCGGCCTTGGCGGCGTCAGGGTTCTGGAGCGCCCACTGTTTGAACTCCTCGCTGCCCAGGTACTCGCGCCGTTCGTCCGCGGTCATGCCGTTCAGCCTGTCCGTGAGCTCCTGCGCGGCGGCACTGTCGCCTGGACCGCCGGAGCCGGGACTGCCCGAGCCCGCGCCCCCGGAAGCTGCACCACTTCCAGCGGTGCTCGCTGTGTCCTGCTCCTCCGCATTCTTCACGAGGGCATGTGACGCTGCCTGCATGCCGGCCGCGGCGCCTTGGATGGCCCGCAGGTGCGAGCTGTTCCACTCGTGCCGGAAGCGCTCGCCGTCGTTCCCTTGCCAGGGGGCGCCTGCGATGGCACTGCCCAGCATTTGCCGGAGCTGGTCCAGCTTGCCGGCGCCGCCGGCCATGTCCTTGGCCAGCTGCCGCAGCTGTGCCACATCGGCGCCGTAGAAGTTGCCCGCCACTATCCCCCTGGAGTCCCGGTTCATGAGAACCTCCACCCATCCTAGGGCGGGCGCGGAGAACCGGGCATGGGCAGAACTGTCCATGTGGATAACGACGGCGGCCCGGGCGGCCCACCTTGGCGGGCGGGCGGCTCAGCCCTGCAGCAGCCCCGTGGTCCGGTAGGGGATGACCTCGCGCAGGAACATGCTGGTGGAGGTCCGCACGATCCCCGGGCACAGGCGGATCTCCTCGGAGACGCGGTAGAGGTCGTCCGGGCTGGTGGCCACCACGCGGATGATGAGGTCGGTTTCGCCGGCCGGGGCGTGGCATTCCAGCACCTCCGGGATTTCGCGCAGCGCGGCAATGGCCTCGTTGAGGCGGCTCTGGTCCAGCTCCGCGCTGACGGCGGCCGCCACGCCCCGGCCCAGCGCCGAGGGCAGCACCCGGCTGCTGTTCGGCCGCAAAGCCCCCGACGCAGTCATCCGCTCCAGGCGGGACTGGACGGTGCCGCGCGCGAGGTGCAGCTTCGCGGCCAGGACCATGATGGGCACCCTGGGGTCCTCGTCAAGGGCAGCGAGGATGCGACGGTCGGTCGCGTCGAGTTCCTGCAAAGTGACCACTTCCTGTCCAGTGATTCTTTGAGAATTAGTCAGAATGACCACTATTGCTCATCTCTGTTGCACCTACTGTATGTCTCCTGCTCAAATAGTGGCAACGAAGCAGGGCAAGGCTACCGCCGGAACCCTGCAGGCTACAGGCCCCCGGCACACCACCCGGTTTCCTGGACAGGTTTCCCGCAAGGAAGCTGCCGCTGATTGACTCTTGTTCACGCACTGTCATTCCGCACCCGCCCGTTCTCCGGGCCGCCCTCCAAGAGCCCCTGAGCCACCGAACGTTGCGGTAGCTGAGGGGCTCTTGCGTTGCCCGCGGGCAGCCCCGCCGGCGCCGCATAGGCTGGAGCCATGACTTCCGCAGCCCGCTTTAGGTCCGCAGGCCGCTTCGCCCCGAGCCCCTCCGGCGAACTGCACGTCGGCAATCTGCGCACCGCCATGCTGGCCTGGCTATTCGCGAAGTCTTCCGGCCGCGATTTCCTGCTGCGCGTCGAGGACCTGGACCGCGCCCGGGCCGGCGCCGAGGCCGTGCAGCTACGCGACCTGCAGGCCGTCGGCGTCACGTGGGACGCCGCCGTTGTGCGACAGACGGACCGCGCCGCGCTCTACGCGGACGCCATTGACCGGCTCACCGAGGCCGGCCTCACGTACGAATGTTTCTGCACGCGCCGCGAGATCCAGGACGCGCCCTCCGCCCCGCATGCGCCCCAGGGCGCCTACCCCGGGACGTGCCGCCGGCTCTCCGCCGCCGAACTCGAAATCCGCCGGGCCTCCCGCCCCGCCGCGGTCCGGCTGCGGTCCGATGCCAGTGAATGGACAGTGCAGGACACGTTGCACGGAAGCTTCACCGGCGTGGTGGACGACTTCGTGCTCCGGCGCAACGACGGCGTCACCGCCTACAACCTGGCCGTGGTGGTGGACGACGCCGCACAGGGGATCGACCAGGTGGTCCGCGGCGACGACCTCATGCCCTCCACACCGCGCCAGGCGTACCTCGCCTCCCTGCTGGGCCTGCCGGCGCCGGAATACGCCCACGTGCCGTTGGTGGTGAACCACGACGGCGCGCGGCTGGCCAAGCGCGACGGTGCGGTGACGCTCGCGGACCTTGCCGCCGTCGGGCTGTCTGCGGAGGCCGTCCGGGACCTCGTCCTCGCGTCGCTGGGACTGCCCGCCGGGCCGCTCGACAACGCGCTCGCAGTGTTCGACCCGGCCGGGATTCCGCGCGGACCGTGGGTCTGGCAGGGCGCCGGCCGTGTGCGTGGCAGGAGCTGACTTAAGGCACGCCCGGACGCCCAGTAGGCTGTTCCGATGGACGTACAGACGATCGCCCCCGGCTTTGAATCCGTCGCGGATCTGTTCCGCAGCTTCCTGGACGAGGACCCCGAGTACTCGGCCCAGCTGGCCGCCTACCACCGCGGCGTGAAGGTCCTGGACCTCAGCGGCGGCCCGCATACCCGCCCGGACTCCGTCACCGGCGTCTTCTCCTGTTCCAAGGGCATGGCCGGGCTGGTCATGGCGCTCCTGGTGCAGGACGGTGCGCTGGACCTGGACACCGAGGTGGCCAAGTACTGGCCGGAATTCGGAGCCGAGGGCAAGGCCACCATCACCGTGGCGCAGCTGCTCTCGCACCAGGCCGGGCTGCTCGGCGTCGAGGGCGGGCTCACGCTCGAGGAGTACAACCATTCCGAGCTCGCCGCCGCCAAGCTGGCCGCCCTGCGGCCGCTCTGGAAGCCCGGAAGCGCCTTCGGCTACCACGCCCTCACCATCGGCGTCTTCATGGAGGAACTCTGCCGGCGCATCGCCGGCACCACGCTGCAGGACATCTTCGAGCAGCGGATCCGCTCCGTCACCGGCGCCCACTTCTACCTCGGCCTGCCGGAATCCGAGGAACCCCGCTTCGAGCCCATCCGCTGGGCGGCGGACCCCTCCGAGCCCTGGGTGGATCCCAGCAGCCACATGGGCCTCACGGCCAATTCCCACGTCGGGGACATCCTGGACCTGCCCAACGACCGCGAGGTCCGCGCCGCCGGGCTCAGCTCCGCCGCCGGCGTCGCCAGCGCCGAGGGCATGGCCCGCATCTACGCTGCCGCGCTCACCGGGCTGGCCCCCGACGGCGGCCTGACCGCCGTCGGGCCCCTCCTCACCGAGGCGACCATCCAGACCGTCGCGGCCGAGCAGGTGTTCGGGATCGACCGCGTGTTCGGCGAGACCAGCGCCTTCGGCACCGTGTTCATGAAGTCGCACGCGAGGATGCCGTACGGCAGCTACCGGGCGTTCGGGCACGACGGCGCCAGCGCGTCCCTGGGGTTCGCCGACCCGGTGTATGACCTCGGTTTCGGGTACGTGCCGCAGCAGGCCGAACCCGGCGGAAACGGCTGCCGGAACGTCCTCCTGAGCTCGGCCGTGCGGCAGGCGATCACCCTCCTGCCTCAGTAGGATGGAGCATGAGCGAACCCAGATTCACCGTTGAAACAGCCATGGTCCTTGCCGAGGTGGCGCACAACCGCCAGAAGGACAAGCTGAAGCGGCCGTACCGTGAGCACGTGCTGGCGGTAGGGGATGCGCTGGCCGATTTCGACGACGACATCCGGATCGCCGGCTACCTCCACGACATCGCCGAGGACACCCCCATCACCCGGCAGGCCCTGCTGGACATGGGCGTCACCGAGCGCGCCGTGGACATCATCGAACGCGTGACGCGGCGGTTCCACGACGACCCGGACGACTATGCCGCCGGCATCCTCTACGTCGCCGAGGACCACGACGCCACCCTGGTCAAGATCGCTGACAATGCGCACAACTCCCTCCCGGAGCGTGTGCGGGCGCTCGCCGAAAAGTGGCCGGACAAGCCTCCGGTCACGCGCTACGCCGAGGCCCGCGAGGTGCTCTACCCAGCCGTGCCCTACGAGGAAGTCCGGCTGATCCTGGAGCGCATCAACCCGTATCTGCTGCCCGAACTGGACCGCATCGCCCCGGAGTAGCCGTTATTGGGAGGCTGTGAAGCGCAGCGAGAGCCAGTTGTCCCGGCAGGCCCTGGCGGCGCCCTCGGCGTCGCCTGCCCGGGTAAGCCTAATGATCTCCGCATGCTGCGCTACCGAGTCCCTGGCAGCGAAGGACGCGAAGCGCATCCGCTCGACCCGGCGGAGGACGGGCGTGGTTTGTTCCAGGAGTTCCTGTAGGGCAGAATTTCCGCTGCGGGTGACGAACACGGCATGGAAATCGTCGTCCGAGCGGAGGGCGGCCTCCACATCGAGGCGCTCCAAGGCTTGCTCGAAACGGACATTGGCATCGGCCATGCTGCCAATGTCGCCCTCGGTGACTTGGGGGACTGCCAGCCGGGCGGCCAGTTCATGCATGGCCGCCACCACCTGCTGGGTACTCACGGT
This sequence comes from Arthrobacter sp. CJ23, assembly GCF_024741795.1. Taxonomy (NCBI): domain Bacteria; kingdom Bacillati; phylum Actinomycetota; class Actinomycetes; order Micrococcales; family Micrococcaceae; genus Arthrobacter; species Arthrobacter sp. CJ23. The sequence continues at coordinate 4,321,755 of NZ_CP102950.1, read as the reverse complement.
GGAAGCGGCGTCGTAGGGCGCCACGATGGTTGCCTTTCCGGGCAGCGCGATGACCAGGCCGGCGCGTTCGAGCCGCAGCAGGGCCTCCCGGATCGGCGTCCGGCTGACCCCGAGCCACGTCTCAAGCTCGGTGTCCTTCAACCGCTCGCCGGGCGCGAAGGTGCCGTCAACGATCGCGTCACGGATCGACGCGAACACGTTGTCCCTGAGCAGTGAGCGCTTGTGGACGCCGTGGAGCGACGGAATGGGCATGCAACATATCGTATATCGCGGCCCCGGTGCCGGGCTCCGCAGCGCCCGGCGCCCGCAGCTCCGACGGGGACGTCAGCATGCCCTTGACAGCAACACTCTGCAAGAGTGCAATATATTGCATGTTGGATTTCATCGGATGGCTTTGCCGATGACCCGCCAGCAGCACAGCACCCCGCCAGCGAAGGATTCCCATGGCCATCACAGATTTCGAGCGCTATCCCCTGACCTTCGGCCCGAGCCCCATTCACCCCTTGCCGCGGCTGAGTGCGCACCTTGGCGGCGCCCGGATCTGGGCCAAGCGCGAGGACGTCAACAGCGGCCTTGCCTTCGGCGGGAACAAGACCCGCAAGCTGGAGTACCTGGTGCCGGACGCCATCGCGCAGGGAGCGGACACGCTGGTCTCCATTGGCGGCTACCAGTCCAACCACACGCGGCAGGTGGCGGCCGTGGCGGCGAAGATCGGCGTGAAGGCCCGCCTGGTCCAGGAAAACTGGGTTGACTGGCCGGATCCGCTGTCGGACCGCGTCGGGAACATCCTGCTGTCCCGCATCATGGGCGCGGACGTCCGCCTGGACAGCGCCGGATTCGACATCGGCATCCGCAGCAGCTGGGAACACGCCATCGATGAGGTCAAGGCCGCCGGGGGCACCCCCTATGCCATTCCGGCCGGCGCCTCGGACCACAAACTCGGCGGCCTGGGCTTCGCGAACTGGGCCTACGAGGTGGAGCAGCAGGAACGGGAGCTCGGCGTCTTCTTCGACACCATCATCGTCTGCACCGTGACGGGATCCACGCACGCCGGCATGATCGCCGGATTCGCCGGCCAGGACAAGCCCCGCCGCGTCATCGGCATCGATGCCTCGGCAACCTTGGAGAAGACGCGTGCGCAGGTGGAACGCATCGCCCGGAACACCGCCGAACTGATCGGCCTGGGCCGCGATCTGCGCGACGACGAAATCATCCTCATGGAGGGCTGGGCCGGCGACCTCTACGGGATTCCCGTCGACTCCACCCTCGAGGCCATCCGCCTCGGCGCCTCGCTGGAAGCGATGATCACCGACCCCGTGTATGAGGGCAAGTCCCTGGCCGGGCTCATCGACCTGGTGAAGAGCCGGGACATTCCGGCAAGCAGCAACGTCCTCTACGCTCACCTGGGCGGCCAGCTCGCCCTCAACGCCTACAGCGGGCTCTTCCGCTCCTAGCCCTCCATCAGCCGGCGCCGGTGCTTGAGTTCCTTGACCCAGTCCTTGCTCTGCATCGCGCCGAAAGGCGAGGCGCCGGCGTCGAGGTCCGTGATCAGCGGAGCGCTCGCCTTCAGGGCCGCCTCGAGGGAATGCTCCGCGGCGCGCTCAGTCAGCCCCAGCTTCACGGCCCAGCCAAGGAAGTGCTTGCGCGAGATCCCGTTCTTCTTGCCGCCGATGGCCAGCGCGAGGGTCTTGTCGCCGTAGACCACGGTGGAGGGGATGTCATAGACGGGGGCGATGGTGAACTCGCCGCCGGGCGACTGCACCATGGAGACGTTCTTGGCGTGCAGATCGCCGTTGCCCGTGAGCCAGGCGAAGGCCAGCTGGATGGCCAGGTTCCGCAAGGCCGGCAGCGGCGCGGAACAGTGGCCGGCCAGGGCGGCGCAGACCTGCCCGAACGGCACGCTGTACTTGTCCGCCGGGTACAGGCCCAGCACCTGGGCGCCGTCCTCCACGGCGAGGCGCAAAGCTCCGCCGTCGGCATCGGTGAGGCGGTCGAATCGCTCCACCAGCAGCCCGGCCCGGCCCGCGACGTCGTGCACCAGCTCCACGTTGCTCACCGGGATCCGCAGCCGGCGCGCATAGCGGAACATGAGGAACTCGTTCTCCACCACGAACGGGAACTCGGGGGCGTTGAGCTTGAGGATGAAGCGCTTGCCGGACTGCGCCACAGGCAGTGAAATCATCCCGGCGGACAACTTGTCCTGCACGCCCGCCAGCGCCACCGGGTCGATGAGCCCTGAGTTGCCCAGCAGGGCATCGAAGTCCAGCGGCAGCTTCGGATCGAGTACGACGGCGGCGCCTCCTTCCACAGGCGGCTCGCCGTGCGGGAGGGTCTGGACGTCCCCCACGGCGTCGCCGCCGGCTGCCATGAGGAGGGCGAGTTCGTCGTCGGCGCTGGCTTTGACCGCCCGGCGCAGGGAGTTCAGCCGCCGGCCCTCCGGGAGCAGCCCGGTGAAGTAGGGCGGCACGGCGCCGCTGGGCGTGAAGACGGGAGCGGGGCTGAGGGGGAGCGTGGTGGCGACCGCCGCTCCGCCGGATTCGAGGTACCGGGGCAGGTAGCTGAACTTGGTGCCGCCCTCGTGGCGCTCCAGCCTGGCGGCCAGGGTTCCCTGCTTGTAGACGTCCGCGATCCGGTGGAAGGTCATGGCCGTTGGCTTGCGGGGGCCGCCGTGGCCACGGTGAGCTCCAGGCCCAGGGTGCCCAGGACGGCGAGCAGCTGCTCGAGCTGGATGGTGGTCTTGCCCTGCTCCACGAAGCGCACAAAGCGCTCCGAGACGCCGGCCAGGTCCGCGAGTTCGGACTGGCTCAGGCTCAGCGAGCCGCGGCGGGCACGGACCTCGGCGCCCAGTGCTGCGGAGAAGGTTTCGGGTGTCACTTGAGCCTCAATCCCGCCAAGAGAACCGGCACGAACGTGCCGGTTCTCTCATTTTGCTCTCTCGAACACGAGGAATCAAGAGCTTGACGAGCGAAACCGGCACGAACGTACCGCTCCGTGTCGGGCCTAGCCCGCCGCAGCTTCCAGTCGACGAAGCGCCGCAGCACGGCCCTTGTGCCCTCGGCGCTCGTCGAACGCGATCGAGAGGCCCAGCACCACCATCATCTCCAGCATGCACAGGGGCACGGACGCGCCGGCTGCCGCCATGACCACACTTCCGGCCAGCGCAATCACAACCAGCGCCGACGTCCAGAGCAGTTCGCGATCCGGGCGCAGCATGATGCTGTAGAGGGTGGTGAGCGAAACCTTGAAGAGAATAATCGGGATGGCGATCGAGGCGACGGCGACGGCTCCACTGATGTGTGCCTCGTGATCGATGAAGTACGCGGCAACGTGCAGCCCGGCGCCAGTCGCCGCGATGGCAGCGAAGATGGGGATGTGACCGTAGCCGAAGACCCACGACCGGTGCCTCTGCAGGTGCAGCGCAGGACCAGACGGCAGGATGAAGTAGATCCACCACATGGCAAAGGCCAGCCCCGTCCCGCTCAAGCCGACCAAGGCAGCATCCAAAGTCCAGCCGTGCAGGGCAACGATTGCCCGCAGCGTCTCGATGGCACCAATCAAGCATTCACCCAAGGCAATGATCGCGAGGAGCCCGTACCGTTCGGCGATGTGGTGGGCGTGCCAGGGTGTTCGGATCTTCCGTTCCGCGAAATAGGGGGTGGCCATTTCGAGGACAAAGAGGGGAGCTGCCATCAGGAACGTAGTGAGGACGTTGGTCTCAATCAGCAGGACGACGATCCAACCGACTTGTACGAGTGCAAGGTACTTGGCGTAGCGGAGGCAGGTCTCGCGGCGATGCGGGTCCTGGCGAGCTGCCCGTAGCCATTGGAACACCAAGGCCACACGCATCACGATGTAGCCGAGCAGGATGGCGACGTTGTCCACGTGGTCACCCTCGATCAAGGAATGGAACATCGGCTCGATGCCCATCGCCAATATGAGGACGCCCACCATCTGGACCATCGTGACTACCCTGAACACCCAGTCGTCAGTGTCGTAGGCGCTTGCGAACCACGTGAAGTTGATCCAAGCCCAAATAACCGCGAACATGGCGAACGAGAATCCCAGGAGCCCGGCGCCAAAATGCGCTTCGGCTACTGCGTGGGCGAACTGGCTTCCGGCAACTCCGAAAGCGATGACAAACGTCAGGTCGAAGAACAGCTCCAGCGGGGTAGCGGTGCGGTGCTTTTCGTGGGGGTCGCGGCCGCCCATGCGGGCCAGCGCATGCCGTAGGGGATTCGTGGACATGGAAAAACAGTACCGCGTGGCAACGCGGGGTCAGATACGGCCCGTTCCGCACCAGAACATGGGCCGTATCTGACCCCGCGTTGCAGTCAGGGGAGGACGTTACACGCGGCCCAGCACCTCGATGTCCTCGAGGAAGTCCTGGTGGACCTCCTCGCTGACAGTGGTGCGGGTATCGCCGATGGCGTCGAGGTAGTCCTGGGTGACGGGCCCCCGGCGCCCGTTGGCGGACACTCCGCCAGCGCCGCCGCCGGAACCATTGCTGCCGCCGGTACCGCCGTCGTCGTACACGGCTTTTTCGAGCGCCCGCTGGGAGGCGCTCCGGGCCGCGTACTCGATGTCCGCGGGGGAGAAGCCCTGGGTGCGGTCCACGAGGAGCTGCACATCCACGTCGTCCACCACGGCGGCCGGGATGAAGCGCTGCCACATGGCCTCGCGGGCGTGCGTGTCCGGCAGGCCGATGGGGATCACGTAGTCGAAGCGGCCGTGGCGCAGGAACGCGGTGTCCAGGGCGCGGATGAAGTTGGTGGCGCAGACCAGCAGCCGGCCGGGCTGTTCGCGGAAGGCGGGGATGATCTTGAGGAGTTCGTTGGTGACGCCCTGCAGCGGCGACGGCGGGTCCCCGGCACGCTGGGAGGCGATTTCCTCCACCTCGTCGATGAACACCACGCAGTGCTCCAGCTCGGCGATTTCCAGGAAGGTTTCGCGCAGGGCGCCGGCCAGGCCCTTGGGATCGGCGGCCAGGCGGGAGGGGAAGACCTCCACGAACGGCCACTCCAGGCGGGACGCGATCGCCTTGGCGAAGGTGGTCTTGCCGGTGCCGGGAGGGCCGAAGAGGACCACGGCGCGCGGCGGCACCACGCCGTATTCATCGGCGAGGTCGGCCTCGGCGAGCGGCAGCACCAGGCGGCGTTCCAGGAGTTCCTTTTCGCGGCGCATGCCGGCCACGTTCTCCCAGAGATCGCGGGCCAGGATCCTGCCGCCCAGCAGGCTCAGCGGCTCCAGCTCCTGGCGCTGCACCGGGATGGTGCGCTCGAAGTAGCGCAGGTTCTTCTTGACCACGAAGCCGCGGCCGAGGAACGCTTCCACCCTGGTTTCGGATTCGGGCATGAGCGCGGAGAGCTTGTTGAGGCCGTGCGGCGCCATGCGGTTCTCGACGGCGGACAGGAGCGAGGTGCCGATGCCGCGTCCGCGGAACTCGGGGAGCGTGGCAAGGAAGACGATCCAGCCCTGGTCGTGCGCGGCGCGTCCGACGGCGGCGCCCACCACCTGTTCGCCCTGCACGGCCACCACGGCGTGGTCCTTCTCGCAGGACGCGAGCACCTCGGACAGTGCGTAGACGGGCTCGACGCCGTCCGCCTTGAGTGATTCCCACAGGTGCAGGATGCCGTCCAGGTCGGACGAGTGGAAGTCCCTGATGCGCCAGTTGCTCATGGCCTTGCTCCTTGGTGGATCGCCGTTGATGCCTTTGGAAATCGAGCATAGGCGAAGCGGGCGCGCCGGAGGTTGCCGCCCCGTTGCGTTACGCCGGATGTGGCAGGAAAAGGGTCGACTGCGCGCCGGAACGGGAGGAGGATTAAGGGGCAGTCGCTGGAAGGAGGTCTGTGATGTGCTACCCGTACAGCAAGGATTTCCGGCGGGACACCAGGAAAGATGCCTCACGGGAACCTGAGGAGCGCCCGGAGCCGCGCGTGGATGCGAAGGACTTCAGTTTCTGGGCCTTCCCTCGCCGCCACCGGGAGTTCAGGAATGATCCGGAGCCGGTAATCGACCGGAGCCGCGAGAGGATCTTCCGGGCATAGCTTCGGCGGGAACGCGGGTGTGGCCCGGGCTCGACGCCTGCAAGCGTCATGTCCGGGCCACAGCCGCGAGTTCGGGAGTTCGCGGAAGCGGGGCGGGGGCCTAGCCCACCGGCCGCAGCCGCAAACCCTGCAGGCCGCCGTCGACCGCCAGGGACGTGCCCGACGTCGAACCGGAGAGCGGGCTCGCGAGGTACGCCACGGCGCCGGCCACCTCGGCCGCGTCCACCAGGCGGCCATGCGGCTGCCGGGCGATGAGCGCGGCGCGTTCCGCGGCGGGGTCGGCGGCGGAATCGAGCAGGCGGCCCACCCAGGGCGTGTCCACGGTGCCCGGGTTCACGCAGTTCACCCGGATGCCTTCGCGGACGTGGTCGGCGGCCATCGCCAGGGTCAGGGACAGCACGGCACCCTTCGACGCCGAATACAGCGCGCGCTGCGGCAGCCCCGCCGTCGCGGCGATGGAGCAGGTGTTGACGATCGCCGCGGCCGGTGAGTCGCGCAGGTAGGGCAGCGCGGCACGGCTGACGCGGGCGATCCCGACCACGTTGATGTCCAGCACGCGGTGCCACTCGGCGTCGTCGTTCGCGGCGATGTCGCCCTGGGCGCCGATCCCGGCGTTGTTGACCACCACGTCCAGACGGCCGAACTGCGCAGCGACGGCGTCGACGGCGGCCCGCACCGAGGCGTCGTCGGCCACATTGCATTCGACGCCGAAGTGCGGCGAGCCGGCCGGGTTCAGGTCCAGCACGGCAACGCGCGCGCCGCCGGCGGCAAGCCGGTCCGCGATGGCCGCGCCGATTCCGGACGCCCCGCCGGTCACCAGGGCTGCGAGGCCCTCGAACTCGGCACTCATTCGGCAGCGCTGCCGGTGCCGCTTGCGCTCCCGGTGCCCGCGGCGGAGGAGGCGAGCGAGCCGGCGCTGGCCCGGTAGAACTCCTGGCGCTGGCTGCCGAGGCCGTCGATCTCCACCTCCACCACGTCGCCGGGCTGGATGTACGGGAAGCGGCCGGAGAGGGCCACGCCTTCCGGGGTGCCGGTGATGATGACGTCGCCCGCTTCCAGGACCATGTACTGGCTCAGGTGGTGGACCACCGTGGCGGGGTCGAAGATCATGTCCGAGGTGTTGGAGGACTGCCGGACCTCGCCGTTGACCCAGGTGCGCAGGCCGAGGTTGCCGGCGTTCACCTCGGAAGCCGGGACAAGCCAGGGGCCCAGCGGCGTGGAGGACGGCAGGGACTTGCCCTTCGTCCACTGGCCGGCGGGGCCCGTCAGCTGGTAGTCGCGCTCGGAGAGGTCGTTGGCGGCCACGTAGCCGGCGATGCATTCGGCGGCCTCGTCCGTGCCGGAAAGGTATGACGCTTCCCGGCCGATCACGATGCCGAGTTCCACCTCCCAGTCGTACTTTTCCGCCGACGGCGGGATGGGGGCGGCGTCGAACGGCCCGCTGACGGTGTTGGCCGGCTTGAGGAAGACGACGGGGGTGGCGGGGGGCTCCGTTCCGGATTCGGCGGCGTGGGCGGTGTAGTTCAGGCCGATGGCGATCAGATTGCCTGGGCGGGCCACAGGGGCGCCGACGCGGAGGCCTTCGGCCGAAATCTCGGGCAGCGTGCCGGATGCAAGGGCTTCACGGGTACGGGCGATGCCGTCCGAGGCGAGGAAGGCGCCGTTGATGTCCCGGGTCAGGGCCGCGAGGCTGAAGTACTTTTCAGTGCCGTTGGGGTCCTGGGTGAGAACAACCGGCTGTTCGTTTCCGGCCGTGCCCAGCCTGGCGAATTTCATGCTCATGTATTCCTCCGTGCTCTGGCTCTAACATCCGAGCTCTAGTCTGATGTTGTCCTCCATAATACGGAAATGTGACCCATTGACAAGACAGACATCGGATGTTTAGGCTCAGTGCAGATCAACGACCACCAGCACATCCTGTTGCACATCCAGTGGCACGTCCGCCAGGAACCCGGCCCGCCGGGAATGGCCCAACGGGGCAGCTGCCAAGCTAGGAGCACAATGAGCGTCATCACCGCCGTGGACACCTTCGACATCAGGTTCCCCACCTCGCAGGAACTGGATGGCTCGGACGCCATGAACCCGGATCCCGACTACTCGGCCGCGTACCTGATCATCCGCACGGACGCCGGCGACGGCCACGAGGGCCACGGCTTCGTCTTCACCATTGGCCGCGGCAACGAGGTGGAAACCGCGGCGATCGACGCCCTCCGCCACCACATCCTGGGCCGCAACGTCGAGGAACTCCTCGCCGACATGGGCGCCACGTGGAAACTGCTGGCCCACGATTCCCAGCTCCGCTGGCTGGGCCCGGAAAAGGGCGTCATGCACATGGCGATCGGCGCCGTCGTCAACGCCCTGTGGGACCTCAAGGCCAAGCGGGCCGGCCTGCCGCTGTGGGAGCTGCTTTCGGGCATGAGCCCGGAGGAGCTCGTGGCCCTGGTGGACTTCCGCTACCTCAGCGACGCCCTGACGCCGGAGGAAGCGCTGGCCATGCTCCGCGCCGCGGAACCCGGACGGGAAGCACGCAAGGCGGCGCTGCTGGCCGAAGGCTACCCGGCATACACCACGACGCCGGGCTGGCTGGGATACAGCGACGACAAGCTTGCGCGGCTGGCCAAGGAAGCCGTGGCCGAGGGATTCACGCAGATCAAGCTCAAGGTGGGGGCCTCCCTGGAGGACGACATCCGCCGCGTCCGCACCGCACGCGATGCGGTGGGCCCGGACGTGAAGATCGCCGTGGACGCCAACCAGCGCTGGGACGTCCAGGCCGCCATCGACTGGATGGCCCACCTGGCGCCGTACGACATTGCCTGGATCGAGGAGCCCACCAGCCCGGACGATGTGCTCGGCCACGCCGCCATCGCCCGGGGCGTGGCCCCGATCCCCGTGGCCACCGGTGAGCACGTGCAGAACCGGGTGGTGTTCAAGCAGATGCTCCAGGCCGGCGCCCTCCAGGTGCTGCAGATCGACGCCGCCCGCGTGGCCGGAGTCAACGAGAACATCGCCATCCTGCTCCTCGCCGCCAAGTTCGGCGTCCCGGTCTGCCCGCACGCAGGCGGTGTGGGCCTGTGCGAAGCAGTGCAGCACCTGTCCATGTTCGACTTCGTGGCCGTGTCCGGCAGTACGGAAGGCCGGATGATCGAGTTCGTGGACCACCTCCACGAGCACTTCACCACGCCGGCGGACGTCCACGGCGGCAGCTACTGGCCGCCGTCGGCCCCCGGCGCCGGAAACGAAATGCTCCGTGAGACACTGGCCGACTACAGCTTCCCCGACGGCCCCGTGTGGGCAGCGGGCGCTGCACTCGAGACCTCCAGGAAGGAATCCCGTTGATCCAGCACGCACCATGGTTCGAAGAGGCGCGGTTTGGCATGTTCGTGCACTGGGGCCTCTACGCCCTGCCGGCCCGCCACGAATGGGTGATGAACCGCGAGCAGACCCCCGTGGAGGAATACGCCAAGTACTTCCGCCGCTTTGACCCGGACCTCTACGATCCCCGCGCGTGGGCCCGCGCCGCACGCGAAGCCGGGATGAAGTACGTGGTGCTCACCACCAAGCACCACGAGGGCTTCTGCCTCTGGGACTCCGCGCTCACCGACTACAAAGCCAGCAACACGCCGGCGGGCCGCGACCTCATTGCCCCCTACGTGGAGGCCCTGCGCGCCGAAGGCCTCAAGGTAGGCTTCTACTACTCGCTGATCGACTGGCACCACCCCGACTTCACCGTGGACGGCGTGCACCCCCTGCGCAATGCCGGGGACATCGAGGCACTCAACCGGGGCCGGGACATGGGCCGCTACCGCGACTACCTGCACGGCCAGGTGCGTGAGCTGCTCAGCAACTACGGCACCATCGACTACCTGTTCTTCGACTTCTCGTACTCCGACGCCAACCCCGACGAATCCTGGGGCGGCAAGGGACGCAAGGACTGGGACTCCGAGGCGCTGCTGGCCATGGTCCGCGAGCTGCAGCCGGGGATCGTGGTCAACGACCGCCTGGACATCCCGGGCGACTTCATCACCCCCGAGCAGTACCAGCCGGCCGGTCCCATGCTGTCCGACGGCGTGCCGCTCACGTGGGAGGCGTGCCAGACCCTCAACGGCAGCTGGGGCTATGACCGCGACAACCTGGACTACAAGTCCGTGGACCTGCTGGTCCGGATGCTCGTGGACGGTGTCTCCAAGGGCGGGAACTTGCTGCTCAACGTCGGTCCCACCGCCCGCGGGAACCTCGACCCCCGTGCCGCGGCCTCGCTGCAGGGCATCGGCGAATGGATGCACCTGCACGGCCGCTCCATTTACGGCGCCGGACCGTCCGCCTTCACCGCCCCGGCGGATGCCCGCTACACGCAGCGCGGCGACCGGCTCTACGTGCACCTGTTCGCCTGGCCGTTCGAGTTCGTGCACCTGCCCGGGCTCGCCGGCAAGGTGGAATACGCCCAGCTGCTCAACGACGCCTCGGAGGTGTTCCTCAAGGAGAGCGACCCGAACCAGCAGGCGCACAACACCACCCCCGGCGCCCAGCCGGCCGGCACCCTGACCATTAAGCTCCCGGTCCAGCGCCCCGATGTGGCCGTTCCGGTGCTGGAGCTGTTCCTCAAGGAAGGCGTCTCCGGTGCCTGAGACCGTCGCCCTGCACACCCGGCTCAAGCCCGGGGCGGAACAGGAATACGACTCCGTCCACGCCGAGATCCCCGCCGAACTGGCCACGGCACTGAAGGACGCCGGTGTGGGCAACTGGCGCATCTGGCGCAGCGGCCAGGACCTCTTCCACCTTGTTGACGTGGAGGACTACCAGGCCATGCGGCGGGCGCTCGCCGGGCACCCGGCCAATGTGCCGTGGCAGGCCCGCATGGCGGAGCTGCTGGAGGTCCAGGACGACTACTCGGGCAACGATTCCGGCATCAAGCTGGTCTGGGAGCTCGCATGAGCGCGGCCTCCCTGGGCGGGGTGCCTGACGCCGGGCTGACGCTGGGCCGCCTCGGTTTCGGTGCCGCCGGCATCGGGAACCTGTACCGGGCCATGCCGGATTCGCAGGCCGAGGACACCATCAACGCGGCCTGGGATGCGGGCGTGCGCTACTTCGACACCGCCCCGCACTACGGCCTGGGCCTGTCCGAGCGGCGCCTCGGCGCCGCGCTCCGCGGCAGGCCCCGGGACGCTTTCACCATCTCCACCAAGGTGGGCCGGCTGCTGGTGCCCCAGGACGCCCACGGCCGTGTGGACGAGGAAGGCTTCGACGTCCCCGCGGACAACAGGCGCGTGTGGGACTTCACCGAGGCCGGCATCCGCCGCAGCATCGAGGACTCCCTGGTCCGCCTGGGCCTGGACCACGTGGACATCGCCTACCTGCACGACCCCGACGCCCACGACCTCGCGGCCGGCATCAGCCAGGCCCTGCCCGCGCTCGAAAAGCTGCGCGCGGAAGGCGTGGTCAAGGCCATCGGCGTCGGGACCAACTCGGCGGAAGCCGCGCTGGCATGCGTCGAATCCGCGGAGCTGGATCTCGTGATGCTCGCCGGCCGCTACACCCTGCTGGAGCAGCCCGGCGTCCCGCTGCTGGACCGCTGCACCGCGCGCGGCACCGGCGTCGTGAACGTCGGCGTCTTCAACTCCGGGCTCCTCGCCCGGCCCGAGGTCCCCGAGGACGCGCACTACAACTACGGACGCGCGCCCCGGGGCCTGCTGGAGCGGGCGCGGAAGCTGGCCGGCGTGTGCCGGGACTTCGGTGTGGAGCTCCCGACGGCGGCCCTCCAGTTCAGCCTGCGGCACCCCGCCGTCGTGAACGTGACGGTGGGGGCGAGCCGCCCGGAGCAGGCCGTGGGGAATGCGGCCAGGATGGCCGAGGACGTGCCCGAGGAACTGTGGGCAGCCCTCGCGGCGGTGCCCCATGATTGACGCGCACCTGCACCTCTGGGAGCTCCACGGCGGATCGGCCCTGGGCGCCGGCGCGTACGCCTGGCTGGGCCCGCAGCACGGCGGACTCTTCCGCAGTTACGGCGAGGCCGAGGCCCGGGAGACCCTTTTGGCGGCCGGCGTGGGCGGTGCGGTGCTCGTCCAGGCAGACGACACCACGGCGGACACGGACGCCATGCTCGCCGCCGCGGACCGGAATCACTGGATCCTCGGCGTGGTGGGCTGGATCCCGCTCGACAAGCCCGCCGAGGCCGGGGAGGAACTCGAGCGGCTCGTCCGCAATCCGAAATTCCGCGGCGTCCGGCACCTGGTCCACGACGATCCCCGGGACGACTTCCTGGAGCTGCCGGAGGTCCGGGAATCCCTCGCCCTGTTGGCAGCGCACGGCCTGGCCTTCGACGTCCCGGACGCTTTTCCGCGGCACCTCGGCCGGACCGTCCAGCTGGCCCGGGAGCTGCCGGAGCTGACGATCGTGCTGGACCACCTCGGCAAACCGCCGCTGGCGGAGGCTGGTTCCATGGCCGCCTGGCGCCGCGACTTCCGGGCCTTGGCCGTGCTGCCCAACACGGTGGCCAAGCTCTCCGGGCTGCACCTGCCCGGCGTCCCGTACACGGCGGAGGCCCTGCGGCCGCTGTGGGACGAAGCGCTGGATGCCTTCGGCCCGGAGCGGCTCATGATCGGCGGCGACTGGCCGGTCAGCACCCTGGGCGCCCCCTACGGCCGCACCCTCGAGGTGCTGCTGGAACTGGTCGGCGAACTGGATCCCGCCGGACGGCAGGCCGTCCTCGAAGGCACGGCCGTTCGCACCTACGGACTCAACTACAAGGCCGGGCATTCCCGCGCCCACTGATTGCTTCGGCACCCTGTGGACCTGGTGCGCCGTTCCTCAGCGGGTGCGGTTTCGGCGCGGCGGCGCTGCGGCTACAGCGCCTGCCGCAGCCAGGCCTCGACGCCGCTGATGTGCACCGTGACGAGGGCCCGGACCAGCTCGGCGTCGCCGCGTTCCAGGGCGTCGGCGATGGCCTTGTGCTCCGCGAGGGTGTGGGCCACGGCCTTCTCCTGGGTCAGGCCGCGCCAGATGCGTGCCCGGACGGTGCTGCTGGAGAGGGCCTCGAGGAGGCCTCCGAGGTAGTCGTTGCCGGCGGCATTGGTGATGATGTTGTGGAACTGGAGGTCGTGGGCCACCAGTTCCTCGACGTCGGTGTTCTCGTCGATGCCCAGCATGGTGTCGCGCAGGGCCTGGATGTCCTCGGGCGTCATCTTGCCGGCGGCGATGTGTGCCGTGGCCGGTTCCAGGATTCGTCGGACCTCAAAGAGTTCCAGGATGGAGCGGTCCTGGTGCAGGTCCACTACGAAGGCCACGGCCTCGTTGAGCAGCCGTGCGTCCAGGCTGGTCACATAGGTTCCGTCGCCGCGGCGGACGTCCAGCACGCGGATGAGTTCGAGCGCCTTGACGGCCTCGCGCAGGGAACTGCGGGACAGCCCGAGCCGCTCGCTCAGTTCCTTCTCCGGGGGGAGCCGGTCGCCCGCTTTGAGTTCCCCGCAGATCAACATGTCCTTGATCTTGCCGATCGCTTCATCAGTCACAGCCATGGATCAATCCTAGCCGCCAATCATCGGATGTTTGAGTTCGACGCGAGCTCACCCAACTAGGTCGCGCCAACCGTCGTTTTGAGTGCCCAAAACGACGGTTGGCGCTACTTAGTTGGGGTTGGGGACGTTAACGCCCGACGGCGGCACCCGGGTTCCGCTGTCACGGAACCCGGGCGCCGCCGTCGGGGGCTGGCGTTGGTCAGATCCTGTCTTCGGCGCCGGCGACCGGACGGTTGGCGATCACCGGGGAGCTGCCGGTGAAGCCGTCCCGGGCTGCGGCGAGCTCGTGGATCTGCTTGCGGCACAGGAACCAGCCGAGCACCATGAGCGCGCAGGCCACCAGGGTGACCAGCAGCGTCAGCGGGGAATCGATGAACACCATCACCAGCACGCCCAGCAGGAACAGCAGCGAGAGGTAGCCGGTGTACGGGGCGCCGAACATCCGGAAGGACGGACGCTTCAGCCAGCCCTTGTCCGCCCAGCGCTTGAGCTGCATCTGACACAGGACGATCGTGGCCCAGGTGACGATGATGCCTACCGAGGCGACGTTCAGGACGATCTCGAAGGCCTGGGCGGGGACCAGGTAGTTCAGCGGAACGCCGAGCAGCGAGACGCCGGCGGTGATCGCGATGCCGCCGTAGGGGACGCCGGCCTTGTTCATGCGCTGGGCGAACTTCGGGGCCGAGCCGGCCACGGACATGGAGCGCAGGATGCGGCCGGTGGAGTACAGGCCGGCGTTCAGCGAGGACAGTGCGGCGGTGAGGACCACGAGGTTCATGATCACGTCCACGCCCTGGATGCCGATGGAGCCGAAGAACGTCACGAACGGGCTGACGCCCTTCTCGTACGAGGTGTACGGCAGGAGCAGCGCCAGCAGGATGACGGAGCCGACGTAGAACACTGCGATGCGGAAGACCACGGAGTTGATGGCCTTGGGCATGATCTTCTCGGGGTTCTCCGTCTCACCGGCGGCCGTGCCCACGAGCTCGATCGAGGCGTAGGCGAACAGCACGCCCTGCATCAGGATGATCATCGGCAGCAGGCCGTTGGGGAAGATGCCGCCGTGGTCCGTGATGAGGCTGAAGCCCACCTGCTGGCCCTCAACCGGGGTCCCGAAGATGACGAAGTACGTGCCGATCACCAGGAACGCCACCAGGGCGGCCACCTTGATGAGCGCGAAATAGAACTCCATCTCGCCGAACACCTTGACGGAGACAAGGTTCAGGCCGAGGACCACCACGAGGGCGATCAGAGCCCAGAGCCACTGCGGCACCACGCCCATCCACGGGATGTATTTGCCGAAGAAGTTCATGTACAGGGCCGCGGCGGTGATGTCCACGATGGTGGTGGTGGCCCAGTTGATCCAGTAGAACCAGCCGGAGACGAACGCCGCCTTCTCGCCGAAGAACTCGCGGGCGTAGGAGACGAACGAGCCCGACGACGGGCGGTGCAGTACCAGTTCGCCCAGGGCGCGCAGGATCAGGAAGGCGAAGAAGCCACAGACCGCGTACGCGATGACAAGGGACGGGCCTGCCGCGTTGAGGCGGCCGCCGGCGCCGAGGAACAGGCCGGTGCCGATGGCGCCGCCGATCGCGATCATCTGGATCTGCCGGGGCTTCAGGCTCTTGTGGTAGCCCTTGTCCTCTGCATGGAGGGCCCGTTCGGAGGCATGGGCCTGGGCAGGGACCGTGTGGTCCGTAATGGGTGCGTTGGTCATTGGAATCCTTAGGGGTGTCCTGTTGGGAGGTCCTGCGTAAGGTGCGGTTACTTGCTCAAGTTCGCCAGGCGCTCGGGGCTGAGGAGTTCTTCGAGCTGGTCCGCGGTCAGGAGACCGTGTTCCAGGACGAGTTCCGCCACGCCCTTGCCGGTGACGAGGGCCTCCTGCGCGATGGCGGTGGCGGAGGCGTAGCCGATGTGCGGGTTCAGTGCGGTGACCAGGCCGATCGACTGCTCGACGGTAAGCCGCAGATGTTCGGTGTTGGCGGTGATGCCCCGGACGCAGCGGGCCGTGAGGGTGCGGCAGGCTGCTTCCAGGTGGGAGATGCTCTTGTGGAGGCTGTGGACGATGATCGGCTCGAAGGCGTTCAGCTGGAGCTGGCCGGCCTCGGCCGCCATGGTGATGGTGACGTCGTTGCCGACCACTTCGTACGCCACCTGGCTGACCACTTCCGGGATCACCGGGTTGATCTTGCCGGGCATGATGGACGAGCCGGACTGCACTGCCGGCAGGTTGATCTCGCCCAGTCCCGCGCGCGGCCCGGAGGACAGCAGGCGGAGGTCGTTGCAAATCTTGGAGAGCTTCACGGCCACGCGCTTCAGGACACCGGAGAGGTGCACGAAGGCGCCCACGTCCTGGGTGGCCTCGATGAGGTCGGCGGCGGTGAGCAGCGGCAGCCCGGTGATCTGGGCCAGGTGCCGGCAGGCCGCCTCGGCGTAGCCGGCTGGGGCGTTCAGGCCGGTGCCGATGGCGGTGGCGCCGAGGTTGATCTCGTGGATCAGCATCTGGGATTCGGCGAGCCGGGCCCGGTCCTCGCCGACAGTCACGGCGTAGCCGCCGAACTCCTGGCCCAGGGTCATGGGCACCGCGTCCTGCAGCTGGGTGCGGCCCATCTTCACCACGGTCTGGAATTCCATGGCCTTGGCCGCAAAGGCACCTTCGAGTTCTTCGAGCGCGGACAGCAGTCCTTGGACGGCGAAGATGGTGCCGAGCTTTACGGCCGTGGGGTAGACGTCGTTGGTGGACTGGCTCAGGTTGACGTCGTCGTTGGGGTGGAGCTTGGAGTAGTCGCCCTTGGCGTGGCCCAGGATTTCCAGGGCACGGTTGGCGATGACCTCGTTGGTGTTCATGTTCGAGCTGGTGCCCGCGCCGCCCTGGATGACGTCCACCATGAACTGCCCGTGGAGCATGCCGTCCAGGATGTCCTGGCAGGCCTGCTCGATCGCGTCGGCCTTCTCATCGTCCAGCAGGCCGAGCTCGCGGTTGCTCCGGGAGGCGGCGAGCTTCACTGCGGCCAGGCCGCGCACCAGGTGCGGGTTGGAGGCAAGCGGCTGGCCCGTGATGGGGAAGTTCTCGATGGCACGCAGGGTGTGGACGCCCCAGTAGGCACCGGCGGGGACGTCCCGGTCACCCAGGAGATCGTGTTCGGAGCGGACGTGGATGGCTTGATCGACGGCGGTCATAGCTGTCCTTAATCGTGGTTGGCTGACTGGAAGGTGGTTTGCAGGAAATTGCTGGCGCGCAGGACGCCCACCGGTTTGCCGCCGCCCAGCACAGGCGGGCTTTGGAGCGCATCCAGGGCGCCGTCGTCGAGCCCCAGGGCCTCGAGGACGCGGACGGTGACGGGCAGGCGGGCGCGGTCGCCGCCGTCGGAGATCTTGACGGCGATACCGGTGCCGTCCGGGAGCCCGATCAGCTGGAGGCCCTCGAAGCCGTCCTTGGCGAGCAGGCCCGGGACGGCGCGCATGAGGGCGGTGACGTCGCGGCCCTCGCCGGCCACCATCTCGGGGTAGCGGCGCATGGCGTTGGCGACCCTGCCCTCTTCGCTGGCGGCTGCCGCGCTGGCGAGCCGGCCGTAGGCGCGGGCCATGCCGTGCAGGGTGTGGGCGAAGAGCGGGGTGCCGCAGCCGTCGGTGCTGACGGCGGCGGCTTCCTCGCCGGTGAGCTCGGTGATGGTGTCCCTGACGAGGAGCTGGAGCGGGTGCTCGGGGTGCAGGTAGCCTGCGACCGGCCAGCCGTTGATCACGCAGACGGCGGCCATGGAGGCGTGCTTGCCGGAGCAGTTCTGGGCGAGCTGGGTGGGCGTTCCGCCGTTGCGGAGCCAGTCCTCGCGCTCGATGGTTCCGTACGGGAGGTCGGTGCTGTTTTCGAGGGCTGTTTCGGTGAGTCCGTGCAGTGCGAGGATCCGGCGGGCGCCGTCGCGGTGCATCGCGGCACCCGAATGGCTCGCCGCGGTGAGGGCCAGGAGGTCCTCCGGCAGTTCGAGGCCGGCGCGGACCAAGGCCACGGCCTGCAGCGGCTTGAGCGAGGAGCGGGGGTAGAAGGCGGCATCGGGATCGCCGGCTGTGATGAGGGTTTCGCCGCCCGGACCGGTGGCGATCAGCGAGCCGTAGTGGACGCTTTCCACGAGGCCGTCGCGGGTCTGCTCCACCAGGGGGACGTGGCGCGGGGTGCGGGTGTCCCTGTTTGGTGCGGCGTTCGGTGCGGCCTTTGGTTCGGCCGGGGCGGTGACTGCCTGTGCTTCGTGGGCGGGCATGGTGTCCTTCGCTAGGGTCATTTGCTGAGGATGGCGTCCAGGGCTGCGGCCACCGCGTTGAGGTGATCGGCCATGGCCTGGCTGGCGGCGCTGGCGTCGCCGGCTTCGATGGCGTCCAGGACGGCGAGGTGTTCCTCGTCCGAGAGGTGCTGCCGGTCAGCTACCATGTTCAGGGTTTCGGACTGGTGGGCGAGGGCCTCACGGATTTCGGAGACGACGCTCGCGAAGACCCTGTTGCCGCTGGCACGCGCGACGGCGGAGTGGAAGTTCGCGTCCAGGTTCACCCAGGCCTCGGGGTCGGTTTCCGTGAGCATGGCCTGGACGAGGTCCTTGAGGTGTTCAAGGTCCTCCTCGGTGCGGCGCTGCGCGGCGAGGCCCGCTGCAGGAACCTCGATATGCGGGCGTGCCTCGTTGAGGTCCCGTGCGCTGTACTGGCCGAGCGTGAGATCGTTGGCCACGTGGTTGGACACCACGAACGTGCCCTTGCCCGTCTTGGTGACCGTCAGGCCGAGCGTGTTGCAGGAGCGGAGCGCTTCACGGATGACGGAGCGGCTCACCCCGTACTGGGCTGCGAGCGTGGCTTCGGAACTAAGCTTGGCACCGACCTCGAACGCCCCGGACTCGATGTCATGGCGGATGGCGCTGAAGACGGCTTCGGCGGCGCTGACCCGGGTAAGGGGTCGCGGCGCGGTGGGAGAATTGGCGGGGGACTTCGCAGTGGGGGCCGGCCGGGGGACGGCGCCGCTTGTGGCGGTGCGCTGGCCCGCCGCAGCTTTCTGGCTGGGGGCGGGCTGTCCGGGATCGGCCTGTCCTGCTGTCCGGCTGTCTGACAGGTTCACGTAATGAATATGGCACGGGTCACAGGGGCATGTCAATGAGGCGCAGGTTTGTTGCGGGGGCTTGAGGGGCGGGGCGGGCTGGGTCCGGCCATCTACCCAGCGCATCACGTGGGTCTCGCTCCCGGAGCCCAGCCGAATCGCCTCGCTCCGGAGGATAATTGCCCCCAGCATCAACGTTCGGCGCTGACAGGGAGGCCCTATGCAGACACTTCCGCGCATTACGGTAGAGGTGCCCGTGCTCAGCATCGGATCCGGGCCTGCGGACTATGAGGGCTTTGACCGCTACGTGGATGCGCTGCGCCGGCCCCAGGGATTGCACATGACGCTGTTCCACCTCGGCGTTCTTGAGGACTTCGCCCGGGATGTTTCCGGCTGGACCAAGGGAATCACCAGTGCCGAGGCGGCTGGCCGCAGGACGGCTTCCTGGCTGCGTGGGCTGCCTGTGCTGGAGGGCTTCTCCGGTACCGCCGATCGGCTGATCGTCCTGGGCGGTGGCGCCGTGCGTGGCCTGGAAGTCGAGGTTCCCCAGCATGTGCGGGACTATCAGGTCTCCCTCGTCGTGGCGCTCCACGAGCTCCTCGACGAACTGCTCGTGGACAACATCGACGACTTCATTCTCAGCTCGCCGGCCCTTGGCTTCAGATCCCCGCGCTGGGTGCCGCATATTGCCGTCGGCAGGCCCAAGAACAGAAGCCGAGCGTCCATCGAACTTGCCCGGCTGGCGGTCGAATGCGGCGAATCGCGAATCAGGAACCGGCAATTGTTGCTGGACTTCGACGCCTGACGTGAACAATCCAGGAGATCCGGTGGCGTCGGGGCCCTTGTCCGGCGCGACGTCAGGCTGAGCCCGTGGTCCTGACCCCCTAAAGTAGGAGCACCATGCCAATCACCAAAAAGACGCTCGTCCAGGATGGCTTCACCGGATTCCGGGTCCTCGACGAGCTCGAGATCATGCGCGTTCCCCAGGGCCCCGGCATATTCGCCATCCTGCAGCCTGAAGGCTTCGAGCCGGTCTTCCTCGCCAAGAGCACGGCCGGCACGTTCAAGAAGAAGGATCCTTCGCTCAAAAAGGAAGCCCTCGAGGCCGAGTGGGTTACCGAAGCCAAGGTCCTTTACCTGGGCAAAGCCAGCGCCGGCAGCCAGGGCAACCGTGGCCTCCGCAAGCAGATCCAGGAGTTCATGGACTACGGCCGCGGCCGGCCCACCGTCGTCTGGGACGCCCGGCTGATCTGGCAACTCCGTGACGCCATGGAGCTGGTCATCGCCTGGAAGGAATTCCCGGCGGCCGAGGTCAACAAGGCGGAAGCCAGCTACCACGCCGACTTCGTCAGCAGCTACGGCCGGCTTCCATACGCGAACATGGTCCAGGCCCGCGCCAAAACCTAAGAACTAAGACCTAAGGACGACGACGGCGCGCGCCACCCGCCGTCGCGCGCGCCTGTGCGCCGGTCCACGGTATTTTGGAGGGGACTCCCGTTTCCCAACTGAGGACTTCCATGTCGCCCCGTACCCTGTTCCGCACGTTCGCCTTCGCCGAGGCCGTCACATGGACGATCCTGCTGATCGGCCTGTTCCTGAAGTACGTCACCCAGACCACGGACCTCGGCGTCCGCATGGGCGGCGGCGTGCACGGCTTCGTGTTCCTCTGCTACGGGGCAGTCACGTGCTTCACCTGGATCAACCAGAAATGGCCTGCACGGACCGGCGCGCTCGCGCTCGTCGCCACTGTAATCCCGTATGCCACCGTTCCGGTGGAAAGGTCACTGGATCGCAAGGGACTGCTCGACGGCGGATGGCGGCTCGCCAAGGGCGGGGAGCCTCCGCGGGGTGTACTTGAGAAGGCCCAGGCCTGGGTGCTCGGCAACCCGGTCATGGCCGTGGTCATCGCGGTTGCCGGCGTGGCGGCCGTGTTCAGCTTCCTGCTGTTCATGGGCCCGCCGGACACCTGGTTCGCCTGAGCCGGGGCGAGGCCCGGCATGATCCGGGCAGCCCCCCAGGCGTTAGAGGTGCTGGATTCCCGCCCGCTGCATGGCGTCCCGGTAGGTTTCGATGTTCTTGGCCAGGAGCTCCTGCTGCTTGGCCTCGGACAGGGCAAAGGCCCGGCCTCCGAGGGCGCTGGCTTTGTAGACCTTGATGCCGTGCTGGCGCAGGGGCGAGTGGTAGGTCTTCTCGTAGAGGGCCAGGAAGGCAGCGGCTTCGGTGCCGTGCGCGACGATGGCGGAAACCCTGCGGTTGATCTTGAGGAACTGGCGCAGCGGCCTGAGGCCGTCCGTCTTCTCCTGTGCGCTGAGAGCCGGCGGCAGTTCGGGATCGCGCACCCAGGGGTAGGAGTTCCACGGCATGACGTAGCGGACGTCCAGTTCCGCGGCGTCGTAGATCTGCTGCGCGCGGCGGGCGGCGTCGTCGTCGTTCAAATGTGAGACAAAACCGGATGCGGTACCGCGACCCGGGCTCACTTGGAGGGTGACGATCCGGCATTCGTCCTCGTCATGCACGGGATCGATGTAGGGCACGGAAGACCCCGGTTTCTTGGCCATCAATTCGTCGCAAAGCTGCGTCACGGCAGCAATGTTGGGCTCCTGAAGCAGAGCCCTCTTTTCGTCCCAGTCAGGTGTCACATTCTCTCCCACAGCTGTACGGCGTCGAGAATCGGCGTCTTCCGCAACTCTACGCGTCCCTGCCCTGCAGGTTCACCAACTTTTTTGAGCGTGACCGGGAAGCGAAGGGGGAGTCCCAAATGACCGGCCGACGGCTCCGGACTTCAAATGCCGGTGGCAGTCTGGCTCATTTCTGCGGATCCCTTGGCTACCTTGGGGTACGGGAGCCAGGGCAGGCCCACGATGTGGGGTCTGTCAGGCAGTTTTCGGCCACGAGGGCGGTCTCGGTCCTCCACACCTGGATGGTCCTGGGTGCGGTTGCCAGGTCCAGGGTTCCGTTGATGGGAAGGGCGGGTCCGCCGTTGACCGCGTAGGTGCCGGTGAAGCTGGTGGTGACGGTGACCGGGAAGTCGCCCGTTTGCTCATAGGCGTGGCTGGTCCGGGTGGCTTCGGACAGCCACTCCAGCTCCGGAATGGGGCCGCCGGCGATCGGCGTGGGCCCGAGGCTGGTGCCGTCGCCGAAGCTGAAGGTGTAGCTCGCCGGGGTGGCCACCAGGTGCACTCTTTGTCCGAGGATGGTGACGTCGAAGGCCTGTTCCGTGGTGTTGGCGTAGAAGTTGGTCGGCCCGCCCCTGAGTGTGTGGGGGAAGGGCTGGGCGCCGAGTTCACCGGCGTTCACCGGCAGTTGGCGGAAGTCGCTGAGGATCCGTGCGGCGATGTTGGCGAGGATGTTCTGCGGTTCGGCGTCGTAGAGGCAGACAGCTTGTCCGTTCACGGGCTGCCACTGCGTCCACGTGGGATTCTCAATGGCCTTGGGGGCGTACTTCCAGATGATCGGAATGCCCTCTTCTCCGCCCGGCTCCTTCGGAGGGCACCGAAGCTGACCGGGCAGGCAGGGCACTGACGTTTTGTCGTCTTCGACCCGGCACTGGAGGTCGTACATGTACTTGTTGGGATCCTCCTCGACGGCCGCATCAGATCTTGCCTCTGGCATACCCGTATCCGGATTGATTCTGAAAGTGGCACCAACGACAATTGTCGTTTTGTTTCGATCGGTGGTCGCTCTGGGGTCGTCGTTTGCAGCCGATGGTCCTGCACTGAACCAGACTTGCATGACGACCAAAAGCACCAGGACGCAAGAAGCACGTGCGGCTCGCACAGCTAGCCTACGATCTTTCCGTTGTCCGTAACGCGCCAGGCACCGTCAATGAAACGGGAGAAGACGGCCTCGGCAATGTTGGCTGCCGGGGTCTCGGCCTGCCCCACGCTGCCGTCAGCATCGTAGTACTGTGTTCGTTCCTGGATGACCTGGACCTTGGCTGACTGCTGATCTGCTCCGTCAACCCACATGACTTCGACGACCGGCGTTGTGATTCTTCCTCCGACGAGCCAGCGACCTTTCACATAGTTGAGTTCGATGGCCTTTTTGTAAGCTGCCGCAATCGCAGTTGATGTATCCGTTGTGCTTATCCAGGGGGCAAGGTCACCTGTTTCCATTGCGTAGGAGTAAGTGGCGTACCAGTACCGAACAAACGCTTCCAGCCCCTCCTTCGTGTTCTCCTTCGCCAACGAAGGCATCACGGGAACGGGCACGTTCTGGGCCTTGCCTTTCGCATCTGCGGGCTTGTACGCGGCGGTGGGCGTGGGAGAGGGCGTGGGCGTCGCGCTGGAGGTGGGGGACGCCGTCGTCGAGCCCGTATTGGCAGGGGTGCTGCCGCCCTGGCAGCCGCTCAGGAGCAGTGCTGCTGCAGCAGCAAGCGCCAGCGCGCTGACTCGTGTGCGGGCAAGCGGCGAAAAGTGGGCGAAGGAAATGCGGCTCATGTGTCAGGCTCCCCAGAAGCTGGTACGGCGTATCGTCGGCCAGTCTAACCGGGGCTGCGGGGCCGCTGCTTGTCACATGAAGCGTATGTGGATAACCCTCCGCCGAGACAGGGCGGAGCCTACCGCCCCTTGAGTCGCTCCATCTCGCGGCGGTCCTTCTTGGTGGGGCGGCCGGCGCCGCGGTCGCGCTGCGGCAGGCCGAGCGCCGGTGCCACGGGGCGGGGCGGGGTGTGGTCCGTGAAACAGTGTGAGGCCGCCTCGGCGCCGACACGTTTGGCGATCAACCGTCGGACTTCAAGGATGCGCTCGTAGCCAGGTTCGCGGACGCGGATGGTGTCGCCGACGATCACCGTCTGCGAGGCTTTGGCCGGGTTTTCGTTGATCCGCACATGTCCCGCGCGGCATGCAGTCGTGGACACGGATCGCGTTTTGTACACGCGGATTGCCCACAGCCAGGCGTCGATGCGGACGTTCGCGGGGGAGGCAGGCAGACTTGTCATGGTTGCGAACGAGTATAGCCGCCGACGCCGGGCGTCCCACCGGGCTGCCGCCGCCCGCGCCGCCCGCCGCCCCCGCGGCCGGCCCGCTGTCGGCGTCCCTACCGCACCGTCACGTGCACCAGTTGCGCCATGTTGTTGCCCATGCCCTGGTAGTTCCACACCTGCGTGGTCTGCTGAAGCGCGCCGGAGGAATCCATCGCCCGGCAGCGCAGTTCGTGCTCCCCGGGAGCGGCAAGCCAAACCATCGACCAGCCGGTCCAGGCAAAGTCGCCGGCTGGCGGGTCGAGATGCGCGGGCATCCATTCGCCGTCGATCCCCACCTCCACGCGCTCAATCTCGCCGTGCCCGGACCACGCCCGGCCGCGGAGCATCACTGGCCCGGCATCCATCACCCGTTTGCGCGTGAAAAAGTCCGGGATGCCCGGCGGCACCATGAGCGAGCGGACCCGGATGCGGGTGACGGGAAGCCCTGGCCCCTCCGGCCCCTGCATGTAGTGGTACGCGACGGCCTGCTGGTAGCCCTCGAAGCGGCTGGTCACTGCCTCGATGGACGCCAGCCACTTGACGCTCGCCATCCCGTACCAGCCGGGGACCAACAGCCGCAGCGGGAAGCCGTGCTGCGGCGGGAGCGGCGCCCCGTTCATCTCGTACACGAGCAAGACCTCGGGATGCATCGCCTCGGCGACCGTCAGGCTCCGCGCGTACGGTTCTTCTGTGCCGCCCTGGATGCCGCGGTCGGCGCCCGTGAAGACGAGCTCGACGGCGTCACCCGCCAGCCCGGCTTCGGCCAGGATGGGTGCCAGTGGGGTTCCGGTCCACGACGCCGTGCCTACGGCTTCGAGGACCCAGGGCTGGCTGAGCGGCCGGGGCTTCAGGAGCGAGCGGCCGTTGCCTGCACATTCGAGGGTCACGGGCATCGTCACGTTGGGCCGGGCCTTGAGGTCCTCCAGGTTCAGCTCGATCTCCCGGTCCACGGCCCCGCCGATCCGCAGGCTCCAGGTCTCGGGCGCGATGTAGGGGATGTCGAAGTGCGTCAGCAGGTAATGCAGGCCGGCCGGGGTGATGTCCTCGCGCAGGGCCTCGAGCGGCATCGCATGGTTGCGGGCCGCCAGCTGCAGTTCCTCGGCGGTGAGCGGCCCGCTGCTGGGTCCGCCAGCCTCAACGGGGGCGGTGAAATGGTTGCGGTTCTTCAGATTGTGCTTGGACATGGGAAGGCGGCGTTCTACTGGATGCACGCTGCGAGCAGCACTTAGATCAGGTTTACGCCGCCGCCCCCGGGGCGTCAAGAGAACCGTCCAAGAGAGCAGTCCGCGGTTCCTCAGAAGCGGGGAAAAGCTACTGCCGGCGTCGGAGTTCCGGATATTCCAGATGCGGCACCACGGCGCCGGCGTCGCGTTCCAGGAAGTTGCCGGCCGGGGCCACGATCTGGTCGATCTCGTCCAGGATGGCATCGCTGAGGACCACCTCGGCCGCCTTGAGGTAGTCGGTCAGCTGCTCCTCCGTGCGGGGCCCGATCACCACGCTGCTCACCGCCGGGTGGCCCAGGGCGAAGCCGACAGCGAGCTGGATCAGCGTAAGCCCGTGCCGTGCGGCCAGCTGGGCGAGGGCATCCGCGGCGTGGAGCTTGCCCTGGTTGAAGGGTGCGGTGACATCGAAACGGCCCGGCACCGCGGCGGCCCGCGAGCTCTCGGGCTGCCCCGCCCCGACGCGGTACCCGCCTGCCAGCCAGCCGCCGTCGAGCGGTCCATAGCTGAGGACCCCGACGCCGTACTGTTGCGTGATCGGGAAGACGTCGCGTTCGTTGGCGCGCACCAGAAGCGAGTAGGGGACCTGGTCCACCACCGGCGGGACCAGGTGGTTCGTGTTGGCGATCCACTGCGCTTCCACCAGCTGTGCGGGCGTGAAGACCGAGGTGCCGTAGTACAGGATCTTGCCCTGGCGGATGAGGTCGTTCAGCGCCGTGATGGTCTCCAGCAGATCGGTGGTGTAGTCCGGCCGGTGGGCCTGGTACAGGTCGATCCTGTCCGTCTGCAGGCGGCGCAGGCTGTCCTCCACCGCACGTACGATCCAGCGGCGCGAGTTGCCGGCGTGGGCCGGATTGGGCCCCATCTGGCCGTGGAACTTGGTGGCGAGGAAGACGTCGTCGCGCCTGCCCCGGACCGCCAGGCCCACTACGGTTTCAGCTTCGCCCTGCGAGTAGATGTCCGCGGTGTCGATGCTGGTGATGCCCGCGTCCAGCGCGGCGTGGATGATGCGGATGCTCTCGTCCGGACCCGTCGGGGCCGTGCCGGTGCCGAAGTTCAGGGTGCCCAGGGTCAGGGGGCTGATCAGGGCGCCCGTGCGTCCGAGGGTTCGTAGCTCGCTGAGGCTCATCTGCAGCTTCCTTTGTCGTGCTCGCGGTGGTGGTCAGGGCCTGCATGGATGGAGACGAGGCTACACAGATCGCGGCACCCGCACGCGGAACCGGTAGGAGTTCTTCACTTTTCGTCTCCGGGGGTAACGCTGGGGCGGATTTCCGGGGCAGTGGAGGCCCGGATCTTGACACGCGGGTACACAAACGTCTTCCGGATCAACAAATATTGTCCTGCCGGCCGGCAGGTGAATTAGTGGAAAGGAACCGCGTACCAATCCCAGGAAAGGAAGCTGACATGACACAGGCCACCGTGGACGGATCCGCATCGATCAAGGCTGCGTTCTCGCAATTCCCCTCCGGCGTTGCGGCCTTCAGCGCCATGGTGGACTTCGTCCCGGAAGCCCTGGTGGCGTCCTCCTTCACCGTGGGCGTCTCGCTGGACCCGCCGCTGGTCATGTTCGCCGTGCAGAACTCCTCTACAACGTGGCCGAAGCTGCGCCAGGCACCGCGCCTGGGCATCTCGGTCCTGGCCGAGGGCCAGGAAGCCGCCTGCCTGCAGCTGTCCTCCAAACGGGGCGACCGCTTTGCCGGGCTGGACACCTCCGTGAGCGATACGGGAGCCGTGCTGATCGACGGCGCGGTGCTCGGCTTCGAATGCGAGATCGTCTCCGAGACCCCGGCCGGTGACCACGCAATCGTGGTGCTCGAAGTGAAGTCCACGGCCATCAACCACGGCTCCAAGCCGCTGGTCTACCACGGGGCTGCGTTCCGGCAACTGGCGGCGTAAGCCGCTCGTCCCAGGCTCCGTCGCTACTAAGCGAAGCTAGGTGCGCGGCCGGGCCCCTGCTGCGGACGTGAGCGAACCGCCGTGCACAGGCTGCCGCGGCGAGTTCTTGGTGGCCCCGCCCTGCGGGGTCCCGCCGTTGGAGGGCGCGCCCTGGGATGTCTTCTCCGTCGGAACGGGCTTGTCCCGGGGTTCAGTCTCCTCGCTCGGCGCCACCTCGCGGACAGTGACCACGATCTTGGGAAGTTCGGCTGCTTTCGCACGGGCGGCGGCACGTTCATCGGCCTGCGCGACGGCGGCCGCCCACTTTTCGGACAGGACCGGCGGCTCGTGCGTCAGGGCAGCGACAAGCGGGTGGTGTTTCCCTTGCGAGGTGAAGAATGTTGCGGCCGCGCGCTTGGCCCAGGCCCTGAACTGGGCAGGCTTGAAGAAGTTCCGGCGCGGCCGTGCTGACACGGCAGCAAGCGGCACCGCTGCGGAGGCAGCCGCCGCGGAGGCAGCCGCCGCGGAGGCCGCCGCCGCGACGGCCGCCGCCGCGACGGCCGCCGTCGGGAGTTCCACCACCGGCTCCGCAGCAAGCGGCTCGCCGGCCGCGGGCGGGACAGCCTCCGGGAGCGCCGCTTCAGGCGCGGAGTCCGCCTCAGGGAACCACGTTGGCGTCGGCGGCAGGTGCACGATCGGCATCGTGTCACGCTTGGGGAAGACCCCCACCATCGCCAGCAGGATGATGGAGACCAAGCGGGCGATTCCTGCAATCACCAAGGTGAGCACCACCAGGAATCCCAGCAGCATGAACATGAGGCCTGCCACGCCGAGCGTGCCGAGAAAAGTCAGGTTGAGGGCGAGCGTTGTCGGATCCTCCACGTAGCCTCCGTTGCTGCTCGTTCGTGAGGTGAGCGCCGCTCACCCAGCGGCTTGTCTACCCAGCCTACGATCGACGGCCGACAGAATCACCTGCCAATTCGCGATCCGCCGAGGTTGTTTCGAAGCTGTTATCTCACATGACAAAATTTGTTGCCTAGCTCTCACCAACAACCAGCTCACCCGCAGCCCACAGATGGGGATCCCCATGACGCCAGACCTCTCCAGACTCCGCAACGGCATGTGCCCCTGCCTCTCCGGCGAACACTACGAGCAGTGCTGCGGCCGCTTCCACCGCGGCGACGCCGACGCGCCGACGGCCGAGCAGCTCATGCGTTCGCGCTACGCCGCGTTCGTGGTGCTCGACGCCGGTTACCTCCTGCGCACCTGGCACGCCAGCACGCGCCCGGCCTCGCTCGAGCTGGACCCGGACACGGAATGGCGGCGCCTGGACATCCTCGCAACGTCCTCCGGAGGGCCGCTCGATGACAAGGGGACCGTCGAGTTCGCGGCACACTTCAGGGCGGACGGCCAGCGCGGCATCCAGCGCGAAGTCAGCCGCTTCGTGCGGGAAGCCCAGCGCTGGTACTACCTTGACGGTGAGGTCCGGTAGCCCGCGGCGGCGTGAATCAGCGGTATTTGCGGTGCAGGTTCTCCCGCGTCGAGGCCCCCGGGGAGGCGTCGGCGATCCATGGACCGGTGCCCTCGGACTGGTCCAGGACGCCGGCCTCGAGCCAGGTGTAGTCGCCGGCGAGCACCTTGGATGAGAGCCCATGGTCGGCGTCGTCGGTGTTCCTCCAGAGCTGATCGAAGTATTCGTCCACCCGCACGCGGGCCTGCTCGCAGAACGCCTCCGCGAGTTCGAAGGCCGCGGCGCCGTGTGCGGGCTGGGTCCGCAGCAGCATCTCTGCCCGTGAGCAGCACGCCGCCATGGCGAACAGTTCCGCGCCGATGTCCACGATCCTGCCCAGGAACGCCTGCTTGTACTCGAGCTTCGCCTGCCAGCGCCCCATGCCGTAGAACGTCTGCCGGGCCAGCCGCCGCGAGGAACGCTCCACGAACCGCAGTTGCTTGCCCAGCCGCCCGAACTCGCCGTACGAGCGCGGATCCATGCCCGCCCCGGCCACGAGTTTCGGCAGCCACTTCGCGTAGAAGCCGGAGGCCCCGACGGCGGCGCGGGCCTTGTCCTGCAGGCTCGCGTCCACTGAAGCGAGGTCGCCCGCTGCCGCGAGGTGGGCGTCCACGGCCTCGCGGGCAATCAGGAGCTTCATGATTTCGCTCGAGCCCTCGAAGATCCGGTTGATCCGGATGTCGCGCAGCTGTTGCTCGGCGGCCACCGCCCGTTCGCCGCGAGCCTCCAGCGATTCCGCCGTCTCGAAGCCCCGGCCGCCGCGGATCTGCACCAGTTCGTCGGCCACCTTGTGGCTCAGCTCCGTGGCCCAGAGCTTGGCGAGGGCGGCCTCGATGCGCACGTCCTTCTGCCCGGCGTCGGCCATTTCGGCCGCCAGTTCGAAGACGGCCTCCAGGGCAAAGGTGGTGGCGGCGATGAACGCGATCTTCTTGCCCACGGCCTCGTGCTTGCCCACCGGCCGGCCCCACTGCGTGCGGGCGTTGGACCACTCGCGGGCGATCTTGAGGCTCCACTTGCCGGAAGCCACGCACAAGGCCGGGAGGGAGAGGCGCCCGGTGTTGAGCGTGGTGAGGGCGATCTTGAGGCCCTGGCCTTCCCTGCCGAGCCGGTTCGCGGCGGGGACCCGGACCTGGTGGAAGCGGGTCACGCCGTTCTCGATGCCGCGCAGGCCCATGAAGGCGTTGCGGTTCTCCACGGTGATGCCGGGGGAGTCCATTTCCACCACGAACGCGGTGATGCCGCCCTTCTGGGGGATGCCGTCCGGGCCGGTGTGCCGGGGGACCACCGCCATGACCACCACGAGTTCGGCGATCACCCCGTTGGTGGTCCACAGCTTCACGCCGTCCAAAACGTAGGACCCGCCGTCGTCGGATGGCACAGCGGTGCAGCCCATCCGGGCGGGGTCGCTGCCGACGTCCGGCTCGGTCAACAGGAACGCGGTGATGGCGCCGGCGGCGCAGCGCGGAAGGTACTCCTGCTTCTGCTCCGGGGTGCCGAAGACCTTCACCGGCTCGGGGACACCGATGGACTGGTGCGCCGAAATCAGGGCCCCGAGGCTCGAATGGACGGAGCCCAGCAGCGCCAGCGCCCGGCCGTAGTACACCAGGGACAGGCCCAGGCCGCCGTATTCGCGGGGGATCTTCATGCCGAAGACTCCCAGCTTGGTCAGGCCTGCAAGGTATTCGTCCGGGATCTTGGAGTCGCGCTCGATCACGCGCCCGGACATCGTCTCGCAGAAGTCCCGGAGCCGGGCCATGAACGCCTCGCCCCGCTCCACGTCGTCGGCCCTGGCCTGCGGCCACGGGTGGATCAGCCCCAGATCGAAGTCGCCCAGGTACAGGCCCTTGGCAAAGCTGGGACGGTTCCACTCGGTTTCGCGGGCGGCCTCGGCAATGGCGCGGGCCTGCTCGGCGGTGGCCTCGACGCGTGTGGCCGTGTGGTCGGTGGCTTGGCGGTCAGTGGCGGAAGTCATGGGTGAACTCCTCTACCGGACGTGCCGGTTTGGGCCCAGGGTCCGCCTTGGGTGGGAACCCTTCAGCTGTCCCTCAATGCTACCCGCGAGTAGCTACCCGTGCTAGGGGACGGCTGGAGCTCGCCCGGCAGTTCAACCTGCCCGGCGTGGTGGACCATGCGGTCCCACGCGAAATTGATGCCGTGGACCAGTCCGCCCAGCACAGCCTTGATGAGGTACCAGACCAGGCCGCCGGCGCCGATCAGGATGAGCGTGGCCAGCGCGGCCGCGGTGATGAACAAGACCAGAATCAGTGCAAATACCAGCGTTCCGAAAAATACGTACGTGGCTGTTTCCAGCGCCGTGAAATCAAGCTGCATGGTTCCCCCTTCGCAACATTGCCCGGGCCGACGTGGCAGAGGGCGACGTCGTTTAATAAGGACATTAGGGCGACGGCGGCTGCGCGGCCAGCGTGAAAACGCGCCGTGACATTGTTGATACGGGATCGAAACCCTACGCGGAGGTAGGTCACGGAACGGCCACGGCGGCCGCGGCGGCACCCTGCGTTAACCTTGTACGGGGCAGTTTTCGCTGTCCCATGGTTCCGTGGCAGCTGAAGGAGAGAAAGTGTCCCGTTCAGCAATGTCGTCAGCCGATGCCATCAGCGCCCGGCTGCGCGAGCTCGAAGTACTCACCAAGGGCCCCGCTTGGGCCCTCACGCGCTCGGCCCCGTGGGTCATCGCGGTCCTGCAGGCATCCTTTACCCGCACCCGCCCGCAGCTTCCCCTCGAAGAGTTCCACGCCGACGTCGACGCCTTCCTGGAGCAGCTCCGCCGCGAGGAACCGGGGCTCGGCGGGCAGGCGAACGGCAAGGCCTTCGCCGACGAGTGGACCCGGCGTCAGTTCCTGACGCGGCGCAACCAGTCGGGGCAGATTGTGTACGAGGCCACGGAGGCCGCGGCCCGCGTGCTCGCCTTCCTGGACAGCCTTTCGAGCGAACGCTCCACCCTGAACGGCTCCCGCCTGGGCACACTGTTGGGCGACGTCGAGAAGCTTGCCAACGAGACCAACCCGGACCAGAGCGCCCGGCTGGAAGCCCTCGAGGACGAAATCGAGGAGCGCCAGCAGCTCATCGAGGACATCAGCTCCGGCGAATTCGACGGCCTGCTGGACGACGAAGAAGCCGTGGAGGCCGCCGGGAACATCCTGGATCTCGCCGCCAGCCTGCCCGCGGACTACAAGAAGATGCGCGACCGCATCGAGGAGCTGGTGGGCGAACTCCGCAACCAGATCATCGAGGAATCGCTCAGCAAGGGTGCCACGATGGCCCAGGTCCTGGAGGCCGACAAGCGGCTGCGCCAGAGCCCGGAAGGCCGCACGTTCCGCTCGTTCACGGCCTTCCTTGAGGACCCGCAGCAGCAGCTGCGCTTCCGTTCGGCCATCGGCGAGGTCCTGAGCCGGCAGTTCGCCGACGAGCTCAGCCACGAGGACCGCGAAACCCTCAAGAACCTCGTGGCCGAACTGCGCACCCAGCACGGCCACATCCAGCGCATCTACGGCAAGCTCTCCGAAAGCCTGAACACCTACATCCAGAGCGACGACGTCCGGCAGTCCGTCAGCCTGCGCAAGGTCCTCGGCGAAGCCGAACAGGCTATCCGCGCCATGCCCTACGAACGCGACCGCCCCGGCCTGGTTCCCGGCCCGGTCCTGTTCAACGCAGGCTTCGAATCGCTCTCCATGGTCAAGCTCTTCGACCCGGACGAGTTCGCCGCCCCGCCACGGCTCGCCGATCCCATCGCCTTCAGCGACTCGGACCGCGTGCGCTCGCAGCGCACCGCGAAGGCAAGGCCCGACGTCGTCCGTGCCGCCATGGCGGGTTCCGCCACCCTGGGCGAGGCGTGGGAAAACCTTCCCGCCGAAGAACGCCACATCAACTCCGTGCGGACCCTGCTCTCCTTGGCCCTGCACACCGGCGCCGCCTTTGACCGGGCAGCCTGGGAACACCTCGACTTCGAACAAATCGACGGCAGCACACGCACCGCGTACCTGCCTGTTGTCACGCTGGATAGGGATTGACCATGACTGAAGAAACGACGACGACGGCGGCCCCGGAGGCGGCGGACGCCGCCGCGGATGCGACGTTCGTCGCGGAGCCTGCCGCTCCGCCTGCGGACCCCTTCCGGGTCAGGCCCCGGGACACCTTTGTTGACGGCGCGGCCCTGTTCCCGGGCGACACCGGAGTCCTCCCGATGAAGGTCCGCCAGGCCCTCGTGAAGCTGCTCAAGGGCCCGTATGTGGACGGCGGCCGCGACGAGAAACTGTGGACAACCCTTCTGGACAGCCAGCTCATCCTGCGCAGCCGGCTCTCCGAACTGTTCCTGACCCTGCAGCTGGACCACGAGCGCAAGATCGCGGTGCTCCGCCCGGTGGACCCGGACGCTATCGGCGGCAGCAGCCGTTCCAGCATCCTGCGCCAGCAGCGTGCCCTGAGCCGAGTCGAAACCATCGTGCTTCTGCGCCTGCGCCTCCTGCTGGACCGCCATGTCACGGCGAACACGGACCCCACCATCACGCGCGAGGAAATCGCCGATCTCGTGGCGCACTACCAGCCCGCCGGCCAACAGGACGCCCTGCGCGACGCCGACGTAGTCACCCGCACCATCACCAAACTCCAAGCCCGCCAACTCCTCCTGGCCACCCCCTTGGACGATACCTACACGATCTCCAACGCCCTCCCCCTGGCCCTCCCCTTCGAAAACATCGGCGACATCCCCGCCCAAATAGAAGCCTTGGTGGCAGTAGCAGCCGACGAAACAGGCACCGAGCCGCTGCTCGAGCTCGCCGACTCGGACGAATCCGCGGAGGACGACGAGGGTGACGGCGACGCACCCAACGACGATGGCGATGCCGCCCCCGCCCCTCCGCCGGACGGCTCTGCTGCAAGCAGCGAGCCGTCCGGCTCCGACAGCGGCAGTGGCCTACCCAACGCTCGCAAGCTCGCGTCGGGTCCCTCGGCCAGTGCCTTGGATGCCACTCCCTGGGCGGCACCGGCGTCCTCGCGGCTCGGCGAACCTGCGGCGCCCGGCCACAGCGGCGGCGACGGGGACATGCGGCAGCATGCGTCTAAGCGAGGAACGAGCGAGCATGCAGAGCATGTGTCCGATGCCGCTGCGGAAGGCGACCACGCAGAAGGGATCACCAAGTGACCATCGCAACCATGCTCCCGATCGGCGAGCTGACGAACCCCGGCCAGATGCGGTTGGCGCTGGTGCAGGTGGTCAACTGGGGCACATTCCATGGCGCCCACACCATGCACGTGGACCGCAACGGCACCCTCCTGACGGGCAACTCCGGCGTCGGGAAGTCCACGCTGTTCGACGCCATGCTGCGTGTCTTCGATGCCCGTCCACGCTCCAACGAGGCCGCCGGACAGCGCGCAGGCGGGGCTGTGGAGGACAAGAGGACCACGTTCACGTACATGCGCGGCAAGGTGGGCGACAAGGCCGTGGGCGAGGGCTCGGCCAGTGCCTTCCAGCGCCCCGGTGCCACCTGGTCCGCCGTCGCGCTGACGTTCGACAACGCTGCAGGCACCAAGGTGACGGTTTCCGCCCTGTTCGACCTGCCCAAGAACGGCACGGAGTCGAGCGTCGGGCGCTTCTACCTGATTGACAGCAAGCCGTTGGATCTGGCGGCCATCGAGGGCATCGCGCAGAAGCGCTTCACCCGCGGTTCCCTGGAAACGATCTTCCCGGATGCCCAGGTGTTCGATGTCCACAAGTCGTTTGCGGAGCGGTTCCGCCGGCTCCTGGGCATCAACTCGGACCAGGCGCTGCCCCTGCTGCGC
This sequence comes from Arthrobacter sp. CJ23, assembly GCF_024741795.1. Classification (NCBI taxonomy): domain Bacteria; kingdom Bacillati; phylum Actinomycetota; class Actinomycetes; order Micrococcales; family Micrococcaceae; genus Arthrobacter; species Arthrobacter sp. CJ23. The sequence goes on along the minus strand of NZ_CP102950.1, from coordinate 4,287,766 downwards.
GTCATCCAGGCCGGCAAGGGCCTGGGCGGCAGCGTCAACACCTTCTTCCGCGACCAGGTGCTGGACGCCCCGGCCACGCTCGTCGCGGCGGACGATGTGGTGGAGGAATTCAGCAACCTCATGTCCATCCGGCAGCGGCTGGAGGACGTGCGGCAGCAGCGCGACCAGCTGGCGCCCGTGCCGGGGCTGAACAAGGACTACGCCCAGGCGTTGCTGGATGCCAACCGCCTCCGGGAGCTGGCCGGCGGCGAATTCGATGCCTACAAGCAGCAGCTCGCCGTCACCGTGCACGCCAAGACGCTGGCCCGGTTCAAGGAGCTGGCCCAGGCCAAGGCCCAGGAGCTCGCCGCCGAACGCACGGTCCGCGACGCCCTGGCCAAGGAACTGCGCGGGCTCGAATCGGACTACAACAACCGCGGCGGCAACGCGATTTCCGCGATCGAACAGTCGCTCGAGAATGCCCGGGTGGGGCTGAAGCTCCGCCAGCAGGTGGAGGATTCCGCCCGCAAGGCCCTGGCCGACGCCGGGCTGGACCTCGAATGGTCTGCCGAAGGCTGGGAGCAGGCCCAGGAGCAGGCGGCGGCCCGCTCCGCCGAACTCCAGGGCGACACGGAGGCCCTGAAGGAACTCCGCTTCGAGGCCTTCGACGCCCACGCGACGCTGAAGCGCGAGCTGGCCGCGGCCGGGCAGGAACTGGTGTCGCTCAAGACGCGCAAGTCCCTGCTGCCGCCGTCGAGCATTGAAAACCGCGCCACCATCGCGGCCGCCACCGGCATCCCGGAAGAACGCATGCCGTTCGGAGGCGAGCTGATCGATCTCGCCGAGGGGGAGGAGCGGTGGCGTCCGGCCGCCGAGCGCGCCCTGCGGAACCTCGCCACCACCTTGCTGGTCCCCGGCGAGCACTTCGCGGCGGTCACCCGCTACCTCAACGACAACACCGTCCGCGGCTCGCTGCGCGCGGTGGACGTGTCCAAGCCGCTGGCCGGCGGGGCGCTGGCCGTGCAGGACGCGTCCGACGGCGAGCTGCTGGGCAAGTTGAGCATCCTCACCTCTGGGGCAAACGCCGACGCCGGCGAGTGGATCCGCGAACGGATCGCCCTGGACTTCGCCTTCCCCTGTGTGGAAAACCCGGACGAACTCGCCGCGCTGGACAAGGGCCTGAGCCTGGGCGGCGTGGTCAAGCGCAACCGCCACACCGTGGAGAAAGACGACCGCTTCACCGGCCGCCAGGACTACGTCCTGGGCTTCGACAACGCCTCCAAGCTGGAACTCGTGGCCGCCCGCGTGGGCGAGCTCGAGAACGAGCTGATCAAGGCCGCGGAACTGGCCCAAAGCCGCGAGGATTCGCACCAGGGCATGGCCCGCCAGCTCGAGGCCCTGCGCCGCGTGGCCGAGGACGAGCGCCCCTGGGAGCAGGTCTCGGCCAACGTTGCGGCCGAGGAACTGGGCAGGATCGAACAGCGCCTCACCGATGCCCTCGCCGCCCAGGCCGACCTGGAGCCGCTGCGTGCCAACATCGAGGCCGTACGCGAAAAGCACCAGTCCTCCACAGGCGCCGCGGCCGTGCTGCAAAGCGAATACAAGGCCCTGGACCAGCAGATGACCACCGCGGACACCCTGCTGGAAGCCGCACGGCTCCGCCTGGAGCAAGCACCGCCGTCGGGCTCCACCGTCACGGCGCTGGAACCGTACTTCGCCGGCTTCACCGAGCTCGCCGAACTGCACGAGCTCGATACCCTCGCCGTGGAGGTCCGCGGCAGGCTCCTGGGCGAACTGCACGCCGCCGAATCCCGCGGGCAGGCGACCGCCGAGCGGCTCACCCGCATGTTCGAGGGCTTCGTCCGCGACTGGGGCACCGCCATCAGTGCGGACCATGGCACCTCGATCGGCGCCGCGGGGGAATTCGAGGCCCGCTACCACGCCATCGTCAGCGACGGACTGCCCGCGCAGGAGGCCGAGTTCCGGCTGTTCTTCAACCAGCGCACGCACGAATCGTTCAGCACGCTGCTGCACCTGCTGGACGAAGAACGCCGCACCATCACCAGCCGCATCCTGCCGCTTAACGGCATCCTGTCCGAGGTCAACTTCCACGAGGGCAGCTTCCTGGAACTGGACATCAAGCAGACGCTGCCGGCCACGGCCAAGCAGTTCAAGGACGCCATCCACAACGCCCTGAAGGCGCGCCACACGCGCCCAACGCGTGCCGCCGGCACGTCCGCCACCGAAACGGACGACGACGCCGAGCTCACCGCCCGCTACAAGTCGCTGGAAACCCTGGTCAAGCGCCTGGGCTCGCATGCCCCGGAGGACCGGCGCTGGCGCGCTGAAGTGCTGGACGTGCGAGGGCACCTGTTCATCCAGTGCAAGGAACACCGCTCCGCCGCGGGAGCGGCGCAGGGCAAGAAGGGCGGCAAGAA